>NZ_CP047048.1:2417264-2719423 GCF_030408555.1 Corynebacterium aurimucosum | reverse complement strand
AACGCCTACCTTCTGTGTAGTTAGAGTTCACGCGGTGCTGCCGAAGAGGCGGCCACACCTATTTGATTCTGGGAAGAAGTGGCCTTGAGAACCAAATATTTACTGCGTGACTCTGGGTGAGAATCGGGGATGGACGGATGGATAAGAAAGAGATACGGAACGAGAAATCACAAGAAGTTTGTGATTTCCACCGGAGATTCCACACGATGTTTTAGCGCGTAACCTCGGTTTCCACAAAGTTATCCACAGGTGTGAATAGGTGGTTTATCCACAGCCTATCTCATGGCTGTGGATAACTATGAATTGGCTCCTTAACGCAGTTGACCTGCGCAAACAGCAAAAGTCTCAAGTTATGATTGAGAGTTATCCACATCCTGTGGGTGACTGTGGAATTAGATTCCTCAGTTGTACCGCGTTATAAGGGCGCTGTCTAACGCGCTTTTATGCGCGCTTGACACAGTGGCGCCTAGCGCGGTGGGTGGACGGCAGGAGGCGGCGCTTGCCGCGCAGCATGTGGGCAAAAAGTGGCGTTCTAGCTGCGGATAAAAACATCTTTGTAATTTCGGGGACACCCAGTGTGTCGATTTGTTTCGCGCACTATCTGTCACGTAACCTGTGATGGTCTATCGCAACAGTGCATGGTGCACATGTTGCATGTGGGAATGCCTCGCCACGCCTCACGGCGCTTAAAGTGCGAAGCCTTATCCCCACGTACACCATTCATCAGTGGATGTTTAAGCCCAGCGCCACCAGTGGCGCGAAGCTGTGCCATCCACCAACAACTTCAAGGAGTTAATCGTGGCAAAGGGTAAGCGTACCTTCCAGCCGAACAACCGTCGTCGTGCTCGCAAGCACGGCTTCCGTACCCGCATGAGCACCCGCGCCGGCCGCGCCATCGTCGCCGCTCGTCGCAAGAAGGGTCGCGCTAAGCTCACCGCTTAATTCATGCTTCCAGCCCAGCACAAGCTCACATCTCCGAGGCAATTTCGGAGGACCATCAAGGGCGGGCGCCGGGCGGGCACGCGCACTGTCGTCGTGCATTTGCGCTTTAATGACGGTGAAGACGCCATCGCGGCCACTGGGCCGCGGTTCGGTCTCATCGTGTCGAAGGCCGTCGGGAATGCCGTGGTTCGCCACCGCACCTCCCGACGGCTTCGTCATGTGTGCATGTCCTTCATGCGCGATGGTGTCAAAGGGACAATGCTGCCCGCCAACGTTGACATCGTTATCCGCGCCTTGCCCGCCAGCGGTGATGCCACCAGTGAGCGCCTTGAGCGTGATATCCGCAAAGCGCTACGCACATGGGATATCTGAACTCCCAAGGTGAGGAGATTCCCGAAGCCCGCGGCTTCGGAAGAGTCCTAGTTCACGGGGTGCGCTTCTACCAAAAGCACTTGTCAGGCCTTAAGATGGTCTCCACCTGTCGTTTTGAACCGACGTGCAGTGCCTATGCCCTCGAAGCCATTTCCATCCATGGAGCCTTCAAGGGGACGGGCATGGCGCTTGCCAGGTTATGCAAGTGCGGTCCCTGGCACCCGGGCGGGTTTGATCCGGTACCGACCAAACAACAACTGAGGTAAACAACTCTCGTGCTTAATTTCATCTATTGGCCAATTTCAGCCGTCTTGTGGTTCTGGCATTGGCTCTTGAGCTTCGTTCTTGATTCCGCATGGGGCGGAACCTGGATCATTGCCATCGTTCTTCTGACGTGGACGCTTAAGGCCATCATGGTCAAGCCGACCATCACGCAGCTGCGCTCCTCCCGCAAGATGCAGGAGATCCAGCCGCAAATCCAGGAACTGCGCACCAAGTACGCCAATGACCAGACCAAGGCGGCGCAGGAGATGCAGCGCATCTACAAGGAATCTGGCGTGCGCCCGGTGGCGGGCTGCTTGCCTATGTTCGCGCAGATCCCGATGTTCATTGGTCTGTTCCACGTGCTGCGCTCCTTCGACCGCACTGTTGCTGTCGCCGGTGGCATTGGCCACCCGGCGGGTGACGCCATGTCGGAGGAAATGAACGCCTCCATCGCCAACTACATCTTCGAACCCGCGCTGGTGAAGGAGTTCGTCGATGCCAAGATCTTCGGTGTGCCGCTGGTGGCCAACCTACGCCTGAACTCCGGTCTGGAGATCATTAAGGAAACCACCACCGCGCAGGCGGCCGTCATCATCGTGCCGCTCATTGCCATCATTGCGACGCTGACGCACTTCAACGCCCGCATGACGCTGAACCGTCAGGAGGCTCGCCGCGCCGCCGGCAAGACCGCTACCCCGCAGGGCCAGAATGCGGAGATGATGCAACAGCAGATGGCCATGATGAACAAGATGATGCTGTGGTTTATGCCGGCAATGCTGGTGTTCTCCGGTTTCATCTGGCCCATCGGCCTTCTCTTCTACATGTTGGCCAACACCGTGTGGACCTTTTTCCAGACCCGCATCGTCTACGCCAAGATGGACCGCGAGGAAGAAGAGGAGGCAGCCGCGAAGGCTGAGCTCAAGCGCACCTCTGCTCCGAAGCCGGGCGCACGCAAGAAGGATAATCGCTCCAAGAAGCAGCGCCGTAAGAACAATAACTAGAACTTAACCCAGGAGTTTTCACAGTGACTGAATCTGTGTCCGACACTGTGCCACTGGACCCGTCTGACGTCTTCGGATCGCGTCTGCCGCTCGCGCAGAAATACCACGATTCGCTGGCTACGGACGGGTCCACCCGTGGTTTTATAGGCCCCCGCGAGGTCCCGCGCCTCTGGGAGCGCCATCTCATCAACTGCGCCGTGGTCGCCGAAGTCATGCCGCAGGGCGCCACGCTTATCGACGTCGGCAGTGGCGCCGGCCTGCCCGGCATCCCGCTCGCGATCGCGCGCCCTGATCTGAAGATCACCCTCATCGAACCGTTGCTCAAACGCTCGACCTACCTCAACGAGGTCGTCGACCTACTGGGGCTGGATAACGTCACCGTCATTCGCGGCCGCGCCGAGGAGGGCCCGGTCAAAAAGGCCGTTAAGGGTGCCGACATCGTCACCTCCCGCGCCGTGGCCCCGCTGGGCAAACTGGCCAAGTGGTCCCTGCCGCTGGTGCGCAAGGGCGGGGAGATGATCGCGTTGAAGGGTTCCTCTGTCTACGAGGAACTGGAGCGCGACGCTGCGGATATCAAGCGCGCCGGTGGCGGAAAAGCCGAGGTCATGACCATCCACGGCACCACGATTATCCGTGTCCCGCGTGTGAACTAAAGTAGACGGCATGACTCATCCTCGTCTTATCACCATCGCGAACCAGAAAGGTGGCGTGGGTAAAACCACCTCCGCCGTCAACCTTGCCGCCGCGCTCGCTGAGGCCGGCAAGAAGGTCCTGGTGATCGACTTGGACCCGCAGGGCAATGCCTCCACCGCAGTAGGAGCGGAGCACACTTCCGGCACTAAATCCAGCTATGAGGTTTTGTTGGGGGACTGCAGCGCGGAGGATGCGATGCAGCACTCCCCCGACGATGAGAGCCTTTACTGCATCCCAGCCACCATCGACCTCGCCGGTGCAGAGATCGAAATGGTCTCCCTGGTTCGCCGCGAGTTCCGCCTCTATGACGCTCTGCACAACGGCTTCCTTGAGGAGCACGGCTTTGAGTACGTCTTTATCGACTGCCCACCTTCCCTAGGCCTGCTCACCATCAATGCGATGACGTGTGCAGAAGAAGTTATTATTCCCATCCAGTGTGAGTACTACGCCTTGGAGGGCGTGGGCCAGCTGCTGGGCAATATTTCCATGATTCGGGAGCACCTCAACGAGGACCTTCACATTTCCGGCGTGCTGCTGACTATGTTCGATGCCCGCACCAAGCTGGCTGAACAGGTGGCCAATGAGGTGCGCGAGCAATTCGGCGCCGTCGTTTTGGGCAACGTTATCCCGCGCTCCGTTCGCGTTTCGGAGGCACCGGGCTATGGTAAGACAGTTATCGCTTATGACCCGTCGTCGACGGGTGCTCGCGCCTACTCCGCCGCCGCGCGCGAGTTGGATAAGCGCGGAGACTACACACCGCACCCCACCACGGGTGCCATTGGCGTGAGCCCAGAGATTTTCGCGGAATTGGAAGGATAGGACACCGTGGCAGATAAGAAGGCAGAGCAGAAGCCGGAGCAGCGCCAGGGCGGCCTAGGCAAGGGCCTGGCCGCGCTCATTCCATCCGGCCCGGGTGCGCCCTCCCGTAAACCGCGCCTGGGGGATTCGGCGGCCGACATTATCCTTGGCGCTTCGACAGGCGGGGCTCACGGATCTGCGCCGAAAAAGGTGCAGGGAGCGCCCACCATCCAGCAGTCTTCTGGCTCGAAGAAGCGGCAGGCCAAGCCTTCGGTGATTGGTGCGACGTACCGCGAGATCTCCGTCGGGGATATCATGCCCAACCCGAAGCAGCCACGTACTGTCTTCGACGAGGATGAGCTGGCGGAGCTGGTCCACTCCATCAAGGAGTTTGGCCTGCTGCAACCGGTCGTTGTGCGCCCCGCTGAGGAGGGTGGCTTCGAGCTCATCATGGGTGAGCGCCGCTGGCGTGCCTCCTCCAAGGCGGGCCTGGCCACCATCCCGGCCATTGTGCGCGATACCAAGGATGATGACCTCCTGCGGGACGCGCTTTTGGAGAATATCCACCGCGTACAGCTCAACCCGCTGGAAGAGGCTCACGCCTACCAGCAGCTGCTGGAAGAATTCGGCGTGACCCAGAACGAGCTGGCTGATCGCATCGGCCGCTCCCGCCCTCAAGTCACCAACATGATCCGCTTGCTCAAGCTGCCGGTCAATGTGCAGAAGCGCGTTGCCGCTGGCACCTTGTCCGGTGGCCATGCCCGCGCGCTACTGGGCCTGCCGGATGCTGAAGCCATGGAGCTCATTGCCAACCGCATTGTGGCCGAGGGCCTGTCCGTGCGCGCTACGGAGGAAGCCGTCACCCTGTATAAGCGGGACGGTAAGCCGGCTGAGCCAACCAAGAAACCTGCCGCCCCGCAGCCGCAATTCTTTACTGATTCCGCTGAGCGCTTGGCCGATCGCTTCGACACCAAGGTCACCGTCACCATGGGCAAGCGCAAAGGCAAGATGGTCGTCGAATTCGGCGACCAGGAAGATTTCGAGCGTATTCTGGCCCTCATTGAGGGTAAGGAAAGCAGCTAGCTGACCATGCTCGTTCAGGCCGTCAAGGAAGGTGTTGCCATCAACCCCTTGGCGGCTCGATCCATCTTCTGGGAGCTGAAGACCACGGTCGCTGATCCTGTTTTCGAGAAGGAAGCATGGATCAGTGCCACGCTGCTGCGCTGTGGTGAGTGCGGTTTTACCGTGGGTGATGAGGCCACAGTGTTCTTTTGCCCGCCCGATCTTGCCCCCGGTGCCGCGAAGCTACCCACCTCCCCCGTCTCGGAGGACGCGGTGCTGGTGTCCTCGCTTTTCGTGAAATCGCACCGCGCGGCGAAGGGCCTGGAGGCGGTGCTTCTCGATGCCACCATCATGCACCTCACCTCCCGCGAAGCTAGCGCCGTTGAGGCCTTTGGTTACCGCGATGCTCGCGCCGCCGAGAATCTCCTGCGGGCTAAGCCCGGCCGTATTGGCCTACTACCGGTGGAAACGCTGGAATCCGCCGGTTTCAGGGTGGAGCGTGATCACCCCATTACCCCGCGCCTGCGACTCGAGCTGCCCCCAGCTTTCGATCTGCTGACGGCTGCCGCCGTGGAGGACCTCCTCGCCCGCGCCCTAGCCTAGATACAGGATGGTTCCCCCTAAGCTCGTTAGGAAGAGCGCTCCGCGCGCAGCAGCTCGTCGAAGCGGTAGGTGCCGGTGACGGCAGTGTCATCGTCAAGAAGGTACAGGCGCTTGACGGAGACGACGATGGCCTCGGCGATGTCATCGCGGCGATCTGGGTTGGCCAGAATAGTCACGTCCTTGGGGCTGGTTAGGTAGCCCAGCACGACCTGCACCACCGGCATCTGGGTCAGGCGCAGCAGTGCCCAGGTGCGGCCGTGGTTGCGGCAATTACCCAGTTCGGTACGGGCGACGATCTCACGTTGGATGAAGCCGGAGAGCGTTTCACCAATGAGCGAGGAGTTACCGGACTCAGAACCGAAGTAGAAGGTGGCTACGCCATTGGCCTTCTCTGTGGGGTACTCGTCGCAGGCGAGCGAAATGACCAAGTCAGCGCCAAAGGCATTGGCAATGTCGGCGCGATCATGAATAGAGGGATCATCGGTACGCGGGCGGGAGATGATGGTCTCCATGCCGGCGGCAATCATGCGGCCAGCAACTCGCTCGGCCAAATCCCAGAGGATCTCTTCCTCAGTGATGTCACCAAAGCGGCCCTTGACCGTACGGCCCTTGTTGAAACCGCCCAGGCTGGGATCGATGACAACGCGCTTGCCGGCCAATTGGGGCCCTGCGTTGCGGACGCGCTCGCGCTCTTGGATGTTGTGCGCTGATCCGCCGGTGATGCGCCGACCCAGTAGGTTGAGCGCGTTGATGGTCTCCGGGCCACAAATTCCGTCACTGCGCAGTCCAGAGTTCAATTGGTATTCCGCCAGCGCTGCATAGGTGCGGGCACCGAAATTGCCGTCGATGCGCTCCTGGTAGAAGCCGAGCTCCTGGAGCTGTTGCTGCAACTGGGAGACATCGTCGCCCACCTGCACGTTGCCAGGCTCATAGGCCAGCACGCGCGCACCCAAGGTGTAGGAGGCTTGGCGCAGTTCACGCAAAGTGAGTTCATCGATATCGCCGCTGGGCACAATGCCGCGTGATTGCTGGAAGGCCTTAAGTACTTCCGCTAGCTCGCTATCAAAGTGCTTATCGGCTTCGGAGTACTTTTGCTTCTTCCAGTCGGACAACGTCCCCTGGTAGTCAGTCATCAGGCCGAGGCGGGCAAGGGTTGCGCGTGCTTCGGCGACCCGAACGCTCTGGTCACCTACACGTAAAACGCGGTTCACACCTACCCCTTTCGTGATCAAGGAGGCGCACTACAGTGCGCCAACAACGAGTTAAAGAATACCAGTTAGAGCTGTTTCTTTACCTGCGCCACGATGTCGGCCTTGGAACGCAAGCCAACGAACTCATCGACCTTCTCGCCGTCCTTGAAAATCAGCACAGATGGGATGGACATGATCTGGAACATGGCACCCAAAGTGCGTTCTTCATCCACGTTGACCTTGACTACGGAGACGTCCTCACCGAGTTCTTCGGCGACCTCCTCAAGGATCGGGGACAGCTTCTTACACGGACCACACCATTCGGCCCAGAAGTCCACGACGACTGGCTTGCCTGCCTCTACGACGTCAGCGCGGAAGGAATCAGTAGTGACGTTTTTAATGTTGCTCATGTGATTACTAACGGTTCTCAGCCAGGAAATGTTCCGCATCAATGGCCGCGCGGCAGCCGGAGCCCGCAGCGGTGATGGCCTGCTGGTAGTGGTCATCCACCAAGTCACCACAGGCAAAGACACCTGGCAGCGAGGTCTTAGTGGAGGGCTGCTGTACCACCACGTAGCCAGCCTCATCGGTCTCTACCTGGCCGTTGAGGAAGCCGGAGCGCGGGTCGTGGCCAATGGCTACGAACATGGCGGTCAAATCCAGCTCGCTGGTCTCACCGGTCAGCACGTTCTTGACTTCGAGGGCACCGACCTTGCCGTCCTTCTCCAGGACGCGCTCGACGGTGGTGTTGGTCAGCCACTTGATCTTTGGGTTCTCCTTGGCGCGCTCCAGCATGATCTTGGAGGCGCGGAAGTTCTCCGAGCGGTGAATAATGGTGACGGTCTCGGCGAACTTGGTGAGGAAGGTGGCCTCTTCCATGGCGGAATCGCCACCGCCGACGACGGCGATGTTGTGGTCCTTGAAGAAGAAGCCATCGCAGGTGGCACACGCCGACACGCCGCGGCCGGTCAGCTCAGATTCGCCCGGAATACCCAGGTAGCGCGGAGCGGCACCGGTAGCGAGGATGACAGCGCGGGCTTCATAAACCTCGTCGCCCACGTGTAGCTTCTTCACCTCGCCTTCGAGCTCGATGGAATCTACAACTTCCATGCGAAGGTCGGCACCGAAGCGGATGGCTTGAGCGCGCATCTCTTCCATAAGCTCAGGGCCCATGATTCCCTTCTGGAAGCCTGGGTAGTTCTCGACCTCGGTGGTGTTCATGAGTTCGCCACCGTATTCAAAGCCCTCGAAGACGATGGGATTGAGTTCGGCGCGTGCTGCGTAGAGCGCTGCGGTGTAGCCGGCGGGGCCGGAGCCGACGATGGCGACATCGTGGATAGTCACTAAAAACTCCCTTGAAACGATTCTTTTTAAGTAAGACTCAGATTCTACTCGCCCTCAGTCTATCGCCGCACGCAACACTTGCCGAGCCCGGGCTCGGCGCGACTTCACCGTGCCCGGCGCAACACCCTGCACCTTGGCCACGGTATCGATGGGATAACCAGCCACGTCGGTGAGGTACAGCGCCTCGCGCTGGTCCTGGCGCAAGGTTTCCATCGCTTGGGCCACCGTGATGCGTTCCGCCAGGTTTTCGCTGGGGTTGTGCGCGAGCGCATAATTGCGGTCATCCTCAATGATCTCTGCATCGAGGGAGGCGTTTTCCCGGTTGGAGCGATGGTTGAGGAAGTCATAGCCGGAGTTCATTACCAGCCGGTGCAGCCACGTGCTCAGGGTGGCATCGTGCCGGTAGGAGGCCATGTTGCAGCTGGCCTTGAGCAGGGCCTCCTGCACAATGTCCTGCGCATCATCATCGTTGCGCGTATAGCGTCGCGCCATGGCGGTCAGGCGCGCGCGGTGCTTTTCGACGATTGCCGAAAAGGCCTTGGTATCTCCACCAATGAAGGCGTCGACGAGTTCACGATCGGTCGGCTGTGCTGACACTAAGAATCCCCCCGGAAACTTGAGCAATGACAAGTGGGTCAACACAGTCCCCGGCCGAAGCCGATGGTTTGTGATTGTCCCCCCGTTGATGTGGTTGCGAGTTTACGGGAAGATTCTGCTATCCGCTACGCGAAGCGTCTCACGTGCCGCGTTTAATGTGCCGTGCTTACTGCACGGCACGGGCACGGTACGCACGACGCAGTGCATCCTGGCATTCCAGCAGCACGCGGCGCAGCGCGCGCGGACGATCTTTGCTCAGGAATTCGCTGGTGGCGGCGTCGGCCATCGCGAGATCTGGGTAAAGACCGCGCACGAGGCGGTTGGCAATCTCGATGGGATGCTCCGTCCAGAGCTTCGCCAGAGAATCGAAATACTCCTGGGCAAAGGCTTCGGTGAGGTGGGCTGAGCGCGGTGCGTTGAACGCTGCGAGCAGGGAATCCACCTCCGCGTTGGAGTACGTGCCCGGCGTGCGCACGAGGTCAAAGACTTCGCGCTTGAGCTCGGCAGATGGGAAGGCGTGGGAGGCGCCTAGGTAGGCGGCGGCACCGGTGAGCGTGTTATCGCGCTCCTTCTCAGCCTCCAGCTCCTCGGTGCTGATGGCATCGCGGGCGGCCAAGGCGCGGAGGATGGCCCAGCGAATATCCGGGTCGAGGGCGAGGCCGTCGAGGGATCCGTCGTAAAGCGCACGCAGGCGCTGCGTGCCGGATTCCTCCGGGGTGGCCGCGAGCGCCTGAATGGCGGCTCGGGCGAAGGTGAGCTGCGCGTCGGAACCAGCCGGGGCGTCTTGCAGCACCTCCCACAGCCGCTCGGCATAATCGGAGCGAATCTCCTCGCCTTCTTCCTGGCTAACGAAGTGGTCGATGGCATAGCGGGCATTGGCAAAGGCCGTGGTCAGAAGCGTCGGGTTGGACTCCGCCGGAGCGTGCTTCAGCACGGTGTCGAGGTAGGAGCGCACCGGCCACTCGCCATCGCGGGTGAGGTTCCACAGGGAGGTCCAGATGACCGCTCGGGAGAGCTCATCCGGAACTTCAGACAAGCGCGCGCGAATGGTCTTCAAGGAGGTCTCATCGAAGCGGACCTTGGCGTAGGTGTGGTCGCCGTCGTTCAGCAGCAACAACGCCGGTGCCTGAAGCCCAGAAGCCTCGTCGAGGATAGTGCGCTCGCCCTCCAGATCGACGTCGAGGGTGGCGTACTTCTTCAGGGAGTTATCGAACAGCGCCACGTTGAGGCGGTGCGGGCGCGTGGTGTCCTCCGCCTCGACAGCGATAGCTAACTCGTGAATCCTATCGCCGTCCGCGTGTAACTCCGGGGTCAGCGTATCCGGGCCCCACGTGCGCAGCCAGGCTGTGGACCAAGCGTCGAGGTCGCGGTCGGTGTGCTTCTTCAGGGCCTTAAGGAGATCCTCGAAGGTGGCGGCAGCAAAGGCGTGCTCCTGGAAGTAGTCACGCGCGCCGGCATAGAAATTCTCCCGGCCCACGTAGTGCACCAGCTGCTTGAGCCCTGCAGCACCCTTGGCATACGTAATGCCGTCGAAGTTCTGACGCGCGGCATCCACGTCCGGGATCTCGGCCTTGATCGGGTGCGTGGTGGGCAGCTGATCCTGCAGGTAGGCCCAGTTCTTGCGCTGGCCGGCAAAGTTGACCCACGCCTCGGTGTACTCGGTGGCGTGCACCGAGGAATCCGCGCCCATGAACTCCGCGAAGGACTCCTTGAGCCACAGGTCATCCCACCACTGCGGGGTGACTAGGTCACCGAACCACATGTGCGACATCTCGTGCAGGATCGTATTCGTGCGCCCGGCATGCTGCGCGCGGGTGGCGGCGGAACGGAAGAGGTAATGCTCCGTAAAGGTTACGAGGCCGGGGTTCTCCATGGCACCCAGGTTGTACTCCGGAACGAAGATGGAATCATACTTGCCCCACGGGTAGGGATAGCCAAAGTTGTTGTGGAAGAAGTCCATGCCTTGTGCGGTGACCTGCAGGATTTCATCATCCAGGTACTCCGCCATGGAGGCGCGGGCGAAGGCGCGCAGTTCCACGCTGAGGGATCCATCGGGTGCGGTCCAGGTGCTGTGCTTTTCGACGTACGGCCCCGCCGAAAACGCCGTCAAGTACGTCGACAGCAGCGGGGTCGGGGCAAAGTGCGCTACTTCCCCACCCTCGGTCTTCTCGCGGCTGACCTCCGGTTGGTTACTGAGCAGCTGCCAGCCTTCCGGGCCGGTGAGGTGCACCTCGTAGCTGGCCTTGAGGTCCGGTTGGTCAAAGCAGGGGAAGATGCGGCGGGCATCAGATGGCTCGAGGTGCGAGTAGAGGTAGGTGGTGTCATCGGCTTGGTCGTGCATGCGGTGCAGGCCTTGGCCAGTGCGGGAGTAATAGGAGGAGCCGGTGATCTCCACGGTGAGCTCCTCCCCCACTGGAAGATTGCTCAGGTAAACCCGGCCGCCGTCGAAGGTGTTTTCCACCTCTTCGCCGTTGACGCGCACTGCGTGCACGGCCTTGCCCAAGTAATCCACGAAGGTCTCGGGCTCGGTGGTGGTGAAGCTCATGCGCGAGGTGACCTCGTAAGAGTCGGCGTCGGTGGGCGCACTCGTGACGTCGAGGTGCAGCTGGTAGGTGCTCAGACGCAGCGCAGCGCTGCGGGCAGAAGCTTCTGCATGGGTGAGGTTTGCGGTAGTCATGCGCTACATCTTAAACTCCGCTGCGGCGTGTATCACAGGCAAGTCGCTCAAAGTTGTTTCAAACAACGCAGTAACAAAAAGTTGTTGCCCGCAGTACCGAAATGGGCACTATGGGCAACAACTTAGAACTACTTCCTACGGCGAGGTTTCGCGCTTGATGGCTCACTCCTTGATGGCAGAAACCTCGAGCTCAATCTTGATGTACTCGGAGACCAGCACGCCGCCGGTCTTCAGCGGGGCGTTGAAGTCAATGCCGAAGTCGGTGCGGTTAATAGAGGTCTTGGCCTCGAAGCCCAGGCGGGTGTTACCGAAGGGATCCTCGGCCACGCCCGTCTCCTCTACCTTGAAGTCAACGGACTTGGTGGTGCCCTTGATGGTGAGGTCACCGGTGACCATGTCCTCGCCTGCCTCGTTCACGTCGAACTTGGTTGCGGTGAAGGTCATCTCCGGGAACTGCTCAACGTCGAAAAAGTCCTCGTTCTTCACGTGCGCATCGCGGTCGGCGTTGTTGGTATCGATGGACGCGGTCTTCACCGTGGCGGTAGCTGCGGACTCGTTAATGTTCTCTCCCACCTTCAGGGTGCCCTCGAACTCGGTGAAGTTGCCACGCACCTTGGTGATCATGGCGTGGCGGGCGACGAAGCCGATGGTGGTGTGTGCTGCGTCCAGTGTGTAGGTTCCTGCGGTGATAGTCATGGGTTCCTCGTTTCTTCTAGGTTTCTCTAGATTGTTGAGGTGACAACAATAATTATACGCTCCGTGTCTTGTCTGTAAAGGGAAGAAATCGCAAGAACAATAAAGCCCCAGACCTGGAACCCGAAACCTGCAGCGTGCTGTCAAGGGGTGAATGCGCCACTTCGACCGGGAGGTAGTTGTGACGCGTTGGACTCCGAAGGATGTTAAGGATGCTGCTGTTGAGCGAGTGGCTGCGGGCGAGGCAGTTAGCCTGGTCGCGCGTGATGTCGGTGTGGGCCCTGAAACTGTTTACGGATGGTTGAGGGTAAGAGGTGTCGAACCTCCTGGCAGGCGTGCGAGTCGTCTGCGTGATCCGTTTGTCCGTGAGGCCGTTGGGTTGGTGTGTGCAGGTATGTCGATCAATCAAGCAGCACAGACTGTTGGATTATCGACTGGCGTGCTTCACAGTAGGTTAAAGAAAGCTGGTGTAATCGAAGTACGGCCTAGACGCGCCCGCTTGTCACCTGATGAACGTGTCCAGGCCGTGGAGCGAGTGCTTGCTGGTGAGAGCTGTCAGACGGTGGCTGATGCGGTCGGTGTGCATCCTTCCACGGTGTATCAGTGGATAAGGAAGCAACGGTATGCGGAATTACGCCGGCAGCGACACCGTCGAACGCCTGATGAGGCGGTGGTGTCTATGCCAGATACCGGCAAGAAGCTGGGTAAAGATACTGTTATGCCAGCACCGATGAAAGCTCAAGCCATTGATGGATTTCCTAGCGGCGTATTCGACAAACACGCCTTAGTAGGGCGTGGTCGCAGGCTTACTGTTGAAGACCGTGTTGCTATTGAAGCGGGATGTCGTGTCGGTGATTCGGCACGTGCTATCGCACAGAAAATAAATAGGCACCACAGTGTCGTCGCCCGTGAAATCACCCGTAATGGTTGGAAGATTATCGATGAGGACGGCACAGAGCAGCTGCGGTATAACGCCCACAACGCTGCTGTTTCTACTGCTGGTCGGATGGTGCGGCCAAAACTACGCAAGCTCGATGAAAGCCCAACGCTTCGGGGTGTAGTGATCGATTGCCTTGCCCGCAGGTGGTCACCTGGGCGCATTAGTGCATGGCTTGAGCATGCTTTCAGCGATGATGAAAGCATGCGTATTTCCCACGAAGCGATCTACAGTGCCTTATACATTCAAGGTAAAGGCAGCCTGCGAGCCGAGCTTGAAGAAGTCATGAAGACTAAAGACGTACTTATCCGCGGCGGCGCAACACGCAAGAGTCGTGCCCGAAACGCTGGCGTGTTAACCGGTCGCCCTTGGATCAAAGGTGCTGAGATCACCCACCGCAACCCGGAAGCTGATGACAGGGCTATCCCCGGGCACTGGGAGGGCGACCTTGTCATTGGTAAAGGCGGCAAAAGCGCACTGATTACCCTAGTAGAGCGCACCAGCCGCTACACCCTGCTTGGACACCTCCCCGATGAGCACAGTTCACAAACCGTGGTCGCAACCTTGCAGGACATGGTCAAAGACCTCAACATCGAGCAGCTAAAAACCATCACATGGGACCAAGGGGCAGAAATGGCTGTCACAGCACAGGTCCAGATCAAAGACGGCTGCCAGGTGTTTTTCTGCGACCCGCACTCACCGTGGCAGAGACCAACCAACGAGAACACCAACGGCGAGATCAGGCGCCGGTTCTACAAAAAAGGCACCGACTTTGCCACCGTCACACCCGAACATGTCGCGTGGGTACAAAATGAGCTCAACGAAACACCCCGACAAATCCTCGGCGGCGCAACCCCACGTGAAATACTTAACGAACTATTCAAGCGTGGCGCATCCACCGCTTGATTCCGCCCAGGTGGGCGTCGTCAAGCGCGTGGTGCGTCTGAGTCAGCGAGCAGGGAGTTTCGGGATCGAGGTCTGGGGGAATGCGTGAGGTGGTGGGTTAGTTAGTCGGGATACCCACCAGGGTGGCCTCCTTCAGTGTGACGGAGCCGGACTTGGGCATGTCGGTGAAAACGATGAGGGCGCCGTCGAAGGCCACGGGCTTCTCCTTGAGCTCGATGTCCTGGCGTGCGCTCGTCAAGGTGCCGTGTGCGAGCTCGGTCAGCTTGCCGGAGTCAGGATCCGTGGGGTCAAAATCCTTGGTATTAACGCCATAGACCTCGTACTTGGCGCCCGTGGACTTGCTCTGCTGAAGCGGTAGCGCGCGGAGTTGCGTGGGCTTGTCAACGCTGAGCAGGAGTCCAGTGTCTGCCTTTTTCGTGGACCATGAACCAGATACTTCCTTGCCCTCCGGAACGGAGGTGGTCTTTACGTCTTTCAGGATCACCGGCGGCACGTTGGGGAAGGTCGTTTCCGTCGTGGATTCGCTCTTCGTCACCACGGGGGAAGTTTTCTCATTACCTACCTGGGAGAGAATCCACACGCTGAGTGCGGCCATCGCCACGACGAAGAGGGTAGCCAGCACACCGAGCACGATGATCCCGGAGCCAGAATAACCGCGGCCGCCGAAGCCCGGTGCAGGGCTCGGGTCCTCCTTGCGCGGGGTCTCCTCCACCGGTACCTGGAGGGTTTCCTCGCCGTCCTCGCCGTCGCCGGCGAAGACCGCCAAGCGGTGGGCGATGTCCTCGAGATCGGAGTCCTGGCCCTCTTCGGCGTCGGCAGCGATCTCCTGTAGCACCTCCGGTGTTGGGCTAGTGGAGTCCACCAGGAGAGAGATTGCGGAGGCCAACGCCGAGCGGTCAGTTTCCTCATCGTTGCTGTGCAGCACCGCGGGGAAGGCCAGCGTGGCAATACCTTCGGTAGAGATGCGGATGCGGTTGCGGTTTTCAATGCCCAGCACGAGGTCCGCCGCATGGGCCGCGGCTGTGGTGCGCACCAGCGGTACCAAGGCGTGGGCCACGGCGCGCGGATCGAGGTCCTCATCCTCCGACACTGTCTTCAACGAGGTGCCCTCTACCCAGTCCGCCACGACGAGGCAGCCCTGGCGGTAGGACAGGATATCGATGTTCTCCGCCACGGCATCCAGTTCCATCTCCGCTAGGCGGCGCGTGGCGCGGGAGACCTCGGCGGAGCGGCGGGCGGCCACGGCCGGGGTCGCCGGCGCCATCGGGGCTTCGCCTGTGGTGTCCACGAAGGTCAGCGACACCACGCGGCCGGTGGCCTGCTCGCGCGCCTTCCAGAAGCGGGTACCCGCGGCAGAGCCATAGTCTTTGAGGAGGCGGAAGCGGCCATCGGAGACCGGCGCACCCGGCACCAGGCGCGGACCACGGACGATACCGGCAGACATCGGCGGCGGCACCGGCGAAGAGTTGAAGGCGTCCACGCTGAAGATGGGCTGGAACTCCAGCTGCTCCGGGGCTTCGACCTCGATAGCTTCTGCATGCTCGATCTTGATGAAGCGGGACATGCCCGGAATGCGCTGCAGCTGGCGGCCCAGGTTGATGACTTCCGGCAGGCCCGAACGCGAGAGCACGATGCCGGTCACGATCACGAAGACCAGGCCCACGACGGCGAGCTTGAGCAGGTACACAAACGGCGGAACCTCGGCCGGGAGCACGAAGTTGATGCCGTAGTTGAAGGCGTAAGCAACGACTAGGCCAACGATGGAGGCCAGCACCGACCACACGGTGGTCGCGATAACCGCGCGGCCGCCCAGGCTACCCAGCTTGCGCTTGAGCAGGAAGCCGCCGATCACCGCGCCGGCCACGAAGCCGAAGCCGTTGGCAGTACCCAGCAGGATGACCACGCGCTCCGGGGAGTCCGCAACGTGTGGGGCCAACAGGGAGAGCACCACCTTGGTCAGCGTGATGCCGGCGATGATGAAGGTGGGTGTCCACGCTTCCTCGCGGGCGTAAAACACGCGCAGGTGCAGCAACACGAGGGCGTAGGGGATGAGGGTAAAGGCGGAGAAGCTCAGTGTGAGGCCGAGCAGCTCGGCCGCGTCGGCGTCGAAGGCTCCGTATTGGAAGAGGCCGCGGGCAATCGGGATACCGAAGCCCGTCATGAAGATGACGATCGGAATCAGGGCGATAAACGTCAGCTTCGTGCCGAGCGTGAGATCCCGAACCACGGCCTTGACGTCACCGTCCGCGGCGTTGCGGGACAGACGCGGCATAATTGCGGTGAGTAGCGTGACGCCGATGACGCCATAGGGCACCTGCAGAAGCAGCCAGGCCTGCTGGTAGGTAAAGGGCGCGCCTTCATCCGCATGCGCCGCCACGCGGGAGGTGATGACGTAACCCAACTGGGAAATCGCCACATAGGCCACAATTGCCATGGCCATCCCACCGAATTGCTTGAGGCGGTCATCCAGGCCCCACAGCGGCTTGAGGTTAATGCCTGCCTTCTTGAGATAAGGGAAGAGGATGAGGCATTGCACGACCACGCCCGCCGTGGTGCCTAGGGCTAGGAGCAGCACGTGCCTGTCCGTGATCGGCGAGGGTGCATCGGGATGCAGACTGCCCGGCACCAGCTGGTAGGCCACGAGCACCGAAATCGAGATGATGTTATTGACCACCGGTGCCCACGCGCCCGGCCCAAAAATATTCTTGGTGTTGAGCACCGCTTGGAAGAGCGCGAAGAGTCCGTAGAAGAAGATCTGTGGCAGCAGCAAGTAGGCAAAGGAGGTCGCCTGCACGGCATTGACCTCGCCGTCTTCCGGCAACATCATGCGCGTTAACTGCGGGGCAAAAATACAGGAAAGCACCGTGATCGTGGCCAACAGGGAGAAGGCCAGTGTGAAGAGGCGCCGGACAAAGTCCTCGCCGCGGTCGGCATCTTCCTTTTCCGCGCGCACCAGCACCGGAACCACGAGTGAGGTCAGCACCGCACCCAGCACAATCTCCGTGATGAGGTTGGGCAGCTGGTTCGCCGTGGTAAAGGCGGAGGAAATCGCCGGGCCAAGCGACGAGCCGATGAGCACGTTGCGAATGAATCCCGTGATGCGGGAAATCAACGTGGCGATAGCCATGGAACCGGTGGCGCGGACGACGGCGCCGTCGGAGTTCTTTTCGCCGCCGGACTCACTCGGGGCCGAGGCAGACTTGCCCTTCAGTCCCGAACGGTCCTCGAGTTCGTCGTCGACAGCAACGACGCCGCTCGGCGCGCGCTTTTCCGGGACCGGTGCCGGCGGCGAGGGCGTGACAATGCGTCGACGGGCACCAGACATAGGTTCATGTGTCATAGAGAAAACTATCCGTGAGACTTCTTTTTCTTCCGCTTACCCAGACGGAACAGGGCAGCTAGGACGAGGGCGAGCGCGGCGATCGCGCCGACTCCATAGACGCTAACGATACCGGCACGCGTCTGCACCGTGATGTCGATGGGATCCGAAATGAGGTGCTCAGATGGTGTTGCAAGCCACAGGCGCAGCGACGTCTGGTCAGCGTTGCTAGGCAGGTCAGCGGTCATGGACACGGTAATGGATCCCTTGGCCGGGATGTGAATCATGTTCTGCGTATTCAACGTGGCGCCGTCGGGGGCGTTATAAGCCAGGTGGGCGTCGACAGGCAGTGGCAGGCCGTTTTCCGCCACGATGAGCAGCGGCGATGACTCTGAGACGCGGGTATACACGTTGCCCGGTGGGATGAGGGATACGGAGGCGCGCAGCTCGCGAAGCATATCCGCGTTCTTCTCTAGGCGGGAGCGGCTTTGCTTCACCGAAGTCGGAAAGCCGTGCAGGCTGGAGCGGCCGGTCGCGCTGAGCGCCGTGAGCAGATCGTGGCGCAAAGGTGCCGTGAAGTCGTAGCGCGTCATGGCAATACCGGGGTCGTTGACCATGATGGACATCAACTCGTCGGTATAGCGCGCCTGCTGTGTTACCTGTGTGATCTCGGCGTCGTGAAAGGCTGAAGGGTCCGGGTAGGGGCTGCCGGGACTCCCACTGCCCTCCTCCACCTCTAGCGCGGTAACGGGGCGGGGTTCGAGGCGCCCAGAATCGAGGAGCCGCTGCGCTGCTTCCATCACCGCACGTGCGGCGGCAGGGTCCTGGTAATTCGGCAGCTTGGCCACGGTCTCCTCTTGTGCAGACGCCACGCTTATCGACGCCCCCGCCGTCAGTGCCCTCGCCTGTTCCGAATCGATCGAAAAGTCGTAGCGCAGCTCCGGGTTGGAGTACCCGGTGGTCTGCGGCTTCGATCCGGTTTGGGCCAAGAGTGCGCCGAGGGAGGCATCAAAGGTGGCGGCCTTGCCTACCCACTCGGAATTATCCGCCACCAACAGCGGAACGGACATCGCATGCTCGCTCGTCCCAGAGGCCGGCGCGGTGAGCTGCGTGCTGAGCGGGACGCCGAGGATGCGCTCGATGGTGTCTGTGCCTTGCTCTACGGCCTCGTGGGTGAGCCACTCATTGCCCACTTTGGCCACGGCATCGGTGTCTGCGTTGGCCCACGGCATGAGCATGCGGCAGTCGACCTGTTTGAGCTTCTGCAGCCATGCGGCGGCGTCCCGGGAACCCGCGCCGGGCGTGCCGCGATCGGAATCGGCGCTGTTAAACCAGGAATCACGCAGGCGAGTGGGGTGTTTGGCGGTAGAGGGGCGCGTCTCGTTGACGGTGTAGCCGGCGGACATGCGGTCGGCGGCGTCGACAAGCGCGGGGTCCAAAGCCATGCAGCCGGAACCGTGCAGATCATGCTGCAGGTAGGCGTCGAGCAGTTGATCGAGCCGCCCGCCCGGGGAGAGCTGTTCAGCCAGCTGCTCGCTTTCTAAGATGAGCTCCTCGCCACCGGTATCTCCCGGCACCACGTCTACCTCGGCGGTGACAGGATAGACCAGCGAAAAGGAATGCTCGCTCTCGTCTTCGGGAGCCGATTCTTCTCCTTGGAAATCCAGGATTGTCCGCTCCTCCGCGAAACTGGCCGCCTGGCCGTCGCGGGTGCCGGTGAGCGTGAACAGGAGCGGGTAGGCGCCAGGTTCCGTGATGGCCAGCGTGGAGTCTTTGCCCAATGCGGTGGGAACCTCCACGGTCAGCTCGCGGCTCTCCCCCGGTTCAAGCTTTCCCGCGCCGAGTGTCGCCCCATAATAAGGAAAGGATCCCGCAGCGAGCTCTTGGCGTGCCTGGGTGGTGGAGTTCACGGCAGTGCTGCGCCGGGAGGTTATCTGCAAATCATCAACGGCGCTCTCGGTTGGGTTATGGATGCGCAATTGTAGCTCGAGCGTCTCCCCTACCCGCGCCTCCGTTGCGCTAAGTAGGCTGAGCTCCAGCTCGTCGGGACCGCGGGAGCCGAGCCAATAGTGGGAGTCAGTAATCCCAGTGTCGGGAGTTTGTGCCTGGGCCACGGGGACGGTGCAGCCCACCGCCAGCGCCGCGATGGCCGCCGCTGCGCGCCACCTCACCGTGGGGTCGCCTTTCCTGCGGCAGCTTCCTTTCGCGCGAGATCCGGGAGGAGGTCGTGGGCAATGCGAGCCAGCTTGCGCTCGTCCGCATAGGCCAAGTGCTCGATGAGCTCGGAGACTGGGATCCAGGACACTTCTGTGACCTCCGGGTCTTCGTCATTCATGATGCCGTCCACAAAACGCAAAAGGTGGTGGTGCACTGTTTTGTGAATGCGCACCCCATCGGAGACGAACCAATAATCAATCATGCCGAGGTCCGCGAAGACCTTACCGTGGATTCCTGTTTCTTCCCAGACCTCGCGCTCAGCGGTGAGCTCTTTGGCTTCGCCATTTTCCACATGCCCCTTCGGCATGGACCACAGCAGGCGCCCGCGGCGGTCCAACCTGCCGATGAGCGCCACATAGATCTGGGACAAGTCCACGTTGCCGTTTTCGTCGACGGCTTCCGCCAATCCGGACACGACAAGTCCGCCGGCGGAGGTCTCATCCCGCGTGGTCATGCGGTTGGTGGACGTACGCTGGGGGCGTCCAGTGCGCTGGTTCCGGTGGCCCGCGCCCCGCCGGCGGCGGCGTTTGGACCCTGGCGTGTTCTTAGTCATCCCTGCTAATCGTAGTAGACTTCGATCCGTGAATTTTCAGGACACTCAGCTAATCGGCGTTCTTGCCCGCGCGGACGCTACCGTCAGCCGGCTCAGTGGCCTCTTAAGCGGCCTGGTGGAGCGCTTTGCGCTTCACGACGCCCCCCTCTACCTCGTCGGCGGCTCCGTCCGCGATGCCTTACTTGGCCGTTTGGGCAACGATCTCGACTTCACCACCCCGGCTCGGCCCGACGTGGTCTATTCCATTCTTGAAGAGTGGGCGGAGACTGTGTGGGATACCGGCATTGACTTCGGTACGGTCTCGGCGGCTTATAAGGGCCAGCAGATTGAGATTACGACTTTCCGTTCCGATAGTTATGACGGGCAGTCCCGCAACCCCGAGGTCATGTACGGCGATACCCTCGAGGGCGATCTCGTGCGCCGCGATTTCAAGGTCAACGCCATGGCCATCGAGCTGCGCCCGGACGGCACCCGTGAATTCCACGATCCGATGGGCGGACTCGCGGACCTAGCGAACCGCATCCTCGATACCCCGGATGCGCCGGAGATTTCTTTCCACGATGATCCCCTGCGCATGCTTCGTGCTGCGCGGTTTGCGGCGCAGTTGGAGTTTGACGTCGCCCAGCGCGTGCGCGGCGCCATGATCGACATGGCTGCTGAAATCCAGCGCATCACCGTAGAGCGCGTACAGGTGGAGCTCAATAAGCTCATCTGCGGTGTCGCGCCGTGGAAGGGCATTGACCTGCTCGTTGACTCCGGTATTGCGGATTATATTTTTCCGGAGATCCCGGCGTTGCGCATGGCCCCCGACGAGCACGCGCAGCACAAGGACGTGTACGCGCACTCGCTGACAGTACTGCGCCAGGCCATGGAGCAGGAAGAGGACGGCCCCGACCTGATTCTGCGGTGGGCGGCGCTGCTCCATGACATTGGCAAGCCGGATACCCGCGACACCACCGACGGCAAGGTCACCTTCCACCATCACGAGGTAGTGGGCGCGAAGCTCACCCGCAAGCGCCTGCGCAAGCTGAAGTTCCCCAAGGCTACGACCGAGGACATCGGCCAGCTGGTCTACCTGCACATGCGCTTCCACGGTTTCGGCGATGGCCAGTGGACCGATTCTGCTGTGCGCCGCTACGTCACCGATGCCGGTGATCTACTCCCGCGTCTGCACAAGCTTGTGCGCGCAGACTGCACTACCCGCAATGAGCGCAAGGCCCGCCGGCTCCAGCGTACCTACGATCAGTTGGAGGAACGCATCGCGGATATCGCCGCCAAGGAGGATCTCGCGCGCGTGCGCCCGGATCTCGACGGCAACGAGATTATGGAGATCCTCGGCCTTGAACCCGGCCCGGAGGTCGGCCAAGCCTGGTCCTACCTCAAGGAGCTGCGCCTGGAGGAAGGCCCCTTGGAGCGCGAGGTTGCTATTGCGAAGCTGCGCGAGTGGTGGAATTCTAGATAGGGATGTACGCAGACAGACTTTTCAACGCCCTCGAGCGCAATGATCCCGCCCCTGGCCAGCTCCTCGTGGCGGCTCCCGACACTCTCGCGCCCCACTACAACCGCTCGGTCATCCTCATCACCGAGCAGCATGCGGGGCGTACGTATGGCGTGGACCTGACTAAGCGCTCCGAGGTTGCTGTCTTCAACGTGATGCCGGAGTGGCTACCCGTTGTGGCTAAGCCGCAGGCTCTTTATATCGGTGGTCCGCACGACCAGCAGGCGGCCATTGGTGTGGCGTTGACCAAGCAGGGCGTCGACATCGAGAAGCAGCCTTCGTTGAGCCGCCTCGCCCCGCGCGTGGCACTCGTCGATCTGCGCGTGGGTCCGGATGCCGTCACCGAATTAGTGGAGGGCATGCGCCTTTTTGCCGGGCATTTCGAGTGGGGACCGGGCGAACTCGATGAGGAAATCGATCGCGGTGAGTGGTACGTGGCCCCCGCTCTGCCCCAAGACGTGGTCTCCTCCGGATCGACAGACACGTGGTCAGACGTCATGCGACGCCAAGCCATGCCTCTGCCGTTGTTTGCCACCTTCCCGCGCTATATCGATGAAGATAATTAGAGTTCCTCTCCACCCTCTGCGCTAACATCTCTGCCATGCGTGCGGAGATCATCAAGGCAATACGGACCTGCATGCCCATCGCCGTGGGGGTGGTGCCGCTGGGCCTCGCCTTCGGCGTGCTCATGGTTCAGACCGGTTTCGACTGGTGGTGGACCCCCATCTTTTCCATCGTTATTTACGCCGGCTCGATGGAATTCCTCGCCATTTCCATGGTGACCGGCGGCGTGACGCCGGCCGTTGCCGCACTGACGGGTTTCATGGTCAACTTCCGCCACATCTTCTATGGGTTGACCTTTCCACGCGATGAGATTCGGAATCGTTTCGGCCGCGCCTATTCCACGTACGCGCTGACCGACGAATCCTATGCCGTCCTCTCCGCCCTTCCCCGCGGTTCGCGCCCGAGCGGTGCATTTGTCTTCACCGTGCAGCTTTTCTGCCAGGTGCTGTGGGTTGTCTCGGGCATCATTGGTGCGCTGGCAGGCCAGGCTATTCCGCCCTCGGTGAAGGGGCTGGATTTCGCCCTCGTCGCCTTGTTCATCGTCCTGGCGATTGACTCCTTCCAGAACAACAAGGACTACTCGCTTCCCCTGTCCGCGGCGGTCCTGGGCGTCCTCGCGGGATTCCTTTTCCCCGATCAGTTACTCATGGTGGCGCTGAGTGCCTACTTCCTGCTCTTGGTGGTGCGCTACCTTTCCCCGCGTATCGATAGCGCGATGATTCTACGGAGGGAGCCGTCTTGCCAGTCGGAGTAACCCTAGGGAGCATCCTCGCAGTTTTGATTCCTGTGGGGGTAGTGACCGTTCTTTTGCGTTGGCTGCCTTTCGGATTCGTCAAAGCGCTTAAAGGAAGCCAGTTCATCAGCATGCTGGGGTTCACTATGCCCGTGGGTGTGATGACTGTTCTGGTGGTCTATACCTTGTTTAGTCAGACTCAAGACACGGGAAGCGTGGTGGCTCCCCTCGTCGGTGCAGCGGCTACTGCCGTGCTGCACCTCTGGCGCCGCAATTCCGGCTTGTCCATCTTTGGTGGAACGGCCGTGTACATGGTGTTGGTGAACTTGGTGCTTTAAAAGTCGCCGTACAGGGCGATGGCCTCTGTCCACAGGGAGTGGAACTGGAAGGCGTCGATAAGCTCAGCGTCGATGTCGGGGAACTTATCGTAGGTATCGGGGTGTGGCACTACTTGCTGGGGGATGTTGGCATCACCCACGGAGGCGGTCGGGGTTGCGGCGCCGACGATGGCGTCATTCGGCGCGAGCGCGATCATGCGCAGCATCGAGCAGGCTTCCCCGTTAATCTCCTCAAGTTCTGCGATATGGATGGCGGTGCCGACCTCTGGGACAGTCATGGTGGTGCGAACATAAAGCTTTTTCATGTGCTCTCACTCTACCCGCGAATAGCGAGCCGCCATAGACGCGCAGATCATCAATTGCACCTGGTGGTAGATCATGAGCGGGAGGATGAGAAGCCCCAAAGACGTGCCACCAGAGGCAAAGATGACCGAGGCCATGGGAAGGCCTGTGGCCAGGGATTTCTTCGAACCACAGAATTGGATAGCGATGATGTCTTCCCTGCTGAATCCCAACTTTTTACTCACGACCTTGGTCAACCACAGCATGAAGAAAACGAATGCGGTGGAGAACACAATCTGAAAAAGAATTTGCCATATGCTAATCGTCGCCCAGATCCCGTCGACCATTCCTTTCGAAAAGGCCGCATACACCACCATGGCAATGGAGCCACGGTCCACCACTTTCGTGGCCTTGCTCGCTGCGAGTTCTCCTACCCATTTTCTGGTGAGCTGGCCGAGCACGAAAGGTAGGAGCAAAAGGACAGAAACCTCAAGGAAAACTGAGCTATCGATATGGATGCCGTCTCCGGCGCCCATGAGTGCCATGACCAGCAATGGCGTAAGCAGAACTCCAGCGAGGTTTGATGCAGACGCAGAGACGATTGCTCCAGGAACATTTCCTCGGGCGATTGAGGTAAAGGCTACCGATGATTGCACCGTGGACGGTACGAGCGTGAGGTAGAGGATTCCCAAGTAAAGATCGTTTGGAATGAACGCGGTGAGTGGGCGGAGTGCGAGGCCGATGATTGGGTAGACCACGAAGGTAAACACCAGGATGGTGAGATGGAGCTTCCAGTGTTTGATACCGTTGATGGCTTCTCGCGTTGAGAGCCGCGCGCCGTAAAGAAAGAAGAGAAGGGCGATCGCGATATTCGTGAGGACATCGAAGCCGTCTGCAAAGCTTCCGCGTGCGGGAAAAACGATAGCGATTGCGACGGCGAAGAGGATGAGGATGATGAGGGGGTCGAGTCTTTTAAGGCGCTCAATCATAGAAGAGAGTCTAGACGCCCCTCACGGTTTCACGTGAAACATCTTTTCAAGCCCCTGCGTCCCTGGGGATAGCGTCTAGGCGGAGACCTTTTTGATTGTTCCACCGTTGTTTTCTACGCCGTACTCTGTAAGCGGTTTGGGACTGGGCCCGCCGGTAACTTCACCACTGCTGAGGTCAAAGCTGGAGTAGTGGCTAGTGCAGGTGGCAGTCATGCCCTCAATCTTCGTAATGAGGGAGCCCTGGTGTGGGCAGGTCTGGGAGTATGCCTTGAACTCCCCTTCAGTGGGTTGAGCGAAAATCACCTTGTCCACAATGATGGCTGAGCCGACGGGGATTTCCGTGGCAGCAATCTCCGCCGAGGGCTCCTTGCCGCAAGCAGCGAGGTAAGCCCCGGCAAAGGTTGTGGCGGTACCAAGCAGGAAGAGGCGGCGCGAACACGTAGTCATGTGGTTTACTCTATCTGATTCCCCGCCTTTGGTGGGGACCGTGTTGAATTGCTAGCTGAGATTGCCATCCCACACGGGCAGCTCTTCTTCCCTACTGCCGCTGAAATCGTAGGCGCCGTAGGTTGTGCCGACATCGCTATAGATGGTTCCAGCTACGTTGCGCACGCCGCGGCTATCGCCGGCGAACGCATAGGTCGCTCCCGCGCCAAGAATGGTGAAACTGAACGCAGCTGCAGCGATGATTTTAAGCGCGCGAATATTCTTCCTTTTGTTCATGGGATCCATGGTGCGCCGTCGATAGTGAACATTCACTGTGCCGCGCCATCCTTCCATTGAGTTGGTGCGTGGTTCCCAGCGCGGACACAGGATAATTAAAAAGGTCACGCCAACAGTAGAGTTTCCCACTGTTGGCGTGACCAAGTATTAATTTAGTTGTTACGAAATGAGGGAAACGTTCATACGCGTACCTATTACGTCACTGTGCCATAATGGCAGTGCTAGTCATTGTTCATGTTGTCGGCACGTTCCGCAGCTGCGCGGGCCGCGGAGACGTCGACTGTCGGCGCCTCTCCCCCGCACCCGCCATCGCCGCAGTTGCAGGAATCACCGCACCCCTCATCCTCCTTGTGTGCCTGGTCCCAGAGGTAGGCTGCGCGGGCACCCATGTTGGAACCGATGGAGAGCGCGAGGATCGCTACGACGAACGTGAGTGCAGGAATCAGCCACATCCATCCCTCGGCGCGCAGTGCGATGATGCCGCCGAATACTAAAGCGACGCCACCCAAGAACCAGAAGGGGCCTGCGATAGCGTGGGCGTTATCCCAGGCTTCTTTGGATTTGCGGATCTCTGCGAGGCGCAATCCGATGACGCTATTTCCAGGGAGCTTACGGAGTGTGGCGAGGCCGCCAACAGCAAGAAGTACCGCGGCCAAGATGAGGAAGATGATTCCGACTACGAGCATGCCCCTTAGTCTATCCCGCCCCCTAGCTAGCGAGAAAGCTGGTTCAAATTATTCGCATCCTGCTGTAATATACATTTCGTGTCGCTTGGTAGATATTAAAGCATTTATCATCGGGCGCGAACATCGACGTGGTATCAACCATAGAAAAGACTCAATCATGACATTCAAGAGTGTTCTCAACTCTCTGCTGTTCAAGATTATCGTTGCGATAGTTTTGGGCATCATCGTTAGCCAGTTTGCCCCAGAGTGGTTTGGCAGGGCTTTCGCCACATATAACGGCCTGTTCTCAAACTTCCTCGGCTTCTTCATCCCCATTCTTATTCTTGCCCTTGTGGCTCCGGCAATTGCCGGCCTCGGGCGGGGTGCCGGCAAGTGGCTGGGCATTACTGCGGGAATTGCCTATGGCTCAACCATCGTGGCGGGCCTTGTTGCGTATGGTCTGACCCAGGCCCTGTACCCCACTTTGCTGGCTGGGCAAACGCTCAATACCGAGGTATCCGACATCGATGCTGGTGCACTCGAGCCCTATTTCACTGTTGAGATGCCAGCACCATTTGAGGTGATGACGGCCCTACTTCTGTCCTTCTGCATTGGCGTGGCCATGACCACTGTGAAATCCGACAATCTCTATGCGATTACCAAGGAATTTGAAAACGTTGTTATCAAGGTGATCTGGGGCTTCGTTATCCCACTTCTGCCGATCTACATTTTCGGTATGTTCCTCTCGCTGGGCATGAACGGAAACATCGGCACGGTTCTGATCGCCTTCACGAAGGTACTTTTGCTCGCAGTTGTGATGACCTTGGTTTACCTTGTACTCCAATACGTCATTGCTGGTGCCATTGCAGGTAAGAATCCGTTCAGCGCTTTGAAGAACATGGCACCGGCCTACTTCACGGCGCTGGGTACATCCTCCTCGGCGGCTACGATTCCGGTTACCTTGGATGCCACTTTGAAGAATGGGATTTCCAAGCCTGTTGCTGGCTTCGTTATCCCCCTTTGCGCGACCATTCACCTCTCCGGTTCGATGATCAAGCTGACTCTATACGCCTTTGCGATTGTGTTCATGACTGACGGTATGGAAGCTGATTTGGGTAAGGCTCTCGGATTCATTCTTCTTCTTGGCATTATGATGATCGCTGCCCCTGGCGTTCCGGGTGGTGCTGTGATGGTCGCTGTGGGCCTGTTGCAGGCCAATATGGGCTTCGATGATTCGATGGTGGCATTGATGATTGCTGCCTACATTGCCATCGACTCTGTTGGTACTGCTGCGAACGTTACTGGCGACGGCGCTATTGCGATGATCGTTGACCGCTTCGCGCGGGACAAGATCGAAGGCTTGGAAGCTGAAGTTGACTCCTCTGCCGCCAACGAGGAGGCCGCCACAGCCTAAGTTTCACGTGAAACTCTGATAGCTTCCCTCTCCCCTAGCCCGCTTCACTTCGGTGGTCTATTTACCTAGACCAACCTTCTGGAACGCGGGCTCTGGGAGGGGGATTTTTGTTTGCCCGAATAGTTCCTTCGCTAGTTGCGCAATCGCCTTCCGCGACTGGGGACACCCTCGGTGGAAAGATTTTAGTTAACCCTTGCGGGCTCTCGTTCGAACAGCTATTCTATAGGTGGGCGTGGGGACGTCAGTGTTCGGCTAGTTTAGGGGGTGCAACTACCCATGGGAACCACAACAAACTCTTCAACGTCAATACCTACCGCGTACTTCTCTCACTCAAACCCGCACGATCCTGATTGCAAGGCGGGCCAACTGATGCGGAGAATAGAGTACGAGTTTTGGTCCAGTGTCCAACCACCGCTCGATGCAGACTCAGATACTGCCTTCATACGCATTGGGCAAAAGACAGGAAAGTCTCTTGCCCATGTGGCGCGGAATGTTATGGGACTCATTCGTCTCAATGAGTTGCCGAAGGTAAAGGCTTTGCAAGACGCTGAGTTCTTGCTTGACATGCAGGCCTTGGTCGCTATCGATCAAGTAATGGCAAAGCTCGGAAACCCTATTTCATCAGTTGTTGCCGAGATTGATAGTCAATTGGCGGCGTGGTTAACGCCGACTAAGCCGAACCAACTTTTCCCAAGCGCAGATAAGATCCGGCGCAAGGTGCGTGACATTGCGAAGGTCTTGGATGATTCAATCGCCTTCCGGGACAGGCGGAAGAAGAATCGCTACTCGCTTCTCACTCGCGGAGAGCGTGCCTCGATTGAACTTGAAGTAGACAGCAACGTCGGCATCGTCATCCACGAAACCATCAAGTTGGCCGCTAAAGAGCACGACGTCTCAATGGCGGATGCCTTGATCCTCCTCATTACGGGCAAAATTAAACCTGAGGTAGGAAAGGTGGTCGTGCATGAATACAAAGCCACGGATGTGGAAGGAGCCCCAGTTTACGTCCAAGGACATGGATGGGCCGGCGAAGGAGTCCCGGCGTCGAAGACAGTGGCGCGCGACTTTAGTGATGCTCCAGAACCGTGCAAGGGTTACCAGCCTTCAGATGTCACACGAAAGTATGTCGAGGGGCGCGACGGGACGTGTCGCGCCCCCGGCTGTAATCGTCCAGCATGGACTTGCCAATTGGACCATCGGATCAACTATTCCGATGGTGGCCAGACGCATGCATCCAATTTGGTTGCTCTTTGCCAGCACCACCACAACATGAAAACTGATGGGCGGGCCTTCTATATCCTAGACCCAGTTACCGGTGACGTTGTGTGGTTGTTTGAGGACGGAACCTGGGCGGTGACCGAGGCAACTGGCCCCCTGGCTCCGGCGTCAAAGGTGTGGGCGCGAACCATTGCGGAGGATGTCATTTCTCACCGTCGGAAGATGCACGAAGAAGCAAAAGCCTTGAAGGTGGAGCTGGACGGCGGTGAAATGGTCGAAATATTCGACAGGACGGACCCAGCAGATCGTTACTCGAGTGGGCACGAGGATATCCCCTTCTAGGGGTTTAGGGTCGGAAGTTGTTAGGAAACCACGGGGAATTGAGGAGGCATCTGGAGGGACATGGATTAGGCTCCACGGGTTGTTGCCTATTTCGACGCCGGTAGTCATCAGGTTAGCGCACGCGGACAGTGCGTAGTTTCACGTGAAACGGCCCCTTCCATCGCGATGCGCGGCGGCGGATGACGTGATGGAAGAGGCCGAGGTGAGTTGACTAGTCTGGGGCGCTCCTAGTCATGGTTGCCCGAAAAAGGCGTCCAGAAGGGTGCCTAGAAAGCTTGTTTAGGATTCCGCATGTTTGGTAGCGGCCTTCATCTTGGAGACAAAGTCGGTGACCGCAGCGGCGAGCCCGTCGGCGGGGCGGCCTTCTTCGTCGAGGTGGGCGTCGACAATCTTCGTTAAAGCGGAACCGGTGATTGCACCAGCTGCGCCGGCGGCGATTGCGTCGGCGACGTGCTGAGGCGTCGAGATACCGAACCCAAGAAGAATCGGCGCTCCACCGAAGCGCTTCACGTTATTCACCACTTCATCGAGCCCGCGGGTTTCCGACTCCTTCTCGGTGCCAGTGACGCCGTCGCGCGAGATAGCGTAGATATAGCCCTTGGAGTACTGAGCCACTCCCTGGAGAGTTTGTTCAGATGCTTGAGCCGGGGCGATAAAGATTGGGTCAATTCCGGCTTTTTCGGCGGCGGCGACGAAAGGTGCGCCTTCGCGAATGGGGACGTCGGGAAGCAAGATGCTATCGGCACCCGCTTCCTGGAACTCGGAGTAGAAGGTCTCTAGCCCGCGAGTGAAGGGAACGTTTCCGTAGATGAGCATGCCGATTGGTAGGTCGGGGAATTCGCTTCGGATGCGGCGGATTTGTTCGATCGCGGAGTCGACCGTCGCGCCGCCTGCAAGTGCGCGGATATGGGAGGCCTGAATGGTGGGGCCGTCGGCGACCGGATCGGAGAAGGGGACGCCGAGCTCGAGCGCGTCGGCACCACCGGCGACAGCGGCGCGAACAATGGCGAGGGCGGTGTCTGGGTTGGGATCGCTCAGCATGATGAAGGGGACAAATGCCCCTTCCTTGCGGGCGGCGAGGCTGGAGAAAAGTTTCTCGTAGCGGCTCATTACTTGTCCTCCGTGATCTTGAATTCGGGGTGCGCGTCGAGGGTGCGGCGAACGTGGTCGATGTCCTTGTCACCGCGGCCAGAAAGGGAAACGAGAATGGTGATGTCCTCATCTTTGCGCTTGAGTGCATAGGCAAGGGCATGCGAGGATTCGAGAGCTGGGATGATGCCCTCCCGGCGGCTGAGAATCTGGAAGGCTTCGAGTGCTTCGGCGTCGGTGATGCCGACATAAGTGGCTCGGCCGGTCTGTGCGAGGTGGGCGTGTTGTGGGCCTACACCCGGGTAATCGAGGCCGGCAGAAATAGAATAGGATTCCTCAACTTGCCCGTCAGCATTGCGCATGAGGTAGGAACGGGCACCGTGGAGGATGCCAATGGTGCCATTGTTGATCGTGGCGCCATGGTGGCCGGAGTCTAGGCCCTCTCCCCCAGGCTCAGCGCCGACGAGTTCGACAGATTCTTCGTCGATGAAGTCCGCGAACATACCAATGGCGTTGGATCCGCCGCCGACGCAGGCGACGACCACGTCCGGTAGTCCGCCCGTGCGCTCCAGCATTTGCGCCTTGGCTTCCTCGGAAATGACTTTGTGGAATTCGCGAACAATTGTCGGGAAGGGGTGGGGGCCGGCAGCGGTGCCGAGGAGGTAATGGGATTCGTGGAAGGTCGCGGTCCAATCACGCAGAGCTTCGTTGACGGCATCCTTGAGAGTTCCAGAACCGGAATCCACAGGAACAACCTTGGCGCCCATGAGTTCCATGCGGTAGACGTTGGGCTGCTGCCTCTCGACGTCCTTGGCGCCCATGTAGATCACGCAGTCGAGGTCAAGCAGAGCACAGGCGAGGGCGGTCGCCGTGCCATGCTGGCCGGCGCCGGTTTCGGCGATGATGCGGGTCTTCCCCATCCGCTTGGCCAGGAGCGCTTGGCCGATGACCTGGTTGGTCTTGTGGGCGCCACCGTGCACGAGGTCCTCACGCTTGAGGAAGATGCGTGCCTTTCCGCCTAGTTTGGTCGCTTCAGTGAGAGGCGTGGGGCGGCCCAAGTAGTCACGAAGGTAGCCGGCAAGCTCCTCGCGGAAGGCCGGATCGTTCTGGGCATCGACGAAAGCTTTCTCAAGTTGGTCGAGTGCCGGGATGAGGGATTCGGGGACAAATTGCCCGCCGAATTCACCGAAGTAGGCGGGAAGGAGGGTCTCCCTGGTGTCCTGAGTAGTAGTCATGATCGTCCTTGTGGGTGGGGTTGGTGGTAGGGCTCGGGTTAGGTATCAATACGTAAAGTGACGAATAGTGTGGAAGGCCCTCGCTATGAGTGCACTGTCTTTTTGACCATTCACTTCGACACCGGAGTTGAGATCCAGCCCGGCGGTACCGATGCGAAGAGCCTCCGCAAGGTTGTCTGGCTTGATTCCTCCGGCGAGAAGCGATTTTGCTTTGACTTCGTCGGGGACTGTTGTCCAGTCGAACGGGGTGCCAGTGCCGCCGGCGCCCGAGTCGAGGATGAGGTAATCGGCGGCGTCGGCAAGCGCAGAGGCAAGGGCGGGGCCGTGGGGCGCCGTCATGTCAATGGCGCGCCAGACCTCCCGCTCCCCTGCCACCGCCCGAACGGAGGAGATGAGTTCGAGCTCTGCCTCAGTGCTCCCCTGGTATGGCGCGTGGATTTGCAGGGCGGCAATACCGTCGAGGGCCAGTTCCTCCCAACCAGTGGTGCGGCGAGAGACCGCGACATAGCTGAGATCGGGTTCGTGAGCGATGATGTCCAGCGCGGTTTCACGTGAAACATTGCGCGGCGAAGCCTCTTCGAAGATGAGACCACCATAGACCGCACCGGCGGCACGAGCGGCCTGAGCAGCGGACCAGGAAGTGAGACCACAGACCTTGTTGTGGCCATAGACAAGCTCGCGGGCGGCGCGATCGATGTCAGGCGTGCCGGTGAGCTGGGAGCCAACGAGAAAGGCATTGGCGTGAGACCCCAGGCGGCGGACGGTCTGGTTGTCGCGGATACCGGACTCCGAGACGATGACCTTGCCGGAGGGTACATGGTGCGAGAGGCGCTCGGAGCGGGTGAGGTCGATGCTGAGGTCGTGGAGGTTGCGGTTGTTAATGCCGATCACGTCGATGCCAAAGGCGGTAGCGCGGGCGACCTCCTCCTCGGTGATCGCCTCGGTGAGGACATCAAGTCCCAGAGAATCCGCAAGCTGCTTGAGCTCTGCATAGGTGTCATCGTCGACGATGGACATCATGAGCAGAATCGCATCGGCGCCAAAATAGCGCGCGGCATAGACCTGAATGGGATCAACGATGAAGTCCTTGCACAAGACGGGCAGGTGCGTGGACAGGGCCACCGTCTGCAGGTGGTCGTAGTCGCCGCCGAAACGGTCCGGCTCGCACAGCACCGAAATGGCCGAAGCGTAGCGCGAATACACGCGCGCGATGGCCCCGGGCTCGTAGTGCTTACGAATGAGCCCCAGCGACGGGGAGGCGGACTTGCACTCCATGATGAAGCGGTTGGTGCCGTTGAGCGCATCATAGAAGGAGCGCTCGGAGCGCGGGAGGGCCGTGAGGTCCACGTGTGCGAGACGCTCACGGATGGCGGGAAGATGGGTGCGGCGCTTGGCGACGATCCCCTCAAGCACGGTCGGCAGAGCCATAGTTCGCCTCCTCGTGCTTCTTCAGCCATGCGGCCACGGTGCCATCCTTGATGAGCTGGTCGGCATGCGCGACGCCTTCATGGATGGAGTCGGTCGTGCCATTGAGGTAGAACATCGCGCCGGCGGTAGCGGCGATCGCGTCATGGTGGGCGGGCTTACCGGTGCCAGCGAAGACAGCGCGCAGCGCTGCGGCGTTCTCCTCACCGTTGCCGCCGACGAGGTCTGACAGTTCGTGGCGGGAAATGCCGAGTTCTTCGGGGGTGAGCTCGTAGTGGTTAATGGTGCCGTCGCGAAGCTCCCAGACCTGGGTTGTGCCGTGAACGGCAATCTCATCGGTGCCAGCGCCGTGGACGACGAGCGCGCGTGTGCGGTCGAGATCCTTGAAGACCTCAGCGATGAGCTGGCCCTGCTTAGGATTAGCGATGCCCATGATCTGGAACTCCGGGCGGCCGGGGCTCAGCAGTGGGCCCATGGTGTTGAAGAGAGTGGAGACGCCGAGACCTTTGCGCACCGGTTGCACGTGGGCAACCGCTGGGTTGTAGGCCGGCGCGAAGAGGAAGGTGAAGTTCGAGGCCTCGAGCTGGCGGACCGCGCGGTCCGGGTCGAGATCAAGCGGGATACCGAGGGCCTCGAGGACGTCGGCTGAGCCAGACTTGGAAGAGACAGAGCGGTTGCCGTGCTTGACCATCTTGACTCCGCCGGCGGAGGCGACGAGGGAGGCGCCGGTGGTGACGTTGATGGTGTTAGCGCCATCGCCGCCGGTTCCCGCGGTGTCCATGAGCCCCTCGCCGGTGACCGGGAAGGGGCGGCCGGCATTGAGGAAGGCGCGGGCCGCGCCGGCGACATCGGCGAAGGTCTCCCCGCGGGTGCGGATGTGGGTAAGGAGGGCGGCGATATGGATGTCGTCGTACTCCCCCACCGTCAGTGGGGTGAAAACCTCGATGGCCTGCTCGAGGGTTGGTTCGGTGATGTCGAGGAATTTCTGCAGCGTCTTCAGTGCTTGATTATTAGTCATTACTTGGCCCCTTCCATGGTGGGTTGAGAAGAAAGTTGTTTAATACAGCGTTCGATCATGATGGGCCCCGTCGGTGTTAGAACCGATTCCGGGTGAAATTGAAGGCCGAGTGCCATGCCGTCGAGAGTCTCTGCCGCCATGGTGACGGGTCCGATAGCGGTCTCGGTCTCGGCGAGGCTGCGCATCTGTGTGGGAATGTTCGCGCAGCCCAAGGAGTGGTAACGCGCAACGGGGACGAGGCGGCCGACGTAGTTCGGATTATCGGGCTCGGAATCGGTGGTCAGTCCCTTAAAGAGTGGGTGTTTCGCACCGGCGTCGGTCAGCGTCATGGGTACGGAAGACCCGTGGACTGGGCCGCAGGGCTCGACGGTGCCGCCGAAGTGATCGAGGAGCGCCTGGAAGCCGAGGCAGATGCCGAGGAGGGGGATGCGGCCGAGGGAGGCGTCGATAAGCTGCATCATCGATCCGGCGTCGCGGGGATGGCCCGGCCCCGGCGAGAGGATGATGATGTCGGGCTCGGCGGCGAGGACCTCCTCCACCGGCACGGTGTTTCGGAAGACGGTGGTGTTATAGCCGGCGAGAGAATCGACGAGGTTATAGACGAAGGAATCGTGGTTATCAATGAGGACGACGTGTGGGTTCATCGGATGACCTCCAGGGAAGCGTTGTGGGCCTGGGCGATGGCGCTGAGCACCGCGTAGGCCTTGTGGACCGTCTCATCGGCCTCGGACTGGGGGATGGAATCGCGGACGACGCCCGCGCCGGCCTGGACGACGGCCGTGCCATCCTTGACGTAGGCGGAGCGGATGACGATGCAGTTGTCCATGGAGCCATCGCCGCGCAGGTAGCCGATAGCGCCACCGAAGGAGCCGCGGCGAGTACCTTCGGTCTCGCGGATGAGCTCCATGGCGCGCAGCTTCGGAGCGCCGGTGAGCGTGCCCATGTTCATGCAGGCGCGGTAGGCGTCGAGGGCGTCGAAGTCCTCGTGCAGCGTGGCGACGACGCGGGAGACCAAGTGCATGACGCGCGAGTAGCGGTCGACTTGGAGCAGGTCAGCGACCTTTCTGGTGCCGGGGACAGCGACGCGGGCGAGGTCATTGCGCGCCAGGTCCACGAGCATGATGTGCTCCGAGACTTCCTTGGAGTCCGTGCGCATTTCCAGTTCATTGCGGATATCCAGCTCGTGGGTCGCACCGCGCGGCCGAGTGCCGGCAACCGGGTAGAGCTGTACCTGCCGGTCGCTGGCCGTGTACTTCAGGTTGGACTCAGGGGAAGCACCGAAAAGCTCGTGCTCTGCGCCGCGGACATAAAACATGTACGGCGAAGGGTTGGTCTCACGCAGCGTGCGGTAGGCGGCAAAAGCATCGGGGCACTCGAGGCTAAAGGCGCGCGAGGGCACGACTTGGTAAATGTCGCCAGCGTGGACGTTGCCCTGGAGGCGCTCGACGTGGCGGCGGAAAGCAGCGTCATCAATCGAGGCGTGGGCGCTGATGGTCTCGCGCGGCGCGGGAGCCTCTGGAGTAATAGGTTCGGTGGCGGCAGCGCGGTCGAGCTCCTCGTTGAGCGTGCGCTTGTCGACGCCCCACCCCTCAATCTTCGCCGTCTGCGTCAGGTGATCCACGGTGAGGACATGCTCGGCGACGAGAAACTCATAATCCGGGTATTCGTTGGGGCCTTCCGGGACCGGCGGGAGCACTTCGAAGGTGTCGACGTAGTCGAAGGCGAATCCCCCACCAAGGAAAGGAAGTGACTCGCCGGAATAGAGCTGGCTAAACTGCAGCGTGCGCAGGATATCGGCCGTGGATGTGGCACGGAGGCGGGCGCGCTCATCATGCTCGTCGGAGAGCCCGAAGCTGAAGGTGGCGCTGTTCTCATTGTTCTTCCCCATCTTGGAGCGGAAGTCCTGGCGGAGTTCGTCTAAGAGCAGGTGACCTGCTGGAGTTAAGGCCGTTGCGGTGACGTCTTGGCCGCGGCACACGACCTTGAGTGCTGCCTTGGTGATGGCGATGCAGGTGAGATTCTTCTTGGACTCGATATCCGCGGACTCTAAGAGCAAGGAATCTTGTGGAGCGGCGAGGGCATAAAAGAGCGCGCTGGCGTCGGGAGTGTACCCGACCTCGCGTTTGGCTGTATACGGCATACTGTGTCTTTCTTTAACGATTTTGTGTGCTGCCGCGAGCTTCGCAAGAGAGCAAAACGCCGAAAAGCCCGCAGCTGCGGGCCTTAAATATGGGAGAACAACGAGGCCCGCGGGTTACGCGCGCCACCACCAAAGGTTAAATGTGTTCTTCACATCACTGACTCTAACACCGATACCTTCTGCCGTACAGATAAAGGGCGTGTGGGTACCCCCGTGCCCGAAAGGTGGTACGCCTTAACCAGCGATAGAGTGAGATATGAAACATGCAGCTAAACGGTGTGATGTAGAACTCTAAAACTGTAGAACTATAGCTTTTGAGGGGCTAAGAATACCCCCGGCCGGGAAAAACATTCATAAAACTGCTGGTTAGAGGGATGGAAAAAGGATTAAATAGCGGTCACTACTGTCACTCTCGAGTAGATAAGGACCGATATGTTCTCTAAAACTTCCGCCGCTCTCTCAGCTATCGCCTTGAGCGCTGCTGCTCTCGTGGGATGCTCTTCGTCGTCGGAAAGCGCCAGCGGGGATTCCGGAGGTGGAGACTCCTACTCCATCGGAATTAATCAGCTGGTTCAGCACCCTTCCCTCGATGCCGCTGCAGAAGGATTCCAAGAAGCCTTCGAAGAGGCGGGCGTGGACGTGGAGTGGGATGTCCAGAACGCCAACGGTGAGCAGGGCACCGCGGTGTCCATCTCCCAGCAGATGGCGAACGCCAACCACGATCTCTACCTGGCCATCGCTACCCCAGCCGGTCAGGCAATGAGTAAGTCCATTAAGGACAAGCCTTTGCTGTTCACTGCAGTGACGGATCCCGTAGAAGCGGAACTCGTAGAGTCCTTGGACAAGCCGGGTAAGAATGTCACGGGTACTTCTGACGCCGCCCCCATTGAGGAACAGGTGGAGCTCGTTTCCCAGTTGGTCCCAGACGCTAAGTCCGTTGGCGTCGTCTACTCCTCCGCAGAGGTCAATTCCAAGGTGCAGGTGGAGCAGCTGACGGAGGCTGCCAAGCCGAAAGGAATTGAGGTGAAGTCGCAGACCGTAACTTCCGTGACGGAGATTCCCCAGGCCGTGGAGGCGCTGGGTGATGTCGATGCCATTTACATCCCGACCGATAACATGGTCGTCTCCGGCATCTCTTCGCTCATCAAGGTTGCGAATGACAAGACCATCCCGGTCATCGCTGCGGACTCCGGTGCCGTCGAAGGTGGTGCTGCAGCCACCATTGGAATCAACTACAAGGAGCTGGGCCGCCAGACTGGTGAGATGGCGCTGCGCATTCTTCAAGACGGCGCTGACCCGGCCGATACCCCGGTGGAAACCGCCTCCGAGTACACGTACGTGATCAATGAAGACGCAGTGAAGGCTCAGGGCGTTGAGGTGCCGCAGGAAATCCTAGACAAGGCTGAGACGCTGTGATTGGAGCACTTGAGCTTGGCCTCATCTATGCGGTGATGGCCGTGGGCGTCTACCTCACGTTCCGTGTGCTTGATTTCCCAGACCTGACGGTCGACGGCTCCTTCACCACCGGGGCGGCAACTGCCGGCGTGCTCATTACGAATGGGGTCAACCCCTTTGTGTCCTCGCTGGCTGGCTTCGCCACCGGATTCGTGGCTGGCTGCATCACCGGGCTTTTGCACACGAAGGGCCGCATCGATGGGCTGCTTGCTGGCATCCTCACGATGATCGGTCTGTGGTCCATCAACCTACGCATCATGGGCAGCGCTAACGTGCCACTGCTGACTCAGGATTCTGTATTCACCCCACTGGATGCCGTAATGGGAACCTGGGCTGGGGTGGGCCTGCTCGCAGTGGGATCGGTGGTGCTCTGCCTGCTCATTGTGTGGTTCCTGTCCACGGATTTGGGTCTCTCTCTGCGCGCCACCGGTGACAACCAACAGATGATCACCTCCTTTGGCGTGTCGACTGATTTCACCAAGATTCTGACCTTGGCCCTGTCCAATGGCCTGGTGGGTCTGTGCGGTGCGCTCATCGCGCAATACCAAGGTTTCGCTGATATCTCGATGGGCATTGGTCTCATTCTGGTGGGTCTGGCCTCCGTCATCCTTGGGCAGGCGGTACTCCCCCAGTCGCGCTTGTGGATGGCCGTCGTAGCGGTGGCAGTGGGATCTGTAATCTACCGACTCATCATCTTCGCCGCGCTGCAGGTGGGCCTCAACCCGAATGACATGAAGCTCATCACTGCGCTGTTGGTTATCGTCGCTCTCCTGGTGCCCCGCATGACGCGGGTACGTGGCAAAAGGAAGGCCTAAATCATGCTTAACGTAGACAAGATCTCAAAGACCTTCTTTCCGGGCACGGTGAATGAACGCCGCGCGCTTCGCGACGTCTCCCTGGAACTCGCCCCCGGCGATTTCGTTACCGTCATCGGGTCCAACGGTGCGGGCAAGTCGACGCTGCTGAACTCGATTGCAGGCCGTCTCATCCCGGATGCTGGAAAAATCACCATTGACGGCAACGATGTGACAAGCCAGCCGGAGCACAAGCGTGCGAGGAAGGTTGGGCGGGTCTTCCAGGACCCCATGGCGGGTACGGCACCGAACCTTACGATTGAGGAAAACCTTTCGCTCGCGTACCTGCGCGGGAAGAAGCGCGGACTCGGCCTGGGCCTCAACTCTGCGCGCCGGGCTGTTTTTGTGGAACAGCTGGAGTCGCTCGAGCTGGGCTTGGAGAAGCGCCTTGGAACGAAGGTGGGCTTGCTCTCCGGCGGTCAGCGCCAGGCGCTCTCGCTACTCATGGCGGGCTTTACCAACCCGAAGGTGATGCTCCTTGATGAGCACACGGCCGCGCTTGACCCGCAGCGTGCGGAGTTGGTGACCAGCTTGACGAAGCGCATCGTGGAGCAAGGTCAGCTCACCACGTTGATGGTGACGCACAATATGGCGCAGGCTCTGCAAGTGGGTAACCGGCTCATAATGATGCACGAGGGGCAGATCATCTACTCAGCCGACGCAGAGGAAAAGGCGAAGCTCACGGTGGAGGATCTCATGGCGGAGTTCGCGAAGATCAAGGGCGCGACTTTCGATAGGACCCTTTTGCAGTAGCGTTCCTTCGTGTTTGTTTCACGTGAAACCTAGGTGCTGCGTTTGGCAGTACCTAGGTTTCTTCTGTTATGTCCATAGGGTTTTTGGACATGGAGTCCGGTGTCTTTTTGGACACGGAGTCCATGGATGTCTTGGACACTTCTAGCGGTTTATGGTTGCGGCCTGCGTTTCGGCCGGGGTTTGGATAGTTTCGGGTTCATCCGCGGTGGTTGGCGGTGTTTCATTCCTTCAACGAGGTTGATGTTGATCTGACCACCTGGTGGTCTGTGGCTCAACGTGATCGGCAGTGGCACGCTGAAGAGGAATTCACCGTCATGGGCCGTGTAGAACTCCGCAACGTTTTCGGCTGTGACCGTGGAGTAGAGTCTGCGGTTTTTAAACCTCAGACCAATGTAGAGCCCGAAACCGCACACGCGTACAACGCCGTCTTTGCTTACGCAGAGCTGGTCTGGGATATCCCAATGGTTTGTTGAATTTGTCGTCGGCGCCGTTAGTGTGGGGGTATCGGTGGGAGGTATGCCTTGCAAAGCTGCCATGTCATCGATGCAGGCCTCGTGTGAAGTTGCCGCTTCCGCGGGGCCGTTTAGCATTTCGGATACAGCTTGTGGATTGTGCGCTTGGTTATAGGCGACTACGCGGGCCCAGACCTGCTCAGGATCGAGTGGATGTGTAGGTGATGGTGCCTTGGGGAAGGTATCGAAGGCCTGGCGTGGTGTGATGTGCATTTTGCCGACGAGCAGTGATTGGTGCCGTCGTCGTTCGTTGTAGACCTGGCGATATTCAGCCAGATATGTGTTGACCTCAGCAAGGCTGACTGGGTGGCGTGCATCGAGGAACTGGGTCAACGTGCGGTGAGAGCGTTCGTCTTTTCCCTGGGTTGTCGGGGCGAAACCAGCAATAGCAAGTACACCTTGGCTAGCGAGCCAAGTTTCAGTAGCAGAGAGAAAACCACGGTGATAGGTGGCGAACGCATCGCCATTGTCGGAAAGGATTTCTTGAGGTTTGCCGTAGGCGGCGAACGCTGCGGCCAGTACGGCGCGCGCATCAGTACCGTTTTCTGGCAGAGCGAACGCTGTGGTTCCGACATCGAATCTGCTGGCATCATCGATAATCTGGTAAATCGTGACATGTGTGTGGGCATGGTCAAAGAGGCGGTAGACCAGTCCATCGATTTGCCAGAGTTCACCGACGAGATCACGGGCGAAGCGCTTATAGGAACTGCGTGGCCGTTTGCGGGCATTGGCATCAACAAATCCCAGCTCATGAAGCCACGAGGCGATTGTAGAACGCGACGGCGTGGAATCTGGGCCCGAAGTGTCAAACAAGAAGTAGTAGATCGACCAAGGCCCATAATCCAAGCCTTGCTCCATCAACTCCTGCCTGGCGTGGACGACTGCGATTTTATCGGCCTCGTCAAATTTCTTAATCGGATTCTTCGGGGCAGTCGAATCAGGCACAATACCTGCGCGACCCTTCTGCGCTATCCGGCTTTTGATGTTGTGGTACGTCTGCCGCGAGATTCCTAATTCTTTGCAAAACTGTGTGACCGTCTTGCCGTCACGAACGGGATCGAAATCTGCGACCTTTCTACGCTTATGCAATGGAATAGCCATCCGGCTATTCCACCGCCGCAAACGTCCAAAAAGCCACTAGACATCCCGTCCAAAAACATCCTGGACTCCGTGTCCAAAAAGCCACTAGACATCACATACCTAGGTTTCTTCTTGCCTGTGGGGCACTAGCATTTCAGTGGGGCTCTAAGGGATGACACTAAAGAGGGCCCAGCGTGTGCTGGGCCCTCTTTAGTGTGAAGCTGCGGAAGCTTGACTGGATCTACTTGAGCTTGATGAGTGCGGAGGAGAAGTAGTCCTCAACCGCTGATGGCTCATCGAGAGGGAGAACAGCGCCTACGTACTGGTCCGGGCGAACGATGACGACGGCTCCCTCACGGGAAATGCCGCGGCCTTCGAAAATGTCTTTGTCCCCGGGGAGAGCGTTGAAGACGTTCTCCCAATTCGGGACATTGAACTTGCCGTTGCGGGGGCGGAAGAGCAGTGGGGCGTCAAGAATCTCGTAGTCGTGATGGTTGGTTTGCTGGTAGATGGCCTTCACGTCGAAGTAGGTATTCTCGTCAGCGCCCTCCGGGGTGAACTTGGCCAGGATGGGGCCAACCTTCTCTGCCCACTGGCTCAGCGTGGAGTCCTCGCCTGCCTTGGGGGCGTCGGCAAAAGCGTAGATACGGTAGCGGCCATCCGCGGTGTGCTGGTGGCCCAGGTGCTGAGGGTAGGCATCGCAGCGGCGCAGGACCTCGTAGGACTTGAAGCGCTTGCCCACTGGGAAGCCGGAAGCCAGTTCTTGGTGCTGGGTGGAGCCGACGATCAGGTTCTCCTCGTACTGAGTCATCATGCCGGCGGCGAACTCTTCCGCAGCAACGTAGTACTTCTCCACTGCCTCCGGATCGTCGAGTTCCTCGGTCGGGGTGGCCATGAGGGTGGACCACTCACGGTCAAAATTGATGAGGTTCTGGGCGGCCGGCTGGCGTTCGCCGTGGTAAGTGCTTAAGAGTTCCTTGGGAGCGCGGCCGTCGAGGACGTGACCCAGCTTCCAGCCGATGTTGAAGCCGTCCTGCATGGAGACGTTCATGCCCTGGCCAGCCTTGGCCGAGTGGGTGTGGCAGGCATCGCCGGTGAGGAAGACGCGCGGATTTTCATCGCTATCGTCGAAGGCGTCGACCAAGCGGTGGCCCACCTCGTAGACGGAGTGCCACGCCACCATCTTGACGTCGATGAAGTAGGGCGAGTAGATCTCATTGGCCTTCTCGATGATCTTCTCAAACGGCGTGTTGCGGACCTTGTGGTTGTCATCCTCCGGAACGACGCCGAGGTCTACGTACACGCGGCAGAGGTAGCCACCTTCACGCGGGATGTGCAGGATTGAGCCGGCCTGTGAGTGGATGGCGCACTTGGTGCGCCAGTCTGGGAAGTCGGTGTCAACGACAACGTCCATGACACCCCATGCGTGGTTGGCCTGGTCGCCCTTGAGCGAGCGGCCAATGGACTTGCGGACGCGCGACTTTGCACCATCGCAGCCGACGACGTACTTAGCGCGCACGTCGCGCGGGTTGCCGTCGACATCCTCGAGGTGCACCGTCACTGGGTACTCGCCCTCCCCTACCTCCAGGGAGACGAAGTTCCAGCCGTAGTCCGGGGTGATGCGGCCGGGGGCGCGGCGGGCATAGCGGGCAAAGTAGTCCAGCACGCGGGCCTGGTTGACGATGAGGTGGGGGAACTCAGAAATGCCCTGCTCGTCGTCTACTGGGCAGGCACCGCGGGCAATCTTGGAACGATCCTGAGGATCGGGGTTCCAGAAGGCCATCTCCGTGATCTCATAAGCTTCTTCCGTAATTTCCTTGGCAAAGCCAAAGGCCTGGAAGGTTTCCACCGAGCGGGACTGAATACCGTCGGCCTGACCCAGCTCAAGGCGGTGCGGACGGCGCTCGATAATCCGCGTATTGACGTCAGGGAACATTGCCAGCTGCGCCGCAGCGATCATGCCGGCCGGACCAGAGCCCACGATGAGAACGTCCATTTCATCTGGAAGTTCAGAAACGCGATCGATGCCGAATCCGGCGGGCTCGAGCACGCGGGGATCTTCCGAAACGTAGCCGTTGTGGTGGAACTGCACTGTGGACTCCTTAGTTAGCGGTTGTAGTGGACGAGAACAAAGGGGGTCGTGGGGGTAATGACCACTCCCCCATTGCTATGTGAGCTTCGCTCTTGGAGGTGGTGACTCAGTTCAAGGTGTCTGGAGGATGTGAGCTGGGTCGTATATGAGAATCATATATGATGCGCTCCCCTTGCACAATGAGTTGTTCGGAAAGGATGCGCATGCGTGGAGGGGGGCGTCGTCTAGCGCTGGCTGAAGATGAAGTGCCCCTGAGATTGCTCGACCTCGTGCTCTGCGCCGAGTGCGATTCCTTTGCGCTCACGCAGGATGAAGGTGCAGATGAAGCCGACAATCGAAGCGGAAACGAGGTAGCCCGATACCGCAAAGGTGGTACCCGTTGCCTCGACGAGCGAGGCGGCGATCATGGGGGCAAAGGCGCCGCCCAGGACCGAGCCGAGGGCATAGGTAATGGAGACGCCGGTGGCGCGAATGGAGGCCGGGAAGAGCTCAGCGTACATCGCAGACTGTGCGCCATAGGTGAGGCCCAGGCCGACAGTGAGGAAGAGGAGCGCACCGTAGAGCATCCCTAGGCTGCCCGTGTTGACCAGCGGGAAGAGAGCGGCGGCGCCAATGCCCTGCAGGATGAATCCGAGAAGATAGGTTTTCCGGCGGCCGATGTAGTCGGAGATGAATCCGGCGAACAATGTGGTCAGGGCCCACGCGAAGGCAGAAACGGTCACCGCGTTGAGGACGTCACCGCGGTCTAGCGCGACGGGGCCGTCGGGGTCCGTAGCGTAGCGCTGGATGTAGCCGCCCGTGGTCATGTAGCCAACTGTGCCGTTACCTGCGAAGACGAGCGCGGCTACCAGGACTAGCGGGGTGAAGTTCTTGAAGAGTTTGCCAATGGGGTTGGTGGCTTCTTCCTCTTCGCGCTCTGCAATCTCTTCGAAGACCGGGGACTCGTCGACGCCCATGCGGATGAGGTAGCCCACCAAGATGAGGACGAAGGAGAGCAGGAAAGGTACGCGCCAGCCCCAGCTCATGAAGGCGTCACCAGGCGCGATGGTGTTCATGATGGAGAGCACACCGGAAGAAAGCAACAGACCGGCAGGAACGCCGATCTGGGGGCCGGCGCCGTAGAGGCCGCGCTTGTCATTCGGTGCGTGTTCCACCGCCATGAGAACTGCGGAACCCCACTCGCCACCTGCGGAGATGCCCTGAATGATGCGCAGGGTGATGAGCAGGATGGGGGCCCAGATTCCGGCGGTTTCGTAGGTGGGCAGCACGCCAATGAGGGTGGTTGCGCCGCCCATGGCGAGGAGCGTGACCATGAGGACCACGCGGCGCCCGAAGCGGTCGGCGAAGTGTCCCGCCAGGAACGCGCCGACTGGGCGGAAGAGGAAGGACAAGCCAACGGTCAGGAAGGAAATGATGGTGGCTAGGCCACCCTCGAGAGGGCCGAACATGAGCTGGTTGAACACGAGTCCAGCCACTGCTGCATAGAGGAAGTAGTCGTACCACTCGATGGCGGTACCGATGGTTGTCGCGGCGACGACGCGGCGGCGTTCGGCCGTCGAAATTGTCGGCGTGACAGTTGTGTGCGACATAGTGAGATTCCTTTCGGCATGGGGTGTGCCATATACGGAAATGCGTGTGAGTTGAACCACTTGCGGTGGTGTTAGGGATAATATACGATCTGGGCAAGGATTTGTTCACAATTAAGGATTCTTCATGGCTGTACCTGAGTTCTTGCCGGTTAAACCGGGCAAAATGATCGCTGTCCATGTGGCCTTTGAGTCCCGCGCAGCGCAGCGCGGTCGCTGGCCCAAGACCCCGAGCTACTTCCTCAAGGCGACCAGCACGCTGGCCGAGTCGGGCGGGATCGTCGAACGCCCCCAAGGGACCGAGCTGCTGGCCTTCGAAGGCGAAATCGCACTCATCATTGGCACTCCGGCCCGCAACGTATCCCTCGAGGACGCGTGGAAGCACGTCGCCTACGTGACGGCTTCGAACGACATTGGCCTGTATGACTACAAGGTGCAGGACAAGGGCTCCAACACCCGTTCCAAGTCCCGCGATGGCTACACCCCCATTGGGCCGGAGCTTATCGACGCCCAGGGGATCGATCCCAAGGGCCTGCGCCTTCGCACGTGGGTCAATGGCGAGGTCGTACAGGAGGGAACCTCTTCCGATGAAGATCTCATCTTCCCGCTCGCCCAGTTCGTCGCGGACCTTTCCCAGCACATGACCCTGGAGACCGGTGACATCATCCTCACCGGTACCCCGGCCGGCTCCTCTGTCATTGAGCCTGGTGACGTCGTCGAGGTCGAGGTCGACGTGCCCGGGGGCGTGAGCTCCGGCAGGCTGAAGACTACCGTGAAGGAAGTCCCCGCCTCCTTTGATCCGCAGCTGGGCAACCTTCCCTACATGGACGATAAGCAGCGCGAGGATGCCTACGGAGACCGCGAATCCGCCGGGCTTCCCCCCAAGGGTGACGGTGGCCTCGACCCAGAGCTCAAGGCGGCCCTGGAGGAGGCCCCGACCGCCGGCTTGTCCGCTCAGCTGCGCAAGCGCGGCATCAACCAATCCGTAATCGAAGGCGTGTACCCGCAGGCCAAAGGAACCAAGATGGTGGGCGTTGCCCGCACGCTGCGCTTCGTGGCTGGCCGCGAGGACCTGTTCAAGTCCCACGGTGGCGGTCTCAACGAGCAGAAGAAGGTCTTCGACACGGTCAAGGAAGGCGAGGTCATCGTCATTGAGGCCCGCCAGGAATCCGGTTCCGGAACACTGGGTGACATTTTGGCTCTGCGCGCCAAGGTGCGCGGTGCCGCAGGCGTTGTCACCGATGGTGGCGTGCGTGACTACGAGGCTGTGAAGGAGATTGGCCTTCCCGTCTTCACCCAGGGCGCCCACCCCTGCGTTCTTGGACGCAAGCATGTCCCGTGGGATAGCGATATCGCAGTTTCTTGCGGCAACGCTACCGTCCTGCCGGGTGACATCATCGTCGGTGACGATGACGGCGTCGTGGTCATTCCACGCGATATTGCAGCCGAGGTCGCTGAAGGTGCGCTGGCCAAGGAACACGAGGACGAATGGGTTGCCTCCCAGGTGGAGACGGGCGCCAGCCTGGATGGCCTCTTCCCGCCCACCGGAGCGAACAAGGAAGCCTATATTGCTTTCCGCGACGGAAAGGCGGGTGGTCAATGACGGAACCCGCACTACCAGCTGGGGAAAGCAAGTCCCAACAGGCCTATAACTGGATAAGTGAAAAGATTCGTACTCGCGAGTATGAACCCGGGTACCGCCTCGTATTGGCAACAATCGCGGATGACTTGGGTGTCAGCGTGGTCCCCGTCCGCGAAGCCATTCGGCAACTAGAAGCGGAAGGCATGGTTACCTACGAACGAAACGTCGGCGCCAGCGTGACCACTCACAATCGCGAGGCCTATTACGAATCGATGGACATCGTGGCCACCGTGGAAGCAAACGCTACCGCCCAATCCGCCCCGCATCTTGACGCGGAGGATCTTGCCCGGGCACGGGAGATCAACCAGCGCATGCGGGAGCTCGATATCCACCACGATCCAGAGGAATTTACCCAGCTCAATAAGGAATTTCATAGCGTTCTCTTCTCCAAATGCCCGAACGAGAGGCTGAAGAACTTGGTGATGGACCAGTGGAAGCAACTGGAATATCACCGTGTCTCCACCTTTCGGTACGTGCCCGAGAGAGCCCAAGAGTCAACGCGCGAGCACGAGCAATTGGTCAGCCTCATCGAGGCTGGCGCGGAACCCGCCTACATAGAAAAAGTGGCCAGGCAACACCGCCTGACCACCCTCAGCACCTATCGCAAGACAAACGACTAAGGAGTCTCAAGCACCCATGGCTATCAACAACGATGCTGCTAAGCCCACCGATCTTCCCGAGAAGATTCTTCACTACATCAACGGCGAGTTTGTTCCGTCGATTGACGGCGATGAATTCGAGGTCCTGGATCCGGTAACGAATAAGACCTACATCAAGGCTGCTTCCGGCAAGCCGGCAGACATTGACAAGGCTGTCGCTGCCGCCAAGGAGGCCTTCGAGAACGGCCCGTGGTCCAAGGCCCTGCCGCGCGAGCGCGCACGCGTCCTCAACAAGATTGCGGACATTGTCGAAACCCGCGCAGACAAGCTTGCCGCGTGGGAGTCCTTCGACTCCGGCCTGCCCATCACCCAGGCCAACGGCCAAGCTAAGCGTGCTGCTGAGAACTTCCGCTTCTTCGCAGACCTGATCGTGGCGCAGGCTGACGACGCCTACAAGGTTCCGGGCCGCCAGATCAACTATGTCAACCGTAAGCCGATTGGTGTCGCGGGCCTGATTACCCCGTGGAACACCCCGTTCATGCTGGAGTCCTGGAAGCTTGCCCCGGCCATCGCCACCGGTAACTCCGTCGTCCTGAAGCCGGCCGAGTTCACTCCCCTCTCCGCACAGCTGTGGGCAGGAATCTTTGAGGAGGCTGGCCTGCCGAAGGGTGTCTTCAACCTGGTTAACGGCTTTGGTGAGGAAGGCTATGCAGGTGACCCGCTGGTCAAGCACCCGGATGTGCCGCTGATCTCCTTCACCGGCGAGTCCCGCACCGGCCAGATCATCTTTGGCAACGCAGCCCCGCACCTCAAGGGTCTGTCGATGGAGCTGGGCGGCAAGTCCCCCGCCATTGTGTTCAGCGATGCCGACCTGGAGACCGCGATTGATGCCTGCATCTTCGGCGTCTTCTCCCTCAACGGTGAGCGTTGCACCGCCGGCTCCCGCATCCTGGTTCAGCGCGATATCTACGACGAGTTCGTGGAGCGCTATGCCGCACAGGCCAAGCGCGTGAAGGTGGGCCTGCCTTCCGACCCCACCACCGAGGTCGGCGCTCTGGTCCACCCAGAGCACTACGAGAAGGTCACTTCCTACATCGAGATCGGCAAGCAGGAGGCCACACTGGCCGCCGGCGGCGAGCGCCCGGAGGGCTTCGAGGAAGGCAACTTTGTTCAGCCGACCGTCTTCGTTGACGTCAAGCCGGACGCCCGTATCTTCCAGGAAGAGATCTTTGGCCCTGTCGTTGCCATCACCCCGTTTGATACCGATGAGGAAGCACTCGAGCTGGCCAACAACACGAAGTACGGCCTTGCCGCCTATGTCTGGACCTCAGATCTGAAGCGCGCCCACAACTTCGCTCAAAACGTTGAGGCCGGCATGGTGTGGCTCAACTCCAACAACGTCCGCGACCTGCGCACCCCGTTCGGCGGCGTCAAGGCTTCCGGCCTGGGCCACGAGGGCGGCTACCGCTCGATCGACTTCTACACCGACCAGCAGGCCGTTCACATCAACCTGGACAAGGTGCATAACCCGGTCTTTGGCAAGCAGGACTAAGACGTCCACTCTCTACTCCCCCACCACTACTTCTATCTAAGGAGCCATCATGGCTGACATTCAGGCCCCCGACATTCTGCGTTGCGCCTACATGGAGATCATCGTTACTGATCTCGCTGCATCCCGAAAGTTCTACGTTGACACCCTCGGTCTCGTCGTCACCGAGGAAAACGAGAACGAAATCTACCTGCGCACCTACGAGGAGTTCATCCACCACAACCTCGTGCTGCGTCAGGGCCCCGTCGCTGCCGTCGCTGCATTCTCCTTCCGCGTCCGTTCCCCGGAGGACCTGGACCTCGCGGAGGAGTTCTACAAGGCACGCGGCTGCGAGGTGCGCCGCAACAAGGATGGCTTTGTCAAGGGCATCGGTGATTCCGTGCGTGTGCAGGATCCGCTGGGCTTCCCGTACGAGTTCTTCTATGAGGTAGAGCACGTCGAGCGTTTGGCCTGGGCATACGACGCCCATATCCCAGGAGCGCTGGTCCGACTCGATCACTTCAACCAGATCACCCCGGATGTTCCTTCCGCTGTGAAATACATGGAGGAGCTCGGCTTCCGCACCACCGAGGACATCCGCGATGAGGAGGGAACTGTTTACGCTGCATGGATGCGCCGCAAGCCGACGGTGCACGACACCGCAATGACCGGTGGTGATGGCCCGCGTATGCACCACATCGCATTTGCTACCCACGAGAAGCACAACATCATTGCGATTTGTGACAAGTTGGGTGCGCTGCGCGAATCCGACCGCATTGAGCGCGGCCCTGGCCGCCACGGTGTCTCCAACGCCTACTACCTCTACCTGCGTGATCCGGATGGACACCGCGTAGAGATCTACACCCAGGACTACTACACCGGCGACCCGGATAACCCGGTCGTGACCTGGGATGTTCACGATAACCAGCGTCGTGACTGGTGGGGAACCCCGGTTGTTCCTTCTTGGTACCGCGATGGCTCCACGGTCCTCGACTTGGATGGAAACCCGGTGCCGCTGGTTGCCCGCGAGGATGAGTCCGAGCTGGAGGCCACCATTGGCGCGGATGGCTTCTCCTACACCCGCAAGGAAGATGCGGAGGAGATGCCGGAGTGGAAGCAAGGTGAGTACAAGCTGGGACACCAGCTCTAAACGACTAAGTACTCAGGTTGATGAACGTGGCCCCGTGGCGTCGAGAAGCGAGCGCACATATCGCGGGGCCGCGTTGTCGTTTCACGTGAAACCTTCAGGTTCAACAAACCTCTTAAACAGAACAAACACGTTCTACAACACCTTAAGGAGCGAAGTACATGCTGGATGAGAAACAGCACATCGCTATCGCAGATGAACTGGCGCAAGCCGAAAAGGACCGCACGATGGTCCCGCTGCTGACTGCCCGTTTCCCAGAGATGAGCATCGAGGATTCCTATGCGGTGCAGCGCGAATGGGTGCGCCGTGGTACCGAAGACGGCCGTCGCCTCGTCGGTCGCAAGATTGGCCTGACCTCGAAGGTCATGCAGGAGGCCACGGGAATCACTGAGCCGGATTACGGCGCAATTTTTGAAGACCAGGTCTACGAGAACGGTTCCACCATCGAGCACGCACAGTTCTCTAACGTCCGCATCGAGGTCGAGCTGGCCTTCGTGCTCAAGGAAGAGCTGAAGGGACCGAATTGCAGCATTTTCGACGTGCTGCGCGCGACGGAGTACGTCGTCCCAGCGCTGGAGATCCTCTCCTCCCGAATCGAGATGGAGGGCCGCACGATCGTCGACACGATTTCGGATAATGCGGCGCTCGGCGCCATGGTTTATGGCGGCAATCCGGTAGACCCTGCGGATGTCGATCTGCGCTGGGTGTCCGCGCTGCTCTACCGCAACGAGTCCATCGAAGATACGGGTGTGGCGGCTGCCGTGCTCAACCACCCGGCCATGGGCGTGGCATGGCTTGCCAATAAGCTCCACGCGCACGGCGATAGCCTGGCCGCCGGTGACATCATCCTGGCCGGTTCCTTCACCAAGCCCATGTGGGTCGAACCGGGCGATACCGTCCACGCAGACTACGGAAAGTTGGGGTCCATCACATGCCGATTCCAGTAAAGTTGCCGCCCACCTTCGCGGACGTCCTCGAGAAGGCTGAGCAGCCGCTCGTTGGCGCATGGATTTGTTCTGGCTCGGAGGCCGCGGCGGAGATCATCGCCTCGGCTGGCTTTAGCTGGACGCTGATCGATGGTGAGCATTCGCCCTATGGCCTGGAAACCATTCTTTCCCTGCTGCGAGCCACCGATGCCTATGGTCTTACACGCGTGGTCCGCGTGCCCGTGAATAACACCGCGTTGATCAAGCAGTACCTAGACCTCGGCGTACAGAACCTGATGGTGCCCATGATTGATACTGCCAAGGAAGCTGAAGCGGCCGTGGCGGCTATGCACTACCCGCCCCGCGGTGTGCGTGGAGTCGGTTCGGCGCTGGCCCGCTCCTCGCGGTGGAACGGCGTGGAGAACTACCTTGCGAACGCTTCGGACACGGTGAGCCTCACGGTGCAGATTGAATCTGCGACCGCAGTGGAGAACGTCGAAGAGATCGTGGCTGTCGAAGGCGTGGACAACATCTTCGTCGGCCCCTCGGACCTAGCAGCCTCAATGGGGCTTTTGGGCCAGCAGGCCCATCCGGATGTACTCGCGGCGGTCAATCACACATTTGAAGTAGTCCGTGCTTCCGGAAAGAAGGTAGGCGTCAACGCTTTCAACCTTGAACAGGCCCAGAAATACATGGCTTCTGGCGCATCATTTGCGCTGGTTGGGGCGGATGTTCAACTTCTTTCGGGTGCGGCACGTCAACTGGCAGACAAATTCCATTTGGGAGGGTAAAAAAGAACCATGAGTGAAAACAACAAGGTCAATATTGACGAGCTGCTGGCCAAGGTTCCGACCGGCTTGCTGATTAACGGTGAGTGGGTAGACGCCTCCGATGGCTCCACCTTCGATGTAGAAAACCCGGCTACCGGTGAGGTTATCGCTACCCTCGCGTCCGCTACCTCTGAGGACGCGAAGAAGGCTATGGACGCTGCCTGTGCAGTACAGGATGAGTGGGCGCGCACGTCCACCCGTGAGCGTTCTAACCTGCTGCGCCGCGCTTTTGACCTGGTGCAGGAACGTAAGGACGAATTCGCTGCGCTGATGACTCTGGAGATGGGCAAGCCGCTGGCGGAATCTTATGGTGAGGTCACCTACGGCGCGGAGTACCTGCGCTGGTTCAGCGAGGAAGCCGTCCGCAACTACGGCCGCACCCTGCCGGCACCGGAGGGCACCCTGCGCATGGTCACCCGCCGCAAGCCGGTGGGCCCGTGCCTGCTTATCACCCCGTGGAACTTCCCGCTGGCTATGGCTACCCGCAAAATTGCCCCGGCCATTGCCGCTGGTTGCACCATGGTAGTGAAGCCGGCCAAGCTGACGCCGCTGACCACCCAGTACTTCGCACAGACCATGATTGATGCCGGCGTTCCGGCAGGCGTGGTTAACGTGGTGTCCGGTAAGTCTGCGTCTGCTATCTCTGAGCCGATCATGGCGGATTCTCGTCTGCGCAAGATCTCCTTCACTGGCTCTACCCCGGTGGGTAAGACCCTGCTCAAGGCTGCTGCTGACAACGTGCTGCGCACCTCGATGGAGCTGGGCGGCAATGCTCCGTTCATCGTCTTTGAGGACGCCGACATTGACCAGGCCGTCGAGGGTGCAATGGGCGCCAAGATGCGCAACATCGGTGAGGCCTGCACCGCCGCTAACCGCTTCATTGTCCACGAGTCCATCGCTGATGAGTTCGCAGAGAAGTTCGCCAAGCGCATCGGTGAGCTCAAGGTGGGTAACGGCCTCGATGAGGGCGTTACCTGCGGCCCGCTCGTGGAGAAGAAGGCGCTGGATAACATCACCGCGCTTGTCGACGATGCCGTGACCAAGGGCGCCAAGGCCATCGTTGGTGGCAAGCCGGGTGAGGGCAAGGGTTACTTCTACGCCCCGACCGTGCTGACGAACGTCTCCCGTGATGCCCGCGTGGCGCAGGAGGAGATCTTCGGCCCGATCGCTCCGATCCTGACCTTCTCCGATGAGAAGGAAGCAATTGAGATTGCTAACGACACGGAGTACGGCCTGGCCTCCTACGTGTTCACCGAGGATTCTGACCGCATGTGGCGCGTTGGTGACGGCCTCGAGTTCGGCCTCATGGGCTTCAACGCTGGTGTTATCTCCAACGCCGCTGCCCCGTTCGGTGGCGTGAAGCAGTCCGGCATGGGCCGCGAGGGCGGCGCCGAGGGCATCGACGAGTACACGTCGTTGCAGTACATCGCGATGCGTGACCCGTACGTGAATGCATAACTAGTGCATTAAATTCGCTGCTAATAATGCTGGCATCTCCTTTGAGGGAGGTGCCAGCATTATTTTTTGCGCATAGTATTCGCTCTGATGTGGTGTGACAGCACTCATAGACAAATCGTGATCACGCACAAACAACAATCACTCTGTGTGGTGCGACACAATTACTAACTACACACCGAGATGCGTTGGGCTCGCTCCAAGACATCTCGGGCCGACATAGTTAGTAAGGAGGAGTTGGCGTGGACACATCGACGCAGTCACCAGTGCTACCCGCTCGAAACGTACAGCCCGGGCACCGGGCTCCCAACGACCAAGAGGGCGGCCTGGGCGCCGGGCGCCTAGGGACAACGTCGCTAGTCTTTATGATTATTGCGGCGTCCGCCCCCCTTACTGTGCTCGCGGGAGGAGTACCGACAAACTTTGCGGTATCTGGATTATTGGGGGTCCCTTGGAGCTACTTAGTGCTCGGGATCATCCTCGTGTTCTTTGCAGTCGGGTACGGAATTATGAGTTCGAAGATTCAGAACTCAGGAGCCTTCTATGCCTATGTGTCTGAGGGGCTGGGCAACCGTCAAGGAATCGCAGCTGCGATTCTAGCGCTGGTTTCTTATAACATGATGCAGGTTGGTCTGTACGGAATCTTCGGTTTCTCCCTCGCCAATCTGATCAATGGTTGGTTCGGCACGAGCATTTCGTGGTGGATGGCGGCTTTGGTTGGCTGGGTCTTGGTAGCAGTCATGGGAGTCAGCAACGTCGACTTCTCGGCCAAGGTCTTGGGAGTTTTGGTAGCGCTTGAATTCCTCGTCGTTGCGGGTGTTTCTTCGTTGGCGCTAGGCGTTGCTCCCGAGGGAATCACCGCGGAGACGATGCGTCCAGGCCAATTCTTCACTAACGGCATTGGCGTGCTTCTCGCTTTCGGAATTGCAGCCTTCATGGGCTTTGAGTCCGGTGCGATCTACTCGGAAGAAGCGCGAGATCCGGAGCGGACAGTTCCGAAGGCCACGTATATCGCTGTTGGAACTATTGCTCTTTTCTACGCCTTTTCTGCGTGGGCGTTCGCTCAGGGCGTGGGGCCGTCCGTGATCATCGACAAGGCAACTGAGCTTGGTCCGGATTTGGTCTTCGTGTGGTTGGGCGACTATTCGGTATTCGCCGCAAACATCGCGAACTGCTTATTTGTAACCTCGCTTATTGCTGCTCTCGTGGCGTTCCATAACGCCGCAGCGCGATACTTTTTCTCCCTAGGGCGCTCACGCGTTCTTCCTAAGAAGTTCGCGACATCATCTGCTAAAGGCGCTCCTATAGCTGGGTCTCTTACACAGACTGCACTTGCAATCGTTGTAGTGGCTGGCTTCGCAGTGGCTGGAAATGGGAGTGAAATGGGCGAGCTGTTCCCAGTTCTTACTCTCTTTACGTGGCTCACTAACGCGGCGGCATTTGGCTTGGTCTTCCTGCTTGCGGTGGTCAGCGTGTCCATCATGGTTTGGCTGAACAAGGAAGAGAAAGGCTACAGCCTCTTTACAAGGGTTATGGCACCGCTCGTCTCGGCCTGCGGGCTGATGGCTGTCTTCGCACTGGTGCTGGTGAACTTCCCGCTCATGATCGGCGACACCGGCCCAGATGCCCTCGTGTGGATAATGCCGGGGATCATCATCGCATCCGGAATCCTTGGCCTTATCTGGGGCGAGTACTTGAAACATAAGAAGCCGCATATCTACGCAGGTCTTCAAGACAATCTTGACCAAATCTAAAACTTAAGGAAGGCAATCATGGAAAAGAAGCATGTAATCGTTGTCGGTGCGGGATTCGCAGGCCTAACGGCAGCGCGCGAGTTGCAAACCGCTGGAATTGACTATCACATCGTGGAAGCGCGTGACCGTATTGGCGGCCGTGCATGGACGGACGACAGGCTCGGACGTCCGTTGGAGATTGGCGCAACCTGGGTGCATTGGCATCAGCCGCATGTCTGGTCTGAAATCACTCGCTATGGTCAGGACATTATCGCTTCGCCCATTGTGGATACTGCTTACTGGTATGCCGGTGGTGAGCTGAAGTCTGGCACGGAGGCAGAAATGGATGCCAAGTTGGCACGACCAATGGAGAAGATCTTCGAGAATTCTCGCGAATTCTTCCCAGAACCGCACAAGCCGCTGCTTGTGCTGGATGAAAAATTCGGTGCATCCCAAGAGTTAAAGGATGCTTTCCTAGCTGCAGATCAGGCTGGAGTTCTCGATGCGTTGGAGGACGGTGACTTTACCCAGGAAGAAAAGGACCTCTGCAATGCGTATTGGTCGGCCGGGTACATCGGGTACCCAGAACAGGGCTCCTCTTTGATGGCCAAGCAGTGGGCAGCCTTGTGCGATCATCGTCTTTCCTTGGTGGATGAGCAAACGCTGCGATACAAGCTCGTCAATGGCATGCGGGGTATCTACGGCAACATTGCAAAAGATCTGACCGGAGAAATTCGTTTAAACACTGCGGTGACGGCGATTGAGCATGGAGAAGATTCAGCCACCGTTACATATGCGGACGGTACTTCCGAAACGGCAGACGCGGTGATTGTCACGGTTCCGGTCGGTGCGTTGGGGAACATTACGTTTACGCCAGGGCTGCCCGAGGGTGCGCAGAAGACTGTCGAGCAGAAGTGGAACTCAACTGGTTTCAAGGCGTGGATCAAGATCAAGGGGCACCACAATATTTTCGGCTACGCGCCTCAGCCGGCCGTTGTGTCTGTGCTGCGTTCGGAGTACTTCGAAGATGACGACACGACCATTTGTGTCGCCTTCGGCTCCGATCACGAGAAGATTGACTTAGAGAGCATTGAGGATGCGCAAAAGGTTGTCGATCAGTGGCGTCCAGACCTCGAAGTTGTTGGCGTTACCGGACATGACTGGGTTGCTGACGAGTACTCCGGCCAGGCCTGGGCCACGCTGCGTCGGGGCCAGTTCACCGAGGGATGGCACCATTTCCGTAGCTCCACTTCCTCGTTGCACTTCGCGGGGGCCGACTGGGCCTCCGGCTGGCGTGGAGTGGTTGTCGATGGAGCCATTGAAACCGGAATTTCCACTGCTCGCGAGGTCATCAACAAGCTGCGTGACTAACCGCTAGCTTCCGCACGGTACGCACTCGGTGACTTGTGGTACTCCGCCTTGAAGATGCGCGAGAGGTGCGAGGGATCGTACAGGCCATAGCGGGCGCTGATGTGGCTGATTGATTCCTCGGAGTGCCGCGGGTCCACGAGCTCCCTGCGGATGTGTTCTAGGCGTCGCGTTCTGATGTAGCTGCCGACGGAGAGGCCCTGTTCGGAGAACTTGGCGTGGAGGTGGCGCACCGACACGAAGAGTGCTTGGGCGATGGTGCTGGGGCCTAGGTCCGGGTCGCCCAGGTGCTTCTCGATGTAGGCGGTGGCCTGGTTGAACAGGAGCGTGCCCGCAGAAGGTTCCTCGGCCACGTCGGAAGCCAGGACTGATACCAGCATGGTCAGCGCCGAGCGGACCAGTGCCGTGGCGTGCGGGCCTTTGAGCAAGTCGAGGTTCTTAGCTAGTTGTTCAAAGAGAGGCACGGCCACCGCGCCGAGGCCATGTGAGCGCGAGATGGGGTTCGCAGTCAGGCGCTGGATCTGTGCGGGTGAAATGTCGAGGAAGCTCTGCGGGAAGTGAACAATGAGGGTGTTCTGCTCCTCCGGATAGCGCAAGGTGTAGGGGCGCTGGGTGACGTATAGCGCTAGGTCCCCTGGGCGGAGCTCGCAGGTTCGCCCGTCCTGGCTCATGGTTGAGGAGCCGGTGATCTGCAGGCTGAGCTTGCAAAACGGGGCCTCGTTAGTGGCTATCTTGGAGCGATTCACGGTGTGCGGGGAGGTGCACATATCGAAGAGGGATATATCCCCCACCTTCGTTGAACGCAGTGTGGCGTGAAAGGAAGCGGGGTCCTCGGTGTCCACGTCGAGTTGGCCAAAAGACTCGGATGACGCGGTGCGCCATGACGCGATATCGAATTGCTCAACGGCGGAAGCAGACATAATTGGAATCATATCGTGAGAGCTGGCACATTTTTGGACAAATTGTGTGCACTCAGAGTCAAGCCTACAGATGTGGTGCAGGTAACATCTTAGGCAAAAGTTTCTTTGGGCTTTGTTCGCGGGGCCCTCGACTGCTTCACAAGGAGATCTCATGACTCAGTTCGCCACCTACGCTGATCTGCTCAACGCCATCACGGACGAGAACGGACGCGACATCCTCAACCCAGCTACCGGAGAGGTCGTTGGCCGCGCCCCAGAGAACCCCGTTGAGGACCTCAACGCTGCAGTTGAGAACGCACGCGCAGCGCAGAAGGACTTTGCCAAGCTCAGCGACGAAGAGCGTTGCGAGCTGCTCACCAAGGCAGCCGCCGCCATCGACGCCAATGCAGAGGCACTCGTTGAGCTTCTCTCCCGTGAGCAGGGCAAGCCGCTCAACGGCCCGAACGCCCGCTTCGAGGTCGGTGCCTGCTCCGGCTGGTTGAATGCCACCGCCTCCTTCGAGCACCCGAACTACACGGCCGTCGATGATGACATCACCGCCACCGTCAACTACCGCCCGCTCGGCGTCGTCGGCGCCATCGGCCCGTGGAACTGGCCGATGATGATCACCATCTGGCAGATTGCGCCGGCGCTGCGTATGGGCAACGCGGTCGTCGTCAAGCCCTCCGAGTACACCCCGCTGTCCGTACTGGGCCTGCTTAAGGTCGTGAACTCCGTGCTGCCGGAGGGTGTTCTCCAGGTCGTCAGCGGTGCCGGTGAGGTTGGCGCGGCGCTGACCACCCACGAGGGCGTCGATAAGATCATGTTCACCGGTTCCACCGCCACCGGCAAGAAGATCGTGGAGGCCAGCGCCGATAACCTCACCCGCCTCACGCTGGAGCTCGGCGGCAATGACGCCGGTATCGTGCTGGATGACGCTGACCCGAAGGAGATCGCCGGCGACCTCTTCTGGGGCGCGTTCATCAACACCGGCCAGACCTGTGCGGCGATGAAGCGCGTGTATGTGCCGGAGTCGCTGTACGACGCCGTCTGCGAAGCCCTCGTCGAGGTAGCCAAGGCCTCCCCGATGGGCGTGGGCCTCGAGGAAGAGAACGTGCTCGGCCCGCTGCAGAATAAGCAGCAGTTCGACATCGTGGACAAGCTCGTCAACGCCGCCAAGGATTCCGGCGCCCGCGTACTGCTGGGTGGTGACCCGGACTACGACGCGCCGGGCTACTTCTACCCCACCACCCTGGTGGCGGACATCGACCCGGATAACCCGCTGGTCGTCGAGGAGCAGTTCGGTCCTGCGCTGCCGATTGTGAAGTACACGGACCTCGATTGGGCCATTGAGCAGGCCAACAAGCTCGACGTGGGTCTGGGCTCTTCCGTGTGGTCCTCCAACCGCGAGCGTGCACTGGAGGTTGCCGCACAGCTGGAGGCTGGCACCACCTGGATCAACAGTCACGGTGCTGTGGATCCGCGCGTGCCTTTCGGTGGCATCAAGTCCTCCGGCTACGGCGTGGAGTTCGGCACCGAGGGCCTCAAAGGCCTGGCCTACCCGCAGATCATCAACGGCTAGCTCCTGCATGGCGCTGCTATTCTTAGCGCCATGAGCACCGCCAAAGTCCCGGAGACCGAGTACGCAGCCTTCGACGCCATGAAGGAGGTTGCGTCCTCGCTGAAAGCCGCCTATTTCCGCCAACAGCTTGCGACCGACAGTGAGCTGGAGATTGAATATTGGACTGCACAAGAAGATTTTGTCCAGCGCACTGTGAGCGGTGTTGATAACACCGACCTTGATGAAATCCGTGCGGCAGCGGAGTTCTTTGCTCGCTTGCTCGATGAACTTGAAACCCGGGCAAAGGTGGCGTGACAGTGCTGAAGGCCGCGGATTTTCCGGTAGATGATGCTTTTAAACGCCGCGTCCTTGAGCGGCGTATTGCTTATCTTTTTCGTCAGCCATCCGCTGAGCCTGAGGTCATCTATGTAGCAGGACAACCAGCATCGGGAAAGTCTTCGGTGATTGAAATGCTCACGGGTGATCACGTCATTCTAGATTCGGATGAACTACGAAAGTATCACCCAGCCCTCGACGAGATCATGGAGCGCGACCCCCTGCGCATGGACGTGCTCACCAATGGGCCGGTGCCCTATTGGATGTCCTCGCTCATTGAATATGGCCGCCAGCATGGGCATTCGCTCATCATTGAGAACACGCTGTCTAACTCGGAATTCATCGCGGGTGAGATAGCCAAGTTTCGCTCCGCGGGTTTCCGCGTGAGGATCGTGGGCTTGGCGGTGGCGCAGGAGGTCTCCAGGCTGGGTGTCGTCCAGCGTTACCTGGAGGCGCAGCGCGTGAGTCGCTATCCGCGCTGGACAAATGAAGTTTCCCACACGTCGGGCTTTAAAGCCATCGTCCCAGGGCTTCAAGCGATTGCCCCGCTTGTCGACGACCTCGAGATCCGCAGCCGCGATGGCCGCACTTTGAGCGGCATCGAGGTTATTGAGGCTGAGCGCGCAACCTGGTTCGACTCCCCCGCTATTCGTGCTGACTGGCTGGCCCGCTTCGACAGCTGTGACATGGCTGGCCTTGAAGCGGAGAAGCTTACGCAGAACCTCGTGGCTGATGCAGAGCGTATCCGCAAACTTTAAGGCTGTGCCCGTGGAACTATTAGGTTCACCCACAGTTCCCGTGCCTGCACGCACCGAGAAGGACCAGGTGGTGAACTCGAATGACTCGCCTGGTCCAACGTGTGTGCGCTCGGCGCTTGGTTTAACCCTTATAAGACTTGCCGGTCACAGCCTCAGCGTTTCGCTCGTGCAGCCCGCAGGCCGTTCAAGATCACGATGACTTCGGCGACTTCGTGTACCAAGACGACGGCGGCCAGGCCCAGTACACCGCTGATCGCCAGTGGCATCAACACGATGATGATGGCCAGAGACAGCACGATGTTTTGGTTGATGATCCTGCTGCCTCGGCGGGCGTGCTGCAGCGCCTGCGGGATCAGCCGGAGGTCGTGGCCAGTGAAGGCGACGTCAGCGGACTCGATCGCGGCGTCAGAGCCGGTTGCTCCCATCGCAATGCCCACCGTTGCGCCCGCCAGTGCCGGCGCGTCGTTGATGCCGTCGCCGATCATCGCCGTCGGCGTCTTGGAGGAGAGTTCGGCGACGATGCTTGCCTTGTCCTCCGGTCGCAGCTCGGCGCGCACGTCGTCGATTCCGGCGATTTCAGCTAGCGCCCGGGCGGTGCGAGTGTTATCGCCGGTGAGCATGCTCACTTCTACGTCGTTGTCGTGCAGGGACTGCACGGCATCGGGCACCTCGGGCCGCAACTCGTCGCGCACCCCGATCGCCCCGGCGAGAGCGTCATCGACGGTGACTAGGACGCAGGTCTGGCCTTCGGACTCCATGCGCTCAACGTCCGCCTTCAGTGGCCCGGCGTCGATCCATCGGGGGCTGCCGACCAGCACCCGTCGGCCTTCGACGGTGCCGCCGATGCCTTGACCGGCTTCCTCGCTGATATCCAAGGCGGTGGGCGCTTCGGGCTCCGTTGCCACGATCGCCGCGGCGAGGGGGTGCGTCGATTGCTGCTCAACCGCCGCCGCGAAGGAAAGCACCTGCGCCCGATCGAATCCGTCTGCCGGGACCACTCCGGTAACCTCGGGCTGGTTGCGGGTAAGGGTTCCGGTTTTGTCTACCGCTAGGTGACGGATGCCGCCGAGTCGCTCGAACGCCGCGCCGGACTTGATGACTACTCCGAACTGGCTGGCCGCGCCGATCGCGGCCACGACCGTCAGCGGCACGGAGATTGCCAGCGCGCACGGCGACGCTGCGACCAGGACCACCAGCGCACGGGTGATCCAAGTCTCGGGGTCGCCCAACAGCGAGCCGATCACGCCGACCAGCACCGCCAGGATCATCACCCCGGGCACGAGAGGTCGGGCAATCCGGTCGGCGATCCGGGCGCGGTCACCCTTCTCCGCCTGCGCCTGCTCGACGAGGTCGACGAGTGTGGTCAGCGAGTTGTCCGTTCCAGCTGCGGTCGTCTCGACCTCCAGCACACCGGCGGAGTTGATCGCTCCCGCGGGTACCTCGTCGCCGGGCGCAACCTCCTCCGGAATGGATTCTCCGGTGATCGCTGAGGTGTCAAGGCTGGAGCGTCCGGACCGAATGATGCCGTCCGTGGCGATCCGCTCCCCGGGGCGTACGACCATTAGCTCGCCAACCTCAAGGTCCTTCGCAGTGATCTCGGCCGTCGTACCGTCGCGCAGCACGGTCGCGGTTTGCGGTACCAGCTTCAATAGTGCCCGCAGTCCGCCTTGGGCCCGGTCCATCGCCTTGTCTTCCAGCGCCTCGGCGATCGAGTACAGGAACGCCAGCGCCGCGGCCTCTCCGACGAAACCAAGGATCACCGCGCCGACCGCGCTGATCGTCATAAGCAAACCAATGCCGAGCTTGCGCTTCGTGACAAGGTTCCGGATCGCTCCAGGTGCGAACGTGTAAGCGCCTAACAGCAGGCCAAGCCAATACAGTACCGTTGCGGGCGTCTCCAAGTCGGACCAGTCCAGCGCCAGTCCTGTAATGAGGGCTACGCCGGAGAAGATCGGTAGCAGTAGCTCGGGGTCCTTCCACCATGGCCGATCGAGCTCTTCGATCTCCGTGGCGGGTTCGTGTTCGCATCCACATGCTGAACTCATGCGTCCGTTCCTTTCTCGCCGCAGCCGGGCACCGAGCACTCATTGTCGATGCAGGGGGCATTCTCGTCGACGGCCAGCGTCGCGTTGACCAGCGCTTCGAGCGCCGCCGCGAGGTGCGGATCGGCAATTTCGTAGCGGGTCTTACGGCCCTCCGGCTCAGCGACGACGATGCCGCAATCGCGTAGGCAGGACAGGTGGTTCGAGACGTTCGAGCGAGTCAGATCCAAGCTTTGCGAAATCTCGGCCGGGTAGCCCGGACCGTCGAGTAGGGTCATCAGGATTCGGGAACGCGTCGGATCAGCCATGGCCCGGCCGAGCCGGTTCATAACGTCGAGGCGTGAAGCAATAGTCAGCATGTGCTGAACAGTACAACGTGTGCTGAACTATTCAAAATGCACTGAACTGACGGTTACGCGAAGGTCCTGCGACCTGCAGGAATTAGTCGATGGGATAGCAGATGACTGGTCCTTTGTGGTTCGGCTGCCACCCAACGCGGGAGCGACGTGCGCGGCGAGGTTCTCCAGAATCTTCACGTTGACGTCCACGCCATCCCGCACAACCTTTACGTGTTTCCATGCGCCCATATGTTCTCTGTGTGCTGACGTAATTACAGTTTTCTGATTGTTGCAGGCTAACGAGAAAGTAACTTTGCAACTACATACCGTGGAGTTCAAATTTAACGCACAGCGTTATTGACGCTTCGCGTTATGGGGGATAAGGTGAAGCATGATCCAGTCGTTCGCTGACAAGGACACTGAGCGTCTGTGGAATCGAGAGCGGATTCCCCCGGGAAACCGGCTCGAGGCGTTGAAAGGTGATCGGCGGGGCCAGAGGAGGTTGAGATCGTTGACTACCACTGACAAGCTCCCTCCGGTTCACCCCGGTGAGATCCTCATGGAGGACTTCCTCAAAGGAATGGGGATCACCCAGCACAAGCTCGCCGTCTCCATCGGCGTTCCGCCCCGCCGGATCAACGAAATTGTTCACGGTAAGCGCGCTGTAACCGCTGACACGGCCCTTCGTCTAGCGAAGTTTTTCGAGATGAGCCCCCAGTTCTGGCTCGGGTTACAGGCTCAATATGACTTGGACGTGGCGGAAGACAAGATCCTCTCGGAAATCGAGCGGATTCAACCGGTCCAAGCTGTCTCAGCGTAGCGGTTACCCGAACCAGGTCCGTCAGCGTGAGGATATGCATGCGGATGGTTCGAACTAGGGAATTTGGGGCCGCCGTCGCGTGGACTTGAGTTCCGAGCGCCGCTTTTTCGCTTCGAGACGGCGTCGCACCGAGCTCCGCGTCGGCTTGGTCCTGCGCCGCGGGGGGAGGAGGCGGAGCGAGCGCCTCGCGCAAGAGGGCGGCCATGCGTTCGCGTGCCTCGGCGCGGTTGCGTACCTGCAATTGCTGGGTCGATGCGGTAACGGTAAGGACGGTGCCGTCTAGGCGGTGCTCGTGGTTGTGGAGGACGCGGCGACGCTGGGCGTCGGAAAGCGATGAGCACGTAGCGATATCGACGGAAAGCTGCACATTGCTGTCCGTAGTATTGACGCCTTGGCCGCCTGGTCCCGACGACTTCGCGAACCGCTCCGTCAGGTCGGCGGCGACGATGACCAGACCCCCGGGGATCCCTGGGCCAGGCGCGATGGTCAGGTCGTTCATACCGCCCAGCTTAGTTAGAGTTGTTTCCGGATCAGACCCGCCGTGCGAGATCAGGGTAGTGTACGACCACGCCGTCACCGTCGACCTCCAACTCGACGTCGACTCCCCGTGTTCCGCTTTTGTATCGGACAGTTTCAGCATCGACGGAGCTGTAGTACTGGTCTGATGCGATCACCTGGAGGGACGGTATATCAATCCAAGCCATGATCAGCTGCGTTTTCGGGACCTGAGTCTCAAGCAGCGTCAAGCGACGAATAGGCATTGTGTTGGTGAGAGGGCACAGACCGAGATCGCAATCGAGTGCGGCTTTCAGGTCGGCTGACTGGATGATACCGGGGGAGGGCAGATCTTCAGGCTGGGCGCCCTCTTCATTGGTTTCCGCCGACCACACGCCTTGCTCGGACCTAAACAGCTCGAGGCTTCGCCCCCATCCGTCGCCTTCAACGTTCACCGACACACGTTCGGTCACCCAGTTCTCCGCGGCGCGCAGCTCCCACGTGGCCTTGTATCCATCGCCGTATTGCACTCCGGAAGCGGTCAAACCGGCTCCTAAAAAATGAACTGCGGCCTCGTTCCGGATGAGGGGAGTCTCGACATGCTCCCACTTATACGTGCGCTCCATGGTGAGGATTTTACCACGCTTGATGGTGCGAAAAGGCAGGTAGCTTTCGATTTGGACCACGTATCGAGGACGAGGCTTACCGGCAGAATGGTGTATTCAGTAGGTCCGCGACGCAGAAGAATCCCATGAATGAGAGCACGGTCCACACGGCCGTTGCCATCTGCAAATGGGTGAATCGTTTTGAATTGAGCGTGAGCAATCGCGGCTTGGATAAGAGCACCGTGCGAAGCGCCATCGAGGTAAAGACATAAGTCGTCTACGAGGTCATGGACTAGACGTGGGGGCGCTGGGATGAACTCGGCCCCAAAGAGTGTGTGGTTACTTCCACCAATCCAGTTTTGAATAGTGCGGAGACCAGTGGGGATAGAGCCCTTCTCCCCCATCAACTCTCTTTGGAGCTTTTCAAGAAGGCCGATGGAGATGTTGGTTCGGTGGCAAAGCTCTTCTCAATGGAACACAGAACGGTGAGGTTACGCGCAACCTCTTCCGCGCTTTCCTTAAAGCCGCGGACTTCCTCCTTTTGGGCGAGTTCCGCGAGGACAACCTTGTCGACGTTGGGCGCAATACCTTCAATGCGTGAGGAAGAAATCGCCTCAGAACGCATGAGTAAGCGGGCCACAGATTCCAACTGGCCAGAAGCAGCATGACGGTTGAGATCCAAGATCTCTCGCTCGATACGTGCTGCCCGGCTGGTGAGCTCTGGGGAAAACTCCATGCCTTACTTACAAGATGGTCAGGGACATAGACCTAAAAAGGGCCTCCGGCCTTATTGCGCCGGGGAATGCCGGAGCCTGATTCGGGGATCCAGCTCTCGGTAACGTAGTGAGGCTTGTAGAGGCTATCCATTCGTCAGACAGCAAATGAGTGGTTGGATAACTCTTATCCAACCACTCATTGCGGTTTATGCGCTAGATAAAGCTTAAACATACGGGGTTTCAGGGCCATAATTTGGCCTCAATGAGAATGTCAATGACACCTCAATGGGAAGATCAATGAGAACTCTTGTCATTGAAGAGGAATGAAGTTAGCATTGAGCCGTCATTGTTAACATTGAGGGCGGGTATTCATCGTGAACAATTGGTCCGAGAATCAGCTGAGAGAGCTATTGGCTGAGCTTGAGTTGCGCGGCGGTGATTCAACAACAGTCGAGGTCAAAACCGCTCAAGGGGGCATTCCGGACTCTCTACCGCAGACATTGTGCGCGTTCGCAAACATGCCGAGTGGCGGCCTTATCATTCTCGGTGTCAATGAGAAGGAAGGATTCATTGTCACTGGCATTGAGAATCCTTCGGAGATGGAGGCTGCTCTGGCCTCGCAGGCGCGTCATGCCATCACCCCTCCAGTCACAGTGCATACCGACAGTGTGGCAATAGATGGCACGCATGTCGTGATTGCGGAGGTTACGGGTCTTCCGATTATTGATAAGCCTGCTATCTACAGGGGAGAAGCGTATCTTCGAATGGCTGATGGGGACTACCGTATGAGTGCCTCGGAGCTGCGCATGATGGACGTGGCAAAGCTGCATGCCGAAGAGGCAGTGTCCTATGACACGACGATTGTGGAAGGCACGAGCCTTGCAGACCTAGATAGCGACGTGGTGCAAGATTTCTTGGTTCAGGCGCGGAAAAAGAATCGGCGACTATCGGGACTTACTCAAGATGAGGACGTCTTACGGGCGCTAGCGGTGACGACCGCGACTGGAGAGCTGACGCTTGCTGGCCTGTATGCGCTGGGTTTCTATCCCCAAGGGCATTTTCCCTCCTTAGCAGTAACGGTGGCGCAAAGGCTACCAAATGGTTCGAAGCACGGGCGAGTGTTGGGGTTGGAGACCTTTGAGGGGCCCGTTCCGGTGCTGTTGAACTCGGTAATGGGATGGGTAAGGCAACGTTTAGCCGCCGTACGGCGATATCGAGAGGACGGATCAATGGTGGAAGTTCCTGAACTTCCCCTTCCGGCCATTCGAGAGGCCGTGGCTAATGCATTGGTGCACCGTGATCTTGGGCCAAATACGTTGGGTGCGGGTAAATTGATTGATGTCCGCCTATTACCGGACAAGATGGTTATCTCCAGTCCAGGAGGCCTACGGGATCTGACGGTTGAACAGCTCAAGTCGAGAGATCTGGCGCGCCAGGAGATTAACCAGCGGCTCTATAGACTGTGCCGATATCTCAAAGCAGACGATGGCTCTTTTGTTATTGAGGGCGAAGGCGGCGGCGTGCAGCTCATGCTGGATGCCGCGCGAGAGCAAGGACTACCGGAGCCTGACCTGATAGATTCTGGCGTGCAATTTACGGTGAAAATGTGGCGGCCGGACACTCGTGGAGAGGCCCGTATCTGGGAGCCACTACGCAAGGAGGAATCAGGCACCGGCCCGGAACGACGAGTGGATGCACCAGTGACCTTGGAACGCCTGGGTGTTAACGCCCCGCGCGTAGCGGAGGCGCTGCGTACGGCGGCACAACCGCTGTCTATCGGCGAAATAGAAACAGCCACAAACCTTACTCGAGCGCAGGTCCGATATGCGCTGAAGTCACTGGTGAAGGCACGATTCGTGCGTATGGATGGCACGCGCGGTTCACAAGCGACAACCTATGAATGGCTAGCTAACCGCGGGGCTGCAGACGCTTAACCAGCTGATCGTGGTGGACTGGGGCGAGGCAGCCGGCGTCGACGACGCGCCGGGCTAGCTCCTTGTCCCCCATCTTGGCGGCAAAGGCCATGCCCATGGTGATGTCATGGTCGGGGCGCCCAATAAGCGTGATCTCATCGCCAGGAGTGATGCGGCCAGGCTCGATGATGCGCAGGTAGGAACCGCAATCGCCGCGCTCCGTGAAGGACTTGAGCCAACCGGGCTCGTCCATCCAGCCGGAGAAGGTGGCACAGGGCGTGCGCGGGATAGACACTTCAAGCACGCACTCCCCCACCTGAATCTGCTGGTTGATCAGCATATTCGGCCAGGAAATCCCTTCGGTGGTGAGGTTCTCCCCGAAGTAGCCATCACGCAGCACGCGGTTGAGCGTGCCCTCCCAGTAATCGAGCTCCTCACGGGCCACGGCATACACGGCCTTCTCGGCGCCGCCGTGGTGGGCGTGATCCCCAATGGAATCCCCCACCACACCGGAGCCGTCACCATAATTGGGCCCGGGGATCTCCAGATCCAGGAAGGGGCGCGGCTGCTTATCGATGCCCGTGTACTCGTGCCGCCCATGCGGCTCGGGGCGGCGGACAGCGACGTTCGTGGAGATAACCTTCATGCTCACCTATTGTGGCACACCTCACGCGGTTATAGGTCGCGATTGTGGAAGAGCGCCTCCGCGGTCACGAGGTCGTAGAAGAAGAGGCGGGGGGCGAGGGGGAGGACGTCGGCAAGCATGGGCATGTCCTCCTTGAGCAACGGGCTTTCCATGATGATGTCGTTCGCCGCGGCGCGAGAGGCCAAGGCGAAGGCATAGGAGATGTAGGGCATCCACGCAGCGGCATTGAGCTCATCCGCCGTATTTCCGCTGGCAAAGGCGCCTAACGCGATAAGGGTGTGGCTGACGGACATGTCAACGCCCGCGTTCTGCACCAGCGAGGCCAGTGCCGTGGCGTCCTTGCGCAGGTGCTCGATGGTGCCCAGCGCATCGAGTGCGCCGTTGTTGGCAAAGCACTCGCGCAGCGCGGCGACGCGGCCGGCCTCCCCCATCAGATCATCGACGGGCGGCGTGGGGCTGTGAATGGTCGCAGCATTCAGCAGCATCGGGCGGGTTAGGCCATCGGCGCCGGATTCACGCACGGCGTTCAGCTCCGCGTTCTCGCTGGCGGAAGGATCGAGCAGGAGATCCAGGTAGCTATCGGCGCTCGACTCGGCGGTGGGCTCCAGCGGCGAGTGGAACAAGCGCGTGCGCGCGAGCGAGCGGGCCTGCTGGTTCACGCTAACGCCAGTGCGCGCCAGGGCGTGGAGCGCGTCCTCCGGTTGGGCGCGGAGGCGATCAATCGTGCTGTCGAACATCGCCTGCAGCTTTGGGTTCGGGCTGCGCTGCGAGAGCACGTGAAGCGCGCGGAAGGTGCCCCAGAGCTGCTCCGGGGTCCAGTCCTTCGAGGCGAGCGCCGCCGGCGAGCCTTCCGGTGTGACCACGATGGAGGCGCTGGAGGGGCGAGCGGGGGCGGCGAGGTTGGAGTCGGCGCGGAGCTCGCGGACATCGACAAGCAGCGAGCCCTGCTCAGCAAGGTCGCCGGGCAGCTCAAACCCCTCTTCGGTGGGCGTGAGTTGGGTAGGAGCCACCGTGGGCTCGGCCAATGGCCAGGCCCAGCCCACTAAATCTGCCTGCGGTTCTGCATTCTGCTCGATGATAATCTCATCACCGTTGAGCAGGCCGCGGCTGACGAAGGGGGACTTGCGGACGGTGGCTAGTGCTGCATAAATCAGGCTGGTGGACGCGGAAGCCTCGTACTCGACGATGCGCCGCTCCAAGCTACGGGCCTGGTGGGCCGCGCGCTCCTCCGCCGGAAGGGAGTCCAGGTAGTCCTCATAGGACAGCGTGGACCACATGAGGAAAAGCTCTGCCGTTGGCTGCTTGCGCACGGCGTTGGCCAGCGCGGCATTGGGGACGGCGAGGCTGGTGACCGCCTGTGTCGTCTTCGAGGTACGCGCCAGCTCCTTGATCTTCTGGCGGCCGTCGATGGTGACGAACTTCGCCAGCGGCAGCGGGCGGGGTGAGTGGACGGTGAACATGTCATCCTGATCGAGCTGCCCGGCAAAAATCACCGGCTTATCGGAGTGCTCAGTGGGTTCTAAGCCGATGCGCTTGACGCGGCTGAACAGGGCCTCGGGCCAGACATCGAATTCCAGCTCATAGCCAGCCTCACTGGCCACCACCTCGCGGCGTGAGACCTCGGTGTCCTCGAAGGTGCGCAGGCCCTTCTCCAACGCGATGGGCTTCTTCGGCGGGGAAGCCAACGTGTAGCTGAAGGCCGAGTGCGCGCCGAGAGCATCGATGATGCGGAAATCCATGCCTCGCGGACCGTCGTTGGTCGCGCGCATGTGAAGGCCCTCGGCGAGGGAGATGAAGCGGACGTCGACAAGCTCTTCGTTGTGCCAGAGAGACACCTTGTAGCGGCCCACCCATGGGTCTTCGTAGAGGTCACCCGGGAAAGGTTCGGCGATGCCCGCGTCGAAGGTCTGCTCCGAAATCTCCTCCTGCTCGCCGCCAAGGGGCGCGTAGGTGAGATCGATGCGCCACTCCCCTTCCGCGATGAGATGCACGCGCGGGGACTTGGTGAACACCGGCTCGTTGTCGAGGCCCCGGGCGTTGGGCAGGATGGCGACGTCAAAGTCCCACTCGAAATCGCCGTGCTTGGCGACGTCCACCGGTTCCCTCTGCGGCACCTCAACCCGATCCGGCAGCGGGCCTACTTCCCAGCCGGCCCAGATTCCGAGCGGCTTAGCGCCCTTGAGGGTGCCCTGCGGCGCGATGAGAGTCGTGCGGTCATAGACGATGAACGGTGCTTCATCAGTGATGCCGGTGAAGGTGAAGGTTTCGATGAGATCTTCTTCGTCATCGCGCAGGGTGACCTCGATACGGGTAAAAGGCCCAGGGATGCCGACTTCCAGCGGTTCTTCGGTGGCGAATTCGCGCACCGAATGGGGACGATCGATGAAATGGGACTTGACCACCCATCGTGGGTCCGTCAGGTCTGCTTCAGGGTAGGTAGCGGGCAGCTGAAGCATGAGGATGTTGCTTCCCCGGCGCAGTGAAATCCGGGGGCCCTGTTCGATGAAATCAGTGGTGACCAACGGCGTTGTGGGAAGTGAATAGATCTCCGCGCTCATTTTTTTCATCATAGGACACCGTGGGGTGCTGTTGCCATGTCGCTGGTAGAAGTATCGCCTGTCCTATACGTAGGACACCTGTCCTATCTATAGGACAGCTAGCTATAGTAGGGCCATGGACCCAGTACAACTCCTCAAGAAAAGCCCACTGAGCCTTAGTGAAGTGTCGCGGCGTTCGGGGGTCTCGCGAAATACGCTCAATCTGTGGTTGCGTGGGACAGCTCAACCGAGTTTGGCTGGCTTGGAGAAGGTAATGCGGGTGCTCGGATACGAGGTTTCCATATCTGTACAGCGCAGCAGTGATGCCGCGGCCGCGACAGCCGCCCGAGTGCTTTGTGGGGACGTCAAAAGCGAGGAACCGGACGTGAAAGCCTGGATTGACCGCTTCGTGCAGTGGGGTGATGCCCCGGCCGCCGGCGGCAGTTACCAGGCTCTCATGGAACGGGCCGCGTGGGCCTCTAATCCTTATGGCCGCCACGGGGCTTTCCACTTCTTGCCGTCGAATCCCATAACGATTGCTTCAGCGGTTGATGCGAGTGGGCAAACTTGGGCGATGTCGGGTGCTTTTGCAGCGCAACGAGTCGCGGGGCAGATCGCTGATGCAGGAGAACCTCAGTCAACGTTGATCTGGTGCACAAATCCAGCAAAGATAGTGCCTTCGTTGCCCACGCGGATTCGTGCGAGTGATGAGCCCGTAACCGGAGGGATCACCCTCGTGCCAGTGGCTGACGAAGAGCTAACGGGCGCAACAAAAGAGTCAGGGATACACTACGTGACACCGCACCAGCTTGCTATCGATGCGTGCGCAGAAAACTATGTGGGAGGGGCATAAGTGATGAGAAGAGCGACGAGCCGAGTGAGCTGGGAACACCATGAATGACCTCACATTGTGGAGTTGGGGACCGAGCGCGCGTTATTTCGACTAACCAAGCAACTTCCTGACTTGGTATGGAATGCCGCCGCGCTGGAAGGAAACACGTTTACCCTCCCGGAAGTCCGCACGTTGCTCGATGGCGTCACTGTGGGCGGAAAGGCACTTGCTGAACAGCAACAGATCTTGGATTTGTCAGAAGCGTTCAACCTGCTCCACGAGCTGGTCATCAACGAGAAGTATGCGGTGGATAAAGCCACCAGTGACGCGCTCCATGCTGTCCTAGCAAGGAACGAGGCTCTCGATGCCGGCCTTTTCCGTGGTGAAGGCCACGTGGAGGGAGATGGCGGTGGCGTGCGGCTCATGGACGGCGGGTTCATCTCCTTTGACCCTGCTGAAGAGTTGGGTGAAGCCCATGCTGATTTGCTGGCCTCCCTTCAAGGATGTGGAGACCCCGTCGAGCAAGCGTTGGCTTATTTCTGCTCTGCAACACGCAGCCAGTTCTATTTCGATGGAAATAAGCGGACCGCCAGGCTAGTGGCGTCCGGCCTCTTGCTGCGTCATGGATACAGCGCATTGAATATCCCCCACGCGCGGCGGCTGGAGTTCAACCTTGCCCTCGATGAGCTCTTCCGCGCGGACGACGCCACAACACTGATGGATTTCCTGTACGACTGTCTAGCGGAGTCCCCCCAGTAAGCGGAGAATACTCGAAGTGCGTGAACGGCAAAGGCCCTCCGCTTCGAAAGCGGAGGGCCTGCTTGGGCGCTGATTGTTCAGCGCGTCGCTTAGCGCGTGGCGCTTAGCGGAACATCCTCTGCAGAGCGGAGAAGTCAGCCTTGACCACGCCGACAGACTGCAGGAATGCGGCGATGGCGCCGAGCAGGGCAGCCACAACGCCTGCGCCCAAGAAGCCGGCGCCGACGGGGTGGCGTGGCTAAAAGGAACAGAGTTGACGACACCAGCGGACTTGTTGTGGTCAATTGCCTGCTCGGAGATTTCTTCAGGGAGTGGCCGTATGGGGACTTGCCCAGAACACTGTTGACGTCGGCAAGCACTGCGTGGACACCATAAAACGACAAACGGTGAACCCCAGGAGGTGGGATTCACCGTGGTGAGTGAATGGGCAGATTATGCCATCTGCAGCGTGGTCACGCAGGTACCGCCTTCGTCAGAGGTATCCAGGGGAACCTCGCCGGTCTTGCCGTCCTGCTCGATGGTGATGGTGCCCTTCTTGTCGGCCGGCAGCCAGTAGCCAATGAAGCCGTTGTCGAACGTCGTGGTGTCTTCGTTGACTAGCTCATTTCCTTCGTCATCCGTGATGGTGACGTGGATGTCTTCCTGGCTGAGCTCACCGGTGCAGGTGGTCAGGGAGTGGTTGAAGCAGTCGTGCGTACGGGAGAGGTACGGCGCAATAGAGAGGTAGAACTTGTCCTCCGGCAGCGGCAGGGAGGCCTGACCCTGTTCAGTAGCGAGGATGAGCTCGTTCGGGCGCACGGATGCGAGGAGATCGCTATTGCGCTCGTCCTTGGACTGGCGGTCCAGCTTGTCCACGATTTCCTGGCCATCCAACCCTTCGAGATCGAACTCGGCGAGGATCTCCTCGGCAGGCACCTGTTGGATGTCGGTGCCGGAAGCGGCGCTTTTCGAGGCTTCACTCGGTACGGGGCTGTCAGTAGAGCAAGAGGACAGGGTGATGGCTGCGGCGCAGGCGGCAGCAAGAGAAATGAGGCGTTTCATAAGTCTTCCGAATGGGTCCGATTGTGTTGACCCAAGCCTATACCCCACCGGGGTATCAATCAAAGAAGTGAGAGAAGGATCATCTTTTTGCGGCACGCGGGATAGACTGTTCCTTATGACTGATACTGCAGGCACAACGCTGCTGCCCTGACCATCGTGGACTCGGTGGGCAACGCGCTTGCCGACGGCGACACGGTCACCATCACCAAAACCCTCAAGGTCAAGGGCGCGCAGCAGCCGCTAAAGGCCGGCACGAAGGTGTGCGGCATCCGTCCCACCGCGGCCTCATCGCCAGCATGTCGGACTCAGCAGTTACGCTGAATTACATGATTACCGGCGCACTCAAAAATAATGTCGACCGCATCTGGGACACCTTCTGGTCTGGCGGCATTTCCAACCCTGTTTCCGTCATCGAGCAGTTCACCTACCTGCTCTTTATCAAGGACCTTGACGAGCGCCAGGTCCAGATTGATAAGCGCCGGGCGCTAGGAGATCCCACCGCGACGGAAGACATCTTTGACGCCAGCCAACAGGATCTGCGGTGGCGCAACCTCATTGAGGACCGTGACATCGCCCGCCGCAAGGCCACCATCATCAACAAAGTCTTCCCCTTCATCAAAGAGATGGGCGGCACGGGCTTCCAAGAACACATGGCCAACGCCTCCTTTGAGATCGAATCTGAGGCCACGCTCTCGCGTGTCATGGAGCTCATTGACCAGCTGCACTTCTCCAACAAGGACATGAAGGGCGACTTGTATGAGTACATGCTGGACAAGCTGTCCACCTCGGGTACGAACGGCCAGTTCCGCACGACCAGCCACATTATCGAGCTCCTCGTCGCGCTCATGGAGCCCACACCACAGCAGCGCATCATCGACCCAGCGTGTGGCACTGCCGGGTTCCTGGTGGCTGCCAATGATTGGATTGCCCACCATCACCGCGCAGACCTGTTTAACAAGGACACGCGCACAACGTTTACCAATGAGGGCCTGACAGGCTTCGACTTTGACAAAACCATGGTGCGCATCGCGGCGATGAACATGTTCATGCACGGCTTTGAAGAACCCAACATTTCTTACCGCGATTCGCTGCAACAGCTGCCCACAACGTTCGATGAGGCCTTTGACCTTGTCCTGGCCAACCCGCCTTTTGCGGGCAGCCTGGATAAGGATGCCGTCGATCCCAAGCTCAAGTCGGTGACGACGGCCAAGAAGACGGAGATTCTTTTTGTCCACCGCTTCCTGCAGCTACTCAAGCCGGGCGGTCGCGCTGCGGTGATTGTCCCTGAAGGTGTCCTCTTCGGCTCTACCAAGGCGCACAAAGCCCTTCGCAAAACCTTGGTTGAGGATCAGCGCCTTGATGCGGTCATCAAACTGCCCTCCGGCGCATTCAAGCCCTACTCGGGCGTGTCCACCGCCGTCCTGTGCTTTACCCGCACGGACTCCGGCGGCACTGATGAGGTGTGGTTCTATGACGTCACCGCGGATGGCTACTCACTGGATGACAAGCGCATTCCGCTTCTTGACGCCCCTCTGCTCGGCCCCTCCCCTGCCTCACACATCCAGGACCTTAGCGATCCCGCGCTTGCCGAAGACCCCACTCCCGTCACCCTCACTGAAGAACAGTTGAAGCACAACAACCTTCCGGACGTGGTGGCCCGCTGGCATTCCCGCACCACCGACGAGCGCGAGCGCGCCCGCACCGACTACTCCTTCACCGTGCCCAAAGAGGAGATCGCCCAAGCCGACTACGACCTCTCCATGAACCGCTACAAGGAGATCGTCCTCGAAGCACAAGAAACCCGCGACCCCATGGACATCATCGCCGAAATCGAAAAACTCGACCGCGACATCACCCAAGGCCTTGCCAACTTGAAGGCCATGCTCAGCGAAGGGAAATAAAATGGCTAGCACTGCAAAGCATGACTGGCCGATGGTGCGGTTGGGGGATGTGTGTCACATAGAGATGGGGCAGGCCCCAAAATCAGAGTTTACAAATGAAAGAGGAGAAGGGCTTCCCTTAATCGCTGGGGCTGGTGACTTCACTAGTACTGGTTTGTCAGCTAAGAAGTACACGAGTCGACCAACAAAAATCGCAGAGCCAGGGGACTTAGTTCTTTCGATTCGCGCCACTATTGGGCCTTTTAGGACTACTAATGCCCAGTGCGTACTTGGGCGTGGTGTAGCGGGATTGCGTGCTGAAAATGGGTTTGAAGCCAACTTCCTTCCTCATCTCCTCACCTTTTTGACGCCTGCTCTACAAGAGAAAGGTAAAGGCGCAACTTTTCTCCAGGTTTCCAAGAGAGACATATCAGAACTTGAATTTCGTCTCCCTCCCCTCGACGAGCAGCGCCGTATTGCGGCGATTTTGGGTCAAGTGGATAGCGCACTGGTTAGAGTTGATCAGTCCTTAGCAGGCTTGCTTCAACTCAAACAGGAATTGTTTACGGCCTCCTTTCTGGAAGATCAGCGCGAATCGATAACAGTTGGTGAGTATCTTGAATCCACTCAGTATGGAATAAGCGACAAGGCTAACGAGAACTTCGGCATTCCGATACTGAGAATGGGGAATGTTTCCTACAACGGTGAAATTGATCTTTCAGATTTAAAATACGTTGAGCTCGACATCAAAGATCGAGAGAAGTACTCGCTGAAGGCCGGTGATTTACTCTTCAACAGGACGAATAGCAAGGACTTGGTGGGGAAAACCGCTGTCGTCCCAGCGTTGGAGGAGGAATATACGTATGCAGGCTATCTAATCAGATGTCGAGTAAACGATAAAGCAGTTCCAGAATATATCTCCGGGTTCCTCAATTCGGTTCTTGGTAAGAAGATTCTGCGAAACACCGCAAAAGCAATTGTGGGAATGGCGAATATCAACGCCAACGAGTTGAAGAGGTTGCCAATTCCTAAAGCATCATTGGACGAACAACAAGAGTTCGCATCCTCAACTTCGAGAATCGACGACGTTGAATCTCAAATGAAGCGCCAGAGAAAGCTTCTGCAAGAACTACAAGAGTCCCTATCCATCCGCGCATTTCAAGGAGAACTCTAATGGCTGTCGAAAGATGGGAAGCCTACATGATCTCGGTGTTGGAAGCCCTTAATGCCAATGGTGATGAGCTCCGGCGTAGGGAGCTTATCGAGATAACTGCGTCTTATGCGGGCATTACTGATGAAGAGCGGCTTGAGACCATTGCGTCGGGCCAGTCGCGTTTTGAAAACCGAGTTGGGTGGGCGTTGACATTCCTTAAGAAAGCGAATGCCATTACTTCGCCGGCGCGTGCGCGCTTTCAAATTACAGACTTTGGCCGTGACTTGCTAGCGCGCTACCCGGAAGGGATGACGGAGAAGCAGCTGTTGGGAGAGATTGCGGGCACGGAAGCGGCACTAACGTGGCGGGGCCGGAATCCTCGGCGTAGGGCTGGGGACGAGGTGGGCATCGATCAGCAAAGTGTCCTTCCAGAGGCCGAAAGTGAGCTCGACCCGGTAGAACAGGTGGAAACTGGTGTATCTCGTAACAACGAATTCGTGGCTGGTGAGCTGCTTACTCGGTTACACGACAATGAGCCGGCGTTCTTTGAACAGGCAGTATTGGACCTGCTCATGGCCATGGGCTACGGCGGAACGCAGGGCAAGGCCACGCGTACGCAGCTATCCAATGACGGCGGCATCGACGGGATCATTGACCAGGATGCGCTGGGTCTTTCCCGGATTTACGTGCAGGCCAAGCGGTATGGACTGGACAAGAGCATTGGCCGTCCGGATATTCAGGCTTTTGTGGGCGCGCTGCAGGGCGCGCAGGCAGACCGTGGGGTGTTCCTGACTACGGCGAAGTTCTCAGCGAATGCGCAGGAGTATGCGGATGCGGTGTCGTCACGCGTCGTTTTAATCGACGGGGACAGGTTGGCGGAACTTATGATCCGCTACGGCGTGGGCGTACAGGTCAAGAGGACTGTGGCACTGGTCGAGGTGGATGAGGACTATTTTGAGTAGGTAGGGAAATAGACATGACTGAACCGAACAGTGAGGAAGCCGATATTTGGTCGGGTGTGTGGACGATTGGGCCTGACGCTGAGGAAATTCCAGGGGTGCTGAAATACGCCCCGCTTGAGGGGTTTGAGCTGCTTTTGCCTGGGGGTGCATTTCGGGAAATGTACGAACACAAAGGTTTCGGTGAATCCAAATTCACGCCAGGAGTTGAGGTAGCCATGATCGGTCCTGCTGACGGTCATTTCCCGGCAATTTGGGGCGTAGTTGAGGGACGCAAGGTGACCCTCTTTGATTTTGAGCTCAGCAGACAGGAAAATTTCGGATTCGAGTATCAAACGGCCTCCTATAAAGGCGACCTTCTGGCTTGGGGTGCTCATATACAAAGCAAGGAAGAGCTTTGTATCTGTGAAGCATCCCTCTCAGCGGACTACTTTCATCTGCTGGTTGAAGATGGTCTTCGTATTGAGGTGGATAGTGGGTATGGTGCCGAGGAAAAGCGTTATTTTACCGTAGAGGGTGAGTGGGACCCCAAGTCAACCGTTTTGGGAAAAGTTCAACTTAATGGCTCCGAGGCCTCGTTCAATGCAGTAATAAACGCCCCGAGACTCAAACAGTCAAGAAAGGAATACTTTGTAACCGCCACTAACTCGGTAGCTCTTCGTCACTCCTTCGCCCCCAAAACGAGCCTTCAGCGGGTGCTTGATATTAGTCGAGATCTGTCTAGGATTTTGACTTTAGCTCGAGGAAAAAATACCGAAATTTACACAATATCTTGCGATCTGGAAGGCGAAGGTAAGACAAGAGAGTCGGTCGAACTTATTCAATCGAGGAAGACGGAGGCGGAAGTTCAGTCGAGTGGACGGCTGAGCGCGGAATTCGCTTTTCGCCTCGGAGTAGACGAATTCTTAGCGGCTTGGAGCAAGTGGCTGGAGTTCTCCGCAGAAGGCTCACGTTTGATCGGTTTGCTTATCGAGCTGAAGACCGGCCAGTCGTTTTTAGAATCGAAAATCCTGCTTAGTGGTGTTCTTGCGGAGGCTTTCCATACGCAAGTTTTTGGTTCGTGCTTATCAGAAACCGAATCTAAATTTGAGACATTATTTCCTCAAGGCCAAGCTTATGAACTTAGGAAGGATAAAACCAAGCGGCCTACTTTCAAGCTTCGATTGCTCGACCTTTACATGCGGCTGCCAAAAGCGCTGAGAAATCACCTATTACCGGAAGGGCTCAGGCAGTGGCTGCGTTACCAAACAACAATGCGAAACAGTGTCGCGCACGATGCAGAAATAAAGGATGATGAATGGCAAGTTGCGTACGACGCACATACGTTGACTGTCGCCGTCGTTGAAGCACATGTGTGGCTTAAGTCAGAAGTCTCTCTATCGCGCCTGCTTAAGTATTCGAACGAAAAAGTGCGAAGCGCTGCGGCCAGGATGTCACGCTTGAAGCTTTCCAAATAATTCTGTTTTGAGGTCCCAGTGTAAAGATTAAGAAGAAGATTCCTTTCGAATATTTCGAATTGCTCTAAAATGGCCTTATGAATGAGGCACGGAATTACCGCCCCCACACGACCCTCCCACCGCAAGACCTAGGGGCCATGCTCGATGTGAGTAGGTTTCTGGAGACGTTGGAGGGGCCCGCTGCGCTCGTGGACTCCGACGGGCAGGCGGTGAATCTGCCCGAAGAGGCACTTGGAGTGTTGTCAGAAGCCGTTCGCGCGATGCAGCAGGGAAAGGCCGTTACTGTTGCGCCTGTGGATCAGTTGCTCACGACGCAGCAAGCAGCAGTTTTTCTGGGCATTAGTAGGCCGACTTTGGTGAAAAAGCTCGAAGATGGATCGATAGAGTTTGAGCGCACTACCGGTGGAAGGCATAGGAGAGTTCGGCTCGTTGACGTGCTGCAGTACCGGGATGAGCAGCGGGCTGAACGTCGTAAAGCGCTGCGAGAGCTCGTGTCTGGGGCGCAGCGGGCGGGCGCCTATGGTGCGGGTGCTGATGATGTAGATGCTGAAGATATTGCCTTGGCCCTCAAGCACGCACGCAAGGAGGCGGCAGAGAAAGCACGGCGTGGCTAGGATTTAGGCGCTTTTGGCTGCGTGCACGCTGATCCCGAGGGGCCGGGCAAGCCGTCATACGCGGTCTTCCCTATCCAGAAGCGAAACAACGTCGGTCTTAGAAGGTAGATAGTTTGTGGTGTCCGGCTGTGGAGTCGTAGTGGTTAGCGGGGAGTAAGGCTTTGGTGCGTGGCTCAAGATTCCGGCAGCTACTAGTTGCTGAACGCGGCTATCTGGGGATGAAATGGGAACTTTCCGAGCAATGGGTTGAGTCCGGTCAGTGTTGGCCACAGTCTCTCCGGTTATTGGTGAGCTTTGGAACAGCTCGCAATTGAACAACGGGATAGTGGTGATCTTAGTGGCGTGTGGGGAAAGAACAAGGGGGGAATCGGAGCGTTTGGCCAGGGAACGCAGTGATGGTGGTAGCTAGGCCTAGAGCGGTGACTTAGAATTACTGGAATCAAGACGTCCCCGATGTGAAATCTTGTCCCTGGAGAATTCTATGGTGACCACTACTCCCCCGACTCCCCCGACTGCCGGGCGCAACGGTGTGCCAGGTGGGCCTGCACGCAGCAACTTCAGCTTTGTACGTTACGTCTGGCCCACGGCGTATGAGGAGTGCCTGAAGGTAGAGCGGTTCGTGGACGCGGACCCCGTGATTTCCTGCTTCTATGCGCGCAAGGTGCTGGAGCGAGTGGTCAGCCATATCTGGGCGCTCCGGAAGTTGGGTGATACTCAGTACCGCAGCTTGGCGGAGATGACCCGAGACCGCGCCTTCACTAAGTGTGTAGACAATGAGACCATGCTGCGCAAGATGACTCTCTTGCGCAAGAGCGGCAACGACGCCGCGCACGCAGACGATATGGAAGGCAAACAAGCGCCGACCTCCCCGCAGAGGGCGCGGAACGCGGCGGCGCACCTCTATGACCTCATGGCCTGGGCGGTACGGCACCACTCGGCCAACCCGCAGGCCGCGCCGGGGCCGCAGGCGGCTTTTGACTACCGCCTGCTGGGCCAGACCGCAGATGATTCCTCGGGTATCCACGTTGCCGGCCGCTCCCAAGCGCAGACCGCCGCGTACCTCAAAAAGCTGGAGCAGAAAGATGAGGAGCTCCAGGAAAACCGGCTGCTGCTCAACGAAGCCCAAGAAGCAGCACGTCAAGCGGAGGAGAAGCGCCTTCGTGAGGCTGCCCAGTTCGAGCTCAAGCGGCGGAGCACGGAGATTAAGGCGAAGGCGGAGATCGCTGATGCCCAGGAGCAAGCCGAAACGGAGCGCGAAGCTGCACGGCAGGTGAAAGACGAACTTGCTGCCAAGATTGAGGCCCTCCAGGAGCAGTTGGCTGAGCAGCAAGCAGCCGCGGCAGAGCGCGCCGGGGTGGCAGCACCGTCGACTGCGCCATTGGCGATCAGCGAGGCCGAGACGCGCCGACAGCTCATTGACCCTATGCTCGAAGCAGCAGGGTTTAGTGATGATTCAATCACTCGAGAGCTCGAGTTACACGGTATGCCCAATCCCTCCGGCGTTGGCTACGCAGATTATGTCTTGTGGGATGATGACCGCACACCGTTGGCCGTCATCGAGGCGAAGAAGTCCATGGAATCCATGAGCGTGGGCTCCCAACAGGTGAAGCTGTACGCGGACTGCATCGAGCGCGAATACGGAATACGGCCTGTCATGTTGTGCACTAATGGTTATCACATCGACCTGATCGATGATGCGGCCAACCTTCCTGGTTCTGGTGCGGGCTATCCCGCCCGCGAGGTGGAGGGCTTCCCCACCGCGCAGCAATTGCGCCGCATGATTGGCCGGCGCACCATGCGCACCCTGTTGAGCGAGACGCCGGTAGACACGGACATTGCTGGCGGCGGCGCCCGTGCGTACCAACTCGAGGCCATCCGTGCGGTGACGGAGACGTTGGAGGCGCGGAGGCGTCGCCAAGCATTGTTGGTCATGGCGACGGGAACTGGTAAGACCCGCGTGGCCGTAGCCACCGCCAAGCTGCTGCGCCAGGCCGGCTGGGTGGGCAAGGTGCTGTTCTTGGCAGACCGCACTGCTTTGGTCAATCAGGCACATAAAGCCTTTGTGAGCATGTACGCGGAGTCCACACCCGTAAACCTCATCAAGAATCCTGAGCAGGTGGGTGATGTGTATGTCACCACCTACAACACGATGATGAATCTCATCGGGGATGACGGTGACAAGCCGGCGAGGTACGGGCCTTTCGACTTTGACCTCATCATCGTGGACGAGGCCCACCGCTCCGTGTACAACCGCTTCAAGCGGATCTTGGAGTACTTCGATGCCTACGTAGTGGGGCTGACGGCGACGCCGAAGAGCGAGATTGACCATGACACGTATGCACTCTTTGAGATGGAGGATAAGACTCCGTCCTTTGAGTACGGACTTGATGCGGCCGTGGCAGACGGTAACCTCGTGCCCTTCAAGACGGCTCGGCAGGACTCGCTGTTCCTGCGGCGGGGCATGGCCTATGACGAACTTTCCCCGGAGGAACAGCTGGCATGGGACACGTCCGACTGGGGTACCGACGAGGACGGCGGGCGCTTGGATCCGCCTGGTCAGGTTTCTTCGGCGGAGATTAACCGTTACCTGTTCAACAAGGACACCATACGCAAGGTGCTGAAAACCGTGGTGGAGAACGGGATCCGCGTGGGCGGTGACCAACTGGGCAAAACCATCATCTTCGCCCGGACTCAACGTCACGCGGAGCTCATCAAGCAAGTCTTTGACGCTACGTTCCCGGAGTATTCGCGTACTGGAGCCTCCGTGATTACCACGCACACGAAGTATGCGCAGTCGGCATTGGACGACTTCGCAGATCCGGACGGGGACGTCAACATCGCGATTTCGGTGGACATGCTTGACACCGGCGTCGATGTGCCCGAGGTGGTCAACCTTGTGTTCTTCAAACCCGTCTACTCCCCCACCAAGTTCTGGCAGATGGTGGGCCGAGGGACGCGATTGCGCCCGGACCTCTTCGGCCCGGGGATGGACAAGACGCACTTCCTCATCTTCGACTTCTGCGGCAACGTGGACGAGTTCTTTAAGGGTGAAGCCCGTGAATCGGTTATTGGCCGCCCACGGTCGCTGTCGGAAAAGCTCTTTGATGCCCGCGTGGGGTTGCTTGCTCAGTTGGATAAGCACGCTAAGGCCCCAGAGATGCGCGCCGAACTTGCTGACTCCCTTCACGCCTCGGCGGCGTCTATACCGCTAGGCCACATCATGGTCCGCCCCAGCGACAAGGAAACCTTGCTGCGATACCGCGAACGCTCTGCGTGGGATGAGCTAAGTGAGGAGAAAGCTGAGCAGCTGCGCCGCCACATTGCGCACTTGCCGCTGGACACGATGAAGGACTCTGAGACAGCTAAGCGCTTTGACCTAGTGATTTTAAAGCTCCAGGTGGGGCTGCTCGACCACAGCCCGGAGTTCGCGGCACTGCGCGAACGAGTCGAGAGGATGGCGAATGACCTCATGGTCGTGAGTTCCACCATCCCCATGGTGGCCGAACGGCGGTCCTTCCTCGAGCGCGCGCTCGATCCGGAGTGGTGGAATAACGTGACGGTCGAGGACCTCGAGACCATCCGCATCGGCATGCGTTCGCTCATTCAGTTCGTGCCCAAGGGAAAGCGCAACGCCGTCACCCTCGACATCCAAGATGAGATGGGTGAGCTCACGATTGATGACGAGATGCCGGCGCGGCTGCCCGGCACCGGTTCCTACCCCACCCAACTGGAGCAACGCCTGCGCGAATTGCTGCAGGAGCATGCCAACGACCTGGCGATGATCAAATTGCGCAGTGCACGGACGCTTAACGCAGAGGACGTCGCAGCGCTGGAGGCGATGGTAGCCCAGGCAGGCGGGGGAAGTGGGGGTTCCACGGAAAGCGTCGACAAGCTGCGTGAGCGCATGGGTGGGGACAGCATTCCTGCCTTCATCCGCCGCTTGGTGGGCCTTGACGAGGCGGCAGTCCGGGAGCAGTTTGCAGACCTGCTCAGTAATACGTCTTTCAATGCTGCCCAAATACGCTTTATTAAGATGCTGGTAGATGTGCTGGTTCACAACGGTGGTGTGGCCTACGAGGAGATCTTCCAGCCTCCCTTTGATGAAGAGGGTTCCGTCATCGACATTTTTCACAACAAAACCGACGTCATTGTGGATCTACGCAAGCGCCTTGAACGGATTGAAGCGACGGCGCAGGCTACCTAGTTACTACCATGCCTCAGAACAGGAATACGGTCCGGCTGGGTCTAACTGGGGAGATGTCCGTGCGGTGACTACACTGTCTAACCATGACTAACCCGAGCGATAACACCACCCACCGCTACACGCCGGAGCTCGCCGCGCAGATTGAAAGCGCCTGGCAGCAGTACTGGAAGGATAACGGCACGTTCAACGCGCCGAACCCAGTTGGCCCGCTCGCGGAGGACGGTAAGGAACTTCCCGCGGAGAAGATGAACATTCAGGACATGTTCCCCTACCCGTCTGGCGCGGGTCTGCACGTGGGCCACCCGCTGGGTTATATCGCCACGGATACTTATGCCCGCTTTAACCGCATGCTGGGCAAGAACGTCCTGCACACGCTGGGTTATGACGCCTTTGGCCTGCCAGCGGAGCAGTACGCCATCCAGACTGGTACGCACCCGCGCACCACCACGGAGGCGAATATCAACAATATGCGCCGCCAGCTGGGCATGCTGGGTCTGGGCCACGATCCGCGCCGCTCGGTGGCTTCGACTGACCCGGAGTTTTATAAGTGGACGCAGTGGATCTTCCTGCAGATTTATAACTCCTGGTTTGATGAGGAGCAGCAGAAGGCACGCCCGATTTCTGAGCTCATCAAGGAACTTGAGGTGGGCAAGCGCACCACCAAGGACGGCCGCTACTACGCGGATCTCAGCAAGGAAGAGCAGCGCCACGCGCTCGACGAGTTCCGCCTGGTGTACCTGTCCAACTCCACCGTGAACTGGTGCCCGGGCCTGGGCACGGTGCTGGCCAACGAGGAGGTCACCGCGGAGGGCAAGTCCGAGCGCGGTAACTTCCCGGTCTTCCGCAAGAACCTGCGCCAGTGGATGATGCGCATTACCGCTTACTCGGACCGCCTGCTCGATGACCTGGAGCTTCTGGATTGGCCGGAGAAGGTCAAGTCCATGCAGCGTAACTGGATTGGCCGCTCCCGTGGTGCAGAGGTCAGCTTCCACGCCGAGGGTTACAACATCGACGTCTTCACCACCCGCCCGGATACTCTCTTCGGTGCGGAGTACGTGGTGCTGGCCCCGGAGCACGAGCTTGTCGATGCCCTCCTCTCCCCCATCCCTTATGACGATGATGTGGATGAGCGCTGGACCTTCGGTCATGATGATCCGAAGGAGGCCGTGGAGGCCTACCGCGCGTCCATCGCCGCGAAGTCCGACCTGGAGCGCCAGGAGAACAAGGAAAAGACCGGTGTCTTCCTGGGTACCTATGCCACCAACCCGGTCAACGGCAAGCAGGTGCCGATCTTCATCGCAGACTACGTCCTGACCGGCTACGGCACCGGCGCCATCATGGCGGTCCCGGCGCACGATACGCGTGACTATGAGTTCGCCACGGTCTTTGGGCTGCCGATTACTGAAGTGGTTGCTGGCGGCGACATCACCAAGGAGGCGTACACGGAGTCCGGCAAGGCCGTAAACTCCGCCAACGATTCCCTGGACATCAACGGTATGTCCAAGGACGAGGCCATCGCCGCCATCATCCCGTGGCTGGAGGAACAAGGAGTAGGCCGCGAGAAGATCCAGTACAAGCTGCGTGACTGGCTGTTTGCCCGCCAGCGCTACTGGGGCGAGCCCTTCCCCATCGTCTACGACGAGGCCGGCCAGGCCTACCCGCTGCCGGAGTCGATGCTGCCCATTGAGCTGCCGGAGGTAGAAGACTACAAGCCGGTCTCCTTCGACCCGGATGATGCCGAGTCCTCCCCGCAGCCGCCGCTGGCCAAGGCCCGCGAATGGGTTGAGGTGGAGCTGGACCTGGGTCTTGGGGATGGCCCCAAGACGTACTACCGCGATACCAACGTCATGCCGCAGTGGGCAGGTTCTTCCTGGTACCAGCTGCGCTACATCGATCCGACGAACGATGAGATCTTCTGCGACTTGGAGAACGAGCGCTACTGGACGGGCCCGCGCCCAGAAGAGCACGGCGCCAACGACCCGGGTGGCGTTGACCTCTACGTCGGTGGCGTTGAGCACGCCGTGCTGCACCTGCTCTACGCTCGCTTCTGGCACAAGGTCCTTTTTGACCTAGGCTACGTGAGCTCCAAGGAGCCCTACCGCCGCCTGTACAACCAGGGCTACATCCAGGCCTATGCTTATACCGATTCCCGCGGCGTCTACGTCCCGGCCGCCGAGGTAGTAGAACGCGATGGCGCGTTCTACTACGGGGATGAAAAGGTCAACCAGGAGTACGGCAAGATGGGCAAGTCCCTGAAGAACGCCGTGGCCCCGGATGACATTTGCAACGAGTACGGCGCCGATACCCTGCGTGTGTACGAGATGTCAATGGGCCCGCTGGATACCTCCCGTCCATGGGCAACCAAGGACGTCGTCGGTGCGCAGCGCTTCCTGCAGCGCCTGTGGCGCTTGGCTATCGACGAGAACTCTGGTGAGCTGTCGACGACGGACGCGGAGCTTTCCGAGGATGACCTGAAGCACCTCAACCGCACCATCGCCGGCGTGCGCGATGACTACGAGAACCTGCGCCTGAACACCGTGGTGGCCAAGCTCATCGAGTACGTGAACTACCTGACCAAGGCCTACCCGAAGGGCGCTCCGCGCGCTGCCGTGGAGCCCTTGGCCCAGCTGGTCTCCCCTGTCGCCCCGCACATCGCGGAGGAGCTGTGGAAGCGCTTCGGCCACGAAGAGACCATCACCTACGAGTCCTTCCCGGAGTTCGAAGAAAAGTACCTCGTCGACGACGAGATTGAGGTTCCGGTGCAGATCAACGGCAAGGTCAAGGCACGCGTGATGGTGCCTGCCGACGCTGACCAAGCCACCGTCGTGGGTATTGCCAAGGAAGATGAGCGCATCGCTGAGCTGACGGCGGGCAAGAACGTGGTCAAGGAGATCTACGTGCCGGGCCGCATGGTCAACCTCGTTGTGAAGTAACTCGCCCCAAGAAAGCGCCGTTCCTGCAGTTACTCCGGCACCGCCTCTGAGGTGCCTCAGGAACGGCCTTAGGGGCACCTCATCCACGCTGTGTTCAATGCGCGCTCTAGGCGCTCCTTGATGTCATGGATGGTGGCCACGTTGCCGTCAAAGGCGTCGAAGGGGGAACTATAGTTGTCATAAGGTGCTCTCAAAGAGCTCCGCGACAGTGACGATTCCGTTGTGGACTAACCCGCCGATGATCTGGTTCATGAAGGCCAGCTGCACCGAGTTCAGGCGTGCGCCGTCCATCATGTCCGCAAACGCGGAACGCGCCGCGGATTCGTCCAACCCGATGATGGTGCGGACTAAGCGGGGAAGGCCCACGCCGAGCTGTTCCTCCAGGGGCGGGGGAGACCGCGACTAAATTCCCCAGCTCATCGGCTAAATCCATGACCGCGGCCTTGCGCGTGTCACGGTCCATGCCATTAGTAAAAGCTATCTTCTATTAAATAGCCATATGTAATTTTCGGGGCGGCGCGACTTTTAGGGTTTAAGGCGCAAATGACGGTACGTCCAATTCTGCAGGTGGAATTCATACTCATTCCTTCTTTCAAAATTGCTGGTTGTATACGGTTGGCGCTCCTTCTTTGAGTCCAAAACATGGACGTGCGCATTCCCTCGAGCGTGAATTTTCAAAAAACCCCTTGCCTGGTTCACCTTTCTTCGGTATCCATTTCCCAGGAAGTTGTTTTTCTGAGGCTTGAGTGTCGTGAAAAACAACTCTGAAACAACTTTGCCAACAACTGTGTCTAGTTTAGAGCTCCCCTTTGTTGTGAAAAAGCAGGTCAGACAGGTTGTTGCTGGTTGTTTGCAGTTGTTTCGAGGTTGTTGTGGGTTGTTTGTCGTTGTCTAAGGTTTTCGCCTACGGGGCGATCCAGCGGGTGTTTGGGCCGCGCTGTGGTCCGGCGGGGTCGATGATGGCGCGGCCGAGAGTGCGCAGGTGGCGCAGGATATTGGTGACTTCAGTTCGGCTGAGTCCAGTGTCTTCAGCAAGTTCGGAAGAACGTAAAGACTCACCGGACTTCAGGCGTTCCTCTATCCACTCCTGGACGCTGACAGTAGATAGATCCCCCGGGGATTCCTTGCCCATTGCCTTACGCGCGAAGTCGCTCAGCACCCATTCTTTGGCATCCCTTACCTTTGTCAACAGGTCCTTTTCCTCGAGGACCGCCACGAGTTCCTCCATTTCGATGTCGGAAGTTTGAGTCTTTTTCTTTATCTGGTCGGCGGTGATAAGCGGAGCTTCCCACAAGTGCTTCAGTGTGAGGAGGGTATTAAGGTTGCCGATGAGTTGGGATCCCTTGACGTCCGCCAGGCGCTGTAGGCATCGAACGAAATCGACATCTGGCTTTCCTGCGGACATGATGACCTCCACATCAGTGTCGGTGGCATCAACCTGTGGAATCTCACGACCAGTGGACAACATCGCGGCCCACATGCGGTCAAAACCGCGAGAAGACTCCTCCGCGAGGCCAAGCATGCGCATGCTTGCCATCAGACGCGGATTGCGAGGAATGGACTGGGTAGTGAGGAGACGATGGGGTTCCACGCCCACGGGCAGCGGCCCGGGTGAGAATATCTTCAGGGTCCGGGGTGATTGCTCAATGACGATGGGGCGGGAGAGCTGCCAATCGCGGTGAATAACCGCATTGGTGACGGCTTCATCCACGGCCTGCGACGGGAAGCGAGGAATGGCGAATTCTTGACCGTTATCCAGCTGGACGCGTTCGACCTCTTGGTCGCCGCGCTCAGCGATGAGGCGGCGGACTTGGGGGAGTGCCTGGATAAGCGGTGCAGAAATCTCAGTAACTTGCGGGTCGGCGCCCACCATCGGGCGCCACAGGTGGCGGATTATCACCTGGGGAACCTCTGGTGGGAGCAGGAGAATTTCGCCGGCACGCTTGAGCCGGCCAGCCTCGTCGATAAGTCCCAACTCGCGGAGGAGGCCCGTGGTCGTCTCGGGTGCGTGTACGCTTTCGCCCGAGCGGCTGCGCTTTACCTGGAGGAGTCGTCGCGCTTCGTTGAGTGACGCAAGATCGATGTCTTGTGTGGCCTTCTGGGACAGGGAGTTGGAAAAATCGGGGTTGGCGCGGACACGTGAAATAGCGCGACGTAGCTCTTCAGGAACGGGGGTGCAATCTGTTCCCACGCGGCGGGAAGCCTGCCCCTTCTTGCGTCGATAGAAGGACAGGGCTTCCGGGATGCGAACAAGAACAAGGCGGCAGCCGCGGTAGTCGAATTCGGTCGCTTCAACCCGCAGATTGGGCTCTGTTCCGTGGAAAACTTTCTTCTCGATCCTTCCCGGATCCATTGCCGTTCCCGAAAAACCTGCGGGACCGGGTGTTTTATCGGCGACACCGAGGACAATGTGCCCAGAACCGGTGTCGCCGTTAGCAAAGCACACGGACTCGTCGATAAGTTTTTCAATGATGTCGCCGTCCGGATTCCCGCTGCGGCGAGCGCCCACCTGGCGGGCGGCGGGGTCCTCTTTGAATTCGAGGACCTCTGATTCCACCGCGTCGGCCTTCGCCCCGGCCCAGATTGCATCCAGGGCATCGCGGACGTGGGCGGGGAGAAAATCAAGCTCGGGAACTGTTGAGTCCATGTTCTTATTGTACATTTCCCCAGGAAGTTGTTTTTCTGAGGCTTGAGTGTCGCGAAAAACAACTCTTAAACAACTTTGCCAACAACTGTGTCTGGTTTAGCGCTCCCATCGGTTGGAAAAGGGCAGTTCAAAAGGGTTGTTGCTGGTTTTTGTAGTTGTTTCGAGGTTGTTGTGAGTTGTTCGCGGTAGTTGTAGGCAGCGGCATGCGGCCTGGAGGGGGCTGAACCAGGGCTAATCCAGCTCTTGGTTCAGCTCCTGGCGGACGTTAGTGATGATCGCGCCGAGGAAGCCCTCGCACCCATCGGTGATGATGGGGAATGTGGAGTCATCTTCGATGACACCCAGCGTGAACAGCAGATCGCGGGTGATGGCGTGCGTGTAGTCGTATTCCGGATTGAACTCCCACTCACCGCGCAATAGGTGGACTAGTTCGAAGGAGAGCTGAGGAATGCCCTCCGGTTCGGCGTAGGCATAAGGGATGTTGTTCATGATGACCTGCGTTGCCCAGAGCGGATCGCTCATGGCCTTGCGGCCATATTTGGTGAGCTTGATCTGCGTCGTTGTGGTCTTGAGCCAATCCAGGTCCGTGAGGAATCCGCGCAGGTTCAGCAGCGGCTGGTGGTAGTCCTCGCGCTTGACCTCATCAAAGTCATTGGGGCTATTCAGTCCCTCCTTAAGGCGCGCGACAGCCGCCTGCTTGAGGTAGCCGGCCCCGGTCAGGCGTGGATATTCCTCGATGACCTCGAGGTATTCGCGTATACGCTGGCCTACGTGGTGAGCGGTGGCGTCGTCAAGCGCCGGCAGCTCATAGTCGGGGCGCAGCTCCGGGTAGGCCTCGTGGATATCCGCGCGCCATTGCTCCAGGATCTCCAGGGATGGCACCGGGATGTCCTCGAAGGGTGTGGAGCGGAAAGGATCGAGGGGGAGATCCCCAGGCAGCGCGGGCTTGGTGCCGCCCTCCAGGTTGGCGGCCTCCGTGCCCATGGTGGCCAGGCGCTGCGCCACGGCCGGCGGGAAGAACGTGGTGAGGCGTTGGTGTATTTGGTCCAGTGTGTAGTTGGGGAAGAGCTCGAAAATGCGCTCCATACTCTCCGTGGGCACGGCCATGTAGGCCATAGTCGCTTGGACATCGAGGACCACCTTGAACATCGCTTCGGCGCTGCCCAGCTCGCTCATCAGATCGGGGCCCTCACCGGCGATGAGGGCCGGAAGGCCCATGACGACGCGCGAGCTATCGGCCACGCTGATGCTGATATTCCATGCGCCGTCTGAGGGGTGGTAGTGCGCTACTTCCCGGAAAGTCTCGAAAAAGTCCTGGTCGATGATGCTGAGGACGTCGATTGGCGTGCCTTCCTCACCCACGAGGATTCCCGGATGAGAGGGCTCGAGGCCGAGTGCGGCGTGGACGATGATCATCATCTCGCCCACGGTGAGTTCCGTAGGGGCGGCGACGAAGCGGGACGTGGTGAAGAAGGGATTCTCCACGTCGATGCGAACGTTCCTAGCGAGGTTCATAGTGCCCGACAGTATTAGAAAACCGTGCTAATCGCGCGCTAAAGCTTCGCCCACGCGCTTACCGGAGTGGATGCAACCGCCCAGGAAGGTGCCTTCCAGCGCATTCTTGCCGTGCATGCCGCCGCCACCGAAACCGGAGGCCTCACCGCAGGCATAGAGGCCGGGGAGTACCGTGCCATCGGGATTGAGGCACTGGCCGTCCAGGTTGGTCTCCAATCCACCCAGCGTCTTGCGGGTCAGGAACTTCAGGCGCACTGCGATGAGCGGGCCCTTGGATTCATCGAGGATGCGGTGCGGGGGAGCCACGCGAATGAGCTTGTCGCCGAGGAAGCCGCGGGCCACGCGCAGGTAGTTGACTTGGGCGTCCTTGCTGAAGGGATTATCTAGTTGAGAATCGCGGTCTTCCAGGACTTTTCGAAGCTGGGCTACCTCAATGGTGGGGGAGCCCTCCGGCGAAATCTGGTTCATTCCGGCGACAAGATCCTCTAGGTTGTCTTCTACGACCCAGTCGATACCGTTGTCCATGAAGGCCTTGACGGCCACGTGCGTGCCGGGGCCTAGCTTGCCGGCGAGTTTCTTGAATTCCTTATCCGTCAGATCCGGATTCTGCTCCGAGCCGGAGAAGATGAATTCCTTGTCCACGATGGCCTTGTTGAGCACGAACCAGGAATAGCCGTGCCCGGTCTGGCCAATGTGGGCGAGCGCGGCCAGATTATCGGTGCCGGGGAAGAGGTTGGTGGGCAGGTGGTTGCCTTCGGCGTCGAGCCACAGTGCTGATGGGCCGGGGATGATACGAATGCCGTGGCCGGGCCAGATGGAGTTCCAGTTGGTCATGCCCTCGGTATAGGCCCACATGCGGTCGGTGTTGACTACTGAGGCACCGGCCTGCTGGGCGATGTCGATGCCGCGGCCGTCGACATGCGCGGGAACACCCGTGACCAGTTCCTTCGGGCATTCTCCCCAACGCTCAGTGGGCCACATCTTGCGTACCTTCTCCAGATTGCCGCCGATGCCGCCGGTGGCGATGACGACGGCGGAGCCGCGCAGCTCGAAGTGCTTGACCACGTCCCTCGAGCTCGCCTCACCGCGCGGCTGGCTGGTGGGGGAGAGGACGCTGCCGCGCACGCCGACGACGCGCGGGCTGCCAGCGTCGTCGTTCTCAACGACGAGCTCGTCCACGCGGTGGCGGAAATGGAACTCTACCTGGCTTTTTTCTTCTGCTTTAAGGAGTGGTTCGCGGAAGACGCGCACGACCTCTGGGCCCGTGCCCCAGGTGAGGTGGAAGCGCGGCACGGAGTTGCCGTGGCCGGAGGCATCCCCGGAGCCGCGCTCGGCCCAGCCGATGGTGGGGAGGACGTTGAGGCCCAAGGACTTGAGGTAGCCGCGCTTTTCATTGGCGGCGAAGCGCACGTATTCGCGGCCCCATTTCTCGCCCCAGTAGTCGTGCCGGTCATCCTCGGTCACCGGGTCATAGTCTGCGGAGTTGGCCCAGTCCCGCCAGGCCAACTCTTCGGAGTCCTTGACGCGCATCATGGATTGCTCGGGGGAGTCGACATAGAACAGCCCGCCGAGTGACCAGAAGGCCTGGCCACCGAGGTTATTGCGGTTTTCCTGTTCCAGGAAGATGACGTGCTTGCCGCCTTTGAGGGCCTCGTATCCGGCAACCATGCCGGCGAGGCCGCTGCCGACGATGATGACGGAGCCAGTGACCGAGTTAGTTTCTTTCATGACAGTAATGATAAAAGAAACTCGCCCCGATTGTGTGACTTGGCTCGCAATTCAGTGGCGCAACCTAGCCGCGGGCTCCCGCATGATTTCAGCTTTCATCGCTTAGCTTCCTCCCGGACCCCATCATCTCGGACAAGAGCTAGGCGTTGAGGGGTAGTGGTGGTTTTGGGGCCCTGGCCATGGGGTTTAGGCAGGGATAAAGATCTAGAAATAAAAACTCAAAACGGTACCTATAGGTCGGCAGGTAGGCTAAGATTCTGGCTAATACTCGTCGTACGCGGCCCGTATAAACAATTCTTACGGTCTTGCCGTGCGCGATATTTGCTCAAGAAGAAAGTTCTCTCATGACCACATCAACCCCGCACAAGACTCGCTCAACGCGCGATACCTTCAATACGCGCTTTGTCTTCCTCATGGCCGCCATCGGCTCCGCCGTTGGCCTGGGTAACATCTGGCGCTTCCCGTATGTTGCCTATGAGAACGGTGGCGGTGCCTTCCTCATCCCGTACATGGTTGCCCTGCTCACTGCCGGTATTCCCATCCTGTGGTTCGACCTGGCTATTGGTCACCGCTTCCGCGGTTCCGCGCCGCTGGCCTTCCGACGCATCAGCAGCCGCTGGGAGGGAATCGGCTGGTTCAAGGTCGGCGTGAACTTCTTCATCGCCATCTACTACGCCGCCATCATTGCCTGGGCGGCGCTCTACACCATCAAGTCTGTGACCCAGGCATGGGGCGATGATCCCGCGGAGTACTTCATGGGTGACTTCCTCCAAGCAGAGCCGGAGGCGACCTACTCAGGGCACATCGTCCCGTCCATCCTTGGCGTCATGATCCTCGTGTGGATCGTCTGCATCGCCACGTTGGCCACGAGCATCAATGAAGGCATCGGCAAACTGACGTCCATCTTCCTGCCTGTCCTGGCCGTCATGTTCATCATCTTGGTCATCCGTGCCTTCTTCCTCGACGGCGCCGCCGAGGGCCTCAACGCCTTCTTTACCCCGGACTGGTCCGTGCTGAGCAACCCGTCGGTGTGGATTGCCGCCTACGGACAAATCTTCTTCTCCCTGTCCATTGGCTTCGGCATCATGATTACCTACGCCTCTTATCTCAAGCCGCGCACCAACCTCACCAACACCGGCCTGGTTACGGCCTTTGCTAACTCTTCCTTCGAGGTGCTGGGCGGTATCGGCGTCTTCGCCACCCTGGGCTACATGGCCGCCCAACAGGGCGTGGCGGTGGATGAGGTGGCATCTTCCGGCATCGGCCTGGCCTTCATCGCTTTCCCGACGATCATCAACCTCATGCCGCTCGGCGGACTGTTCGGCGTCCTCTTCTTCGGCTCTCTCTTCCTGGCCGGCGTGACCTCTCTGATTTCCATCATGGAAGTCGTCGTCTCCGCCGTGGCAGATAAGTTCAACATTTCCCGCCGCGTTTCCGCCATCACCGTGGGCGGCACCATGGCTGTGGTGTCGTGTGTTCTCTTCTCCACGTCCTCGGGCTTGGTCACGCTGGACATCATGGATAAGTTCACCAACAACCTGGGTATCGTCTTCGGCTCCATCTGCGCCCTGGTGGTCGTCGGCTGGGTCACCGGCCGCCGCCGTGAGATTCAGCAGCACCTCAATGCGGTATCGCAGTTCAAGGTCGGTGGCTTCTGGCAGTTCCTGACCTTCATCGCCACCCCGCTGCTGCTGGTCTACTTCCTAGTCAACGAAATTCTCACCATCGCCCGCGAGGGCTATGAGGGCTACTCCTCCACCCAGATTGGCCTCTTTGGCTGGGCGGTGTTGGGAATCATCCTGCTTGCCAGCTTCCTCATGCCGCTGGTGGCCTTCCGCGGGAACAAGTACCTGGATGGCATGGAGACCTCGGACTACGGCGTCCCCGTAGGTGGGCGTCCAGCCGGCACCCCGAACCCGCTTGCCACGGGTACTACAGCCGCACCGAACACTGACGACAAGTAACGAGTATTAGGAAAGGTCAACGACAATGACTACAAGCGCAATCCTGCTCTTCATCCTCTTCGTCGTCGTCATCTGGGGCGGACTGGTGCTCTCCTCCATCTGGCTGGCCCGCAGCGACGATGACACCACGGGCGAGCTGGGCAACGCGCCCGGCACTGACGACGAATCCCTCTCCCACCGCGTGCACTAAACAGCGGGACGCGGTGCGCTCTGTGCCCGCTTAAATCTCAACCACCGTGCGCCCGTGGCGCGAGCCGGCGCGCAGCTCGGTGGCCGCGGTGGCGACGTCGGAAAGCGGCACCGTTGCCGTGATCGAGTTCAGCATGTTGAGGTCGAGGTGTTCGTCGAGAAGCTGCCAGGCAGCCTCGCGCACCGCGCGGGGCGCGTCGACCGAATTGCCGCCGGCCAGGACGATGCCGCGCAAAATGAACGGCAGCACCGAAGCGGGAAGATCCGGACCGGCTGCCATACCGGTGGCCGCGACCACACCACCCCAGCGCACCTGTGCCAACACGTTGGCCAGGACGGTGGAACCGGCGGTGTCAATGGCGCCGTCGTACAGCGCCTTCTGCAGCGGGCGGCCGGTCTCCGACAACGCCGCGCGATCCAGAACGTGATCCGCGCCGAGTGCGGTGAGATATTCAGACTGGGAATCCACGCGGCCGGTCACGGCGGTGACCTCGTAGCCAGCGGACTTGAGCAGCTGGACCGCGACGGAGCCCACGCCGCCAGTGGCGCCGGTGACCAAGATATGGCCCTGCGTGGTGCCGTGCGCGCGCAGCTGGTTCACGCAGATAGCGGCGGTGTAGCCGGCCGTGCCGATCGCGGCGGCATCGTGCGCGCTGAAGCGCTGGGGCACGGGGATGGTGGCCTCTGCATTGACGCGTTGGCGTGTGGTGTAGCCGCCGTGGCGGAATTCGCCCAAGCCATCGCCACAGGCGACCACAAGTTGGCCAGGGCTCAAGCGAGAATCGGAAGTCTCCGCCACGGTGCCCACCACGTCGATGCCGGGGACGAGGGGATCGATGCGCATGACACCCTTATCTCCCTCCAAGGCCATGGCGTCCTTGTAATTAAGGGAAGAAAACTGCACATCTACGACCGTGTCACCTTCCCCGAGCAGGGGCTGCTCTTGGAAGGAATGGGTTACTCCGGAATCCGCGCGGGTGACAATGAGTGTGCTCATGGGCACTATCGTACAGAGGATATGAAGCAGCGTTTTCTGGCTTTTGCTTCAGCCGGCTTCCAGAGAACATCGTTAGGGTGAAGCGCATGACTGGGATAAAAGCTCAACACCCGCGCAATAGGCTGCGGCCCGCGCCGGATCCGTATCGGCACCTGCGGCGTGATTCCTTCCTGGTCACGGCCCTGTCCTTGGTCGTCGTGATGTTGGCGACGGTGGGCAAGCCCTTCATGGATATCCCTGGCGTGGTTGATGGATCCGCGCATGCGGTGCGTCAGGTAAATACACAGCTCTTTGGCGGTTTTGAGAACGCCTCCGTGTGGTACGGTGCGTGGACAGATCTGATAGGAAACATCGCTCTCTTCATGCCTCTGGGGGCGGCGCTCTACGTAGTTGGACGCAACCTGTCGGGTATTAAATGGGGCCTGGGCGGGGCGATGCTCATCGGCCTCATGGTCAGCCTGTGCATAGAAAGCGCCCAATACATCTTTGCCCTGGGCTTTAGCGATGTCGATGACCTTCTCTACAACGCCGTGGGTTCGGTCCTCGGCGCCGTACTCATGGCGCGCTTGGGGCGCGAAGAGCAGACAAAGATCCTGCGCCGCCTGGGATTCCTCCTTGCGCTGGCAGCGGTGGTGCTCCTCGCTTTGGTGGTGCTGTAGTACTTAGCTGGGCGTACGCACGAGCTTGGCGACGTCCCCCGCCACCCGCCGCGCATAGGGTGAGACACCAGTAATCGTGGCCGAGCCCGGGCCCGTCCACGAGCCATAGCCCACGGGGAAGAAACCTTCCACCGTGGGCTTTCCTTCTGCCAGCAGCCCGGGGAAGGGGCGCAAGGCCGGCCGGAAGCCGGTGGCCCAGATGAGATCGCTAAAGCCTGCGCGGCCTAGCTCATCGAGCGAGGAGAACATGCTGGTGGCGCTCAGAATCCCACTATCGCGGGCCTTGAGCACGGGCGGGACCATGACGATATCCCCTAGTTCTGTTTCGGGTCCCGGGTCCGGCTCGCCCCGAAGCTTGGCCAGCATGCGCTGACGGTTGCGGCTAAAGAGCACGCGCCCGTCCACGTCATCCGGCATCCAGCGCGGCGGGTGCGCGGTAAACCACGTGGTGTCCACTCCGGCGAGGGCGAGCTCGGCGGCGATCTGCGCGCCGGAATTACCAGCACCGACAACGGCTACAGGATTGTTGTGGCCGCGCTCTACGAAAGGACCGCACCCCGGGTAGCTCGCCGTGTGCCATTGGCGCCCCTGAAATTCACCGGGGTAGAAGGGGATAAAGGGCGCGGACCATGTGCCCGTCGCGGCCACGACGGTGCGGGCACGGAACTCACCGTGGGTGGTGAGGAGGCGGAAGCGGGAGGCGTCGTCAAGCACGCGCTCCACCGCCACCCCGTGCCGGACCGGCAGGTCATAGCGCTGCTCATAGCGGGTGAGGTAGTCCACCACGTGGGACGCCGGCGGGAAACCCGGGTAGGTGGGCATGGGCCAGCCGGGCAGGGTGGAGGACTGGGCATCGCTAAAAAGAGTGAGTGAATCCCACACGTGCTGCCAAGCTCCGCCGGGGGAGGGGTTGGCGTCGAGGATGAGGAAGTCGAGCTTCTGGCGGCGCAGGTAGTAGCCGGTGGCCAGGCCGGATTGGCCGCCACCCACCACGATGCAATCGTAGGTATGCATCTATTGGATGAGCTTTCGCTCGCGGGCGGCGGAGACGGCTGCGGTGCGGGTTTCCACGCCGAGCTTCTGATAGACGTGGATGAGGTGGGTTTTGACCGTGGCCTCGGAGATGAAGAGCCGCTGGGCAATCTGCTTGTTGGAGGCCCCCGTGGACAACGCTTGCAGGATCTCCAGCTCGCGGGGAGACAGCGCGGTTTCCGGCTGCGCCAAGCGCTCCGCCAGGAGGTTCGTGACTTCAGGCGCCAAGGTCCGCTTGCCCGCGGCGGTGTCGAGCACCGCGGTGTGCAGCGTTTCTTCGGGGGCGTCCTTGAGCAGGTAGCCCAACGCGCCCGCCTCCACGGCGGCCAGAATATCCGCCTGCGTGTCATAGGTGGTCAGGATGAGCACCGGTGGCCCATCGAGCTCGCGAACGCGCCGGGTGGCGGCAATACCATCGACGTCCGGCATTTGGATATCGCAGACGACGACATCGATATGGGGGCCATCAGCATCCGCTAGCTTGTCGACGGCCGAGCCATCGGAGCCTTCCAACACCACCTCAATATCGGGGAAGGCGTTAAGAATCGCGCGCAGCCCGGCGCGGACCACGGGGTGATCATCGATGAGCATCACGTTGACCATTGCTGCTGCCTCCTGTTGGGATTCGCACCGCGAGCGCGGTGCCGGCGGGTGAAGATTCTACCTGGACGCTGCCACCGACGCTGCGAACACGCTGCTCCAGGCCGGTTAACCCGAAGCCGCGCGGGCCCTCGATGCCACGGCCGTCATCGACCACATCGAGGATGATTCCATCCTCGAAAGAGCCCAGAGTGACCACGGCCTTGTCGGCATCGGCGTGTTTCATGACATTGGTCAGCCCTTCCCGCGCGGCGCGCAAGATAACGTGGAAAAACTCGGCGGGGACGTCCGCACTGCCAGTGAGCTTGAGCCCGAAGCGGGTGCGCAGCCCCAGGCCCTTGGCTTGGGCTTGGAGCTCATCCACGAGGGAGCGCAGTTCCGCGTCGATGGAGGAGGCAGGGGCCGCGAGCTCCTTGACGAAGCGCCGGGCCTCAGCAAGGTTGTCCTGGGCCACCTTCTCAATGAGCGCGAGCTGCTCGGTCACGTCCTGTTGCGCGGAGGTGTTCTTGGCGGCGCGGCTGAGCAGGACGATGGAGGACAGCCCCTGCGCCACGGTGTCGTGGATTTCGCGGGAGAGCCGCTCCCGCTCCTCGAGGCGCCCGGCTTGGTGCTCGCTGGCGGCTAGTTCTTCCTGTGTCTCACGCAGCTGCTTGGCGACGGCCTCGTGGTGCGCCGCCTCCGCCTGCACTCGGCGGGCAGCGTGGTAGACGGCCACGGCGAAACAGGTGCCGATGAACGGGCCGATGGCCGCGGCCGCGGTCCAGAATTGCGGATGGATCCATGCGGGGACGAAGGCCGCGACGGCCCACAACACCACGCTGGCGACGATTCCCGGCCAGAAGGGAAGGGCATGGATAAAGACGAAGACCAGCGGAAACTCAAGCCACATGAAGTCTTGGGCGTGCACCATGAGCCCGATCCACAACAGACACAGGGCGGCGAGCCATAGCGTGGTGGGGACGGGGCGGGCGATAGTGCGGGAACCGAAGATGGCAAATCCCGTGTAGACCACTGCGAGTGCGATGGAGAGGCCGAGGGCGCGGGCGTCGAGACGGTCATCGGCCCACGCGCGGAGCACTCCGAAGACGAGGAGAAAGCCGAACATGGCGTGCAGTCCCACGGTCCACAGTTTGTTGCTCATCATCACGGCAATCCACCTTATCCTCTGGCTGGAGGAGGGCGAATCAACCAACTGGTTGAGTGGAGGTTCAACTGGCTACCCGATTACTTTCGGCGCCCGCACACGCAGGATAAATAGTATGTTCCTGGCATTGAGAGAGATAGTCACAGCCCGCGGTCGGTTCTTCCTGATCGGCGGCGTCGTGGCTCTGATTACGTTGTTGCTCGTTATGTTGTCCGGCCTGACCCAAGGCCTGTCCAAGCAAAACACCTCCGCGCTTGAGGCACTCGGGGAGCAGAATCCTTATGTGACCTTCTCGACGGAAGATCCCTCCTTCACCGAGTCGGAGATCTTCGCCGAGGACGTTCCCGCTTCTGGTATTCCGCTGGGCACCTCCCAAACCAAGCTGGAGGGCCACGGCGGCGTGGCGGTTATCGGTTTGCCCGCCGGCACCCAGATTCCTGGCTCCAGCACCGTGATTCCGGAGGAAGGCATGGTCTTGAGCCAATCCATCGATGAAGACATGAACGCGCCCTCCCGGGGCACCCTCGGCGGAGTGGACCTGGACGTGAACGCAGTGGTCGAGGATGAGTATTACTCTCACTCCCCGGTGGTGTGGGTCTCTACCGAAACCTGGCAGAAGGTCTCCCATTCCCCCGAAGACATGGTGGGTGTGGCCGTGCTGTCCCAGGAGCCGACCGACACTTCCGTGTCCATGAGCAAGGCCCTGTCCGGTCTTCCGGCTTATAGCTCGGAGCGCGGTTCCCTGCTGACCATGCAGGCCTTCCTCTATGGTATTTCCGCGCTGGTCACCATCGCTTTCCTGAGCATCTGGACCATCCAGCGCACTCGTGACCTGTCCATCCTGCGTGCCCTTGGGGCCAGCGTGAAGTACCTGCTCAAGGATGCTATTGCGCAGGCAGCCATCATCTTGGCGATTGGCGTTGGGACAGGCGCGCTCGTCGGCTGGCTGCTGGGCCTTGCCGCCCAGGGCACTGTGCCCTTCGAGGTCTCCGCTATGACCGTTATCGTCCCCGCATTGGGAATCTGGCTGCTCGGCATCGCCGGTGCCTTCCTGGCCACCCGCCGCGTTTCCAAGATCAATCCGCTCGACGCCCTAGGAGGCAACGCCTAATGACTACCACTGCTACTCCCGCCCTGTCCCTTCGCGACATCGTGGTGACCTACCCCGACGGCGACTCCCGCGTCACGGCATTGGATAATGTCAGCCTCGACGTCAAGCCGGGCGAGCTCACCGCCGTCATCGGCGAATCCGGCTCCGGCAAGTCCACCTTGCTCTCCGTAGCCGCCGGTCTCATCGAGCCGGACTCAGGATCCGTCGAGATGCACGGCACCCGCGGGCTCATCTTCCAGCAGGCCAACCTGCTAGCTGCCCTGACGGCGCGCGAGCAGCTGCTCATTATTGATCACATGGAAGGCCGCAAGCCGCGCCAGGATCGTGCCGATGAGCTGCTCAGCTTCGTGGGTTTGGAGGGCTTTGGCAACCGCCGCATGAACCAGCTCTCCGGTGGTCAGCGCCAGCGCGTCAACATTGCGCGTGCGCTCATGGGCCAGCCTTCCGTGCTGCTTGCGGATGAGCCGACCTCAGCTTTGGACTCCAAGCTCTCCCGCGAGATTGCTAAGCTGCTACGTGGTGTCACCGATGACTTCGATACTGCAACTCTGTTCATCACGCACGATCGCAGCCTGCTCGACTATGCCGACAACGTGGTCGAGGTCAAAGACGGCAAGCTCTCCGAATACTCCGGGCTAGCAGCATAGAAACACTCTCATCTCTCACGTGTTCATACAAAGGGGTAAATTAATACCCCGTTATGATTCGACCCCGCAAGCCCCGAGTAAGCCCAACTGACTACCCGCGCATGCAGCAGTGGACCGCGCTACATGCGCTCATGTTGAGCATCACCGTGGTGGCCTGCGGGGTCTTTATCGTCGCTGCCCGCAGAATCAAGGGAACCTCCCGCGAGACCTTCATCCGCCGGATGGTGGGCTGGGCCTTGCTGGTGGCGGGCACTGCGTGGACGGTCATCTCCCTGGACCCGAAGCAATTCGATATCCGCGAGTCTTTGCCTTTGCACCTGTGCGATGTGCTGCGCCCCATTTTGGCGCTGGGCCTTATCACCGGCAACGAGCACGCCCTGATCTTGACCTACTTCTGGGGCATCATCCTCAACCCGCAGGCCATTATCACCCCGGACGTCATCTACTACTTCTCCCCGCGTTGGCTGCGGTTTGGTACCTATTGGTTCTTCCACATCGTGGCCCTTGCTGTTCCGCTAGCGCTGACCTTTGGTTTGGGCTACCGGCCGACGTGGAAGGGCTATCGCTTCGCCGTGAAGGTCACCCCTGTATGGATGGCCACCGCCATGGCGGTCAATGCGAAGACCGACGGCAATTATGGCTTCCTTAACCACGCGCCGGGAAGCCCCTCTATCATCAACCTGCTGGGACCCTGGCCCGGCTACATCGCGGCAGAGACTCTCGCCGTCGCAGCAGCATGGGCCGGGATGACGTGGCCCTGGGAAAACACTTCGCTGCGCCGCGGCACGGTGGCGGTGGGGCCACGCGGGCTCATGCGCAAGTCCGTCGGTACCGCGTCCGGGATCCTGCGCCGCGCCACGGTACGTTTTCGTAAATAGTGGTCCGAGAATCGCGAAATTCGAAGGCTTCGTTGCGAAAACGTACCCACACAGTGGTGGCTAGGTACGGATCGATCAAATAAGGTCCCAGATCTTCGAATTTCTGGGGTGCTATTTGATCGAAACGTACCTTGCTGCGTAGCTAGCGCCGGGCCACGGAGCTAGCGCTTCGCGTTGAGGAGCCGCGCGATGGCTTGCGGGATGGCCGCAGCGATCTGGGACGCAGAACAGGGCGCGAAGCCCTCGGGGGTCTCGGCCGCGATGGCCGACGCATGCGCGTGGATGGCGCCGGCGTGGAGGACCTCGGTGATGGTTTGGGCGGCGGTAGCGGCCGCGGTTTCGGTGGAGGATTCGGCGAAGAGCTGGGCCATGACCGCGCCCAGAATGCCGGAGAGCACGTCCCCGGAGCCCGGGGTCGCGGCAAAAGAGTGACCGGCGTTGAAGGAATAGAGCGGCTGGCCCGGAGCGGTAACGCGAGTTAGGCGGCCCTTGAGCAGGATGATGCTGTCCAGCTCTTCGGCTAGCTCGTGGAGGGCGCGGCTCCAGCCGGTAGCCGCATCGGGCGCAGAGCCGAAGGCGGCCTCGTAGAGGCGGCTGAACTCGCCTTCATGCGGGGTGAGGATGGTCATCGGGTGCTCGGTGACTTTCTGGCGCAGGGAGGTATTGCGTGCCAGAAGGGTAAGGGCGTCGGCATCGATAACGGTAGGAAGCCCTTGCGCCAGGACCTTGCGCAGTTCGGTGGCGGCCGCTGCATCGGTTCCACGGCCGGGGCCCACGACCCAGGCCTGGGCCTGACCGGATGAGGCCACATTGGGATGGCAGACCAGCTCGGGCAGCAAAGAGGTGATTGAGTTATCGCCGATGAAGCGCACCATCGAGGGCGTGGCGCGCACCGCTGCGGTGGCACAGAGGATCCCCGCACCCGGGTAGGTATCGCTTCCGGCGGCCAGGGCAACGACGCCGCCGGAATACTTATCCGAGCGCGCGGCTGGCGTGGGATCAACGATGGGTCCGGTGCAGCCAACCGGCCAGGGGCGGGAAGCGCGCCCGCCAGGAAGATCGAGTTCGCCCGGCTGCCACGCAAAGGGCGTCGGAACGGTGGGCTCGTGGGCGATGAATGCCGCTGGTTCGTCCAGTTCAGCGAGGGTCTCGGCAAAGGAAGGCGCGTCGGGCAGGAAGAGATCGGAGACCACCACCTGCCCGCATTCGGGGGCGAGCGGGTGGCCGAGGCGCGGCGAGCCGAAGGTGACGGTGACATCGGCGTGGACGGCATCCGCGGCGCAGACTCCCGTGTCGGCATCGACGCCGGTGGGCATGTCGACGGCCAAGACTGCAGCCCCGGCAGACGTGGCGTGGCGGTAGAGCGAGAGCGCGGTGCCGCTCAAGCCCCGGGCGGAGCCGAGGCCGGCGATGGCGTCAATAACCAGCGCGCTGCCTGACGGCAGCGCGTCGGCAGAAAGGACCGCGCCACCGGCGGAACGGAACGCAGCGAGAGCCTCCTCGTGACAGCGCTCTGGAACCAGGGCATGGACCGTAACCCCGCGCGAGGCCAGCTCCGCCCCGGCAAAGAGCCCGTCTCCGCCGTTGCCGCCGGAACCGGCAAGAACGAGCACCGCGCCGGGGCGTGCCTCCAGCATCACCGACGCGGTTTCTGCCACCGCGGCTGCCGCCAGTTTCATGAGCTGATCCTCATGAGACTGCTGTCCCAGCAGTCGTTTCTCAGCGGCACGAACAGTAGCAACGGTATAAGCAGGGCGCATACCCCACACCCTAGCGCGCGGGTTGGCAGGTGGGGCACCAAAAGAGGTTACGGCCCTGCATGACCTGCTCCCGGATCTCGGTGCCGCACACGTGGCAGGGTTGCCCGGCGCGGCGGTAGACATAGACCTCGCCGCCGTGGTCATCCTTGCGCGGCTCGCGGCCCATGGCCTCCGGCGTATGGGCGGGGCGGACCGTATCGATGCGGCCGTGCTCGACGCCGTAGTCCATGAGATCGACCAGGTCAGACCAGATGGCATCGAACTCCGCTCGGTCGAGCTGGTTGCCGGGGATGAAGGGGGAAAGCTCTTGTCGGAAAAGAGCTTCTGCGCGGTAGATGTTGCCCACCCCGGCGAATAGGGCCTGGTCCATGAGCATCGCGCCGATGCTGCGCCGCGAGGCATGCACGCGGGCCCATAGGGCATCCGGGTCGGCATCCTCCCGGAGAGGATCCTGACCCACCTTCGCCACCTTGGCCTGGTATTCCTCCTCTGTGATGAGCGTGCAGAACTGCGGGCCGCGCAGGTTGGCGGCTGTTGTGCCGTTATCAATGCGCAGCCGGATCTGGCCCCACACATCAGCGGAAGGCTCAAAGCGCAGGGAACCGATGAGGCCCAAATGGATGTAAATCACGTGGCGCGGGCTGTCCGCATCGAAGTGGAGGAAGAGGTGCTTGCCAAAGGCTTCGGCGAGGGAGAGGGAAGAGGCGTCGACAAGCGCGGCCTCCGCAGCAAACCTGCCCTGGGGGCTGCTCACAGCCAGCGGCGCGCCGCGAAAGTCCGCATTGAGTGTCCGAGCAAGGCGGTGAATAACGTGTCCCTCAGGCATGTCAGGAAGTCTACGCGGGGGTTGTGCTGCTGTAGACTTTCCGGGTACTACCCGTTGAACGGAAGGGCCTAAATACTATGGGGCGCGCAATCGGTTTTGACCGTGAAAAATACATTGAACTGCAGTCGGAGCACATCAACGCTCGGCGCAAAGAAATTGGCGGGAAGCTTTATCTCGAAATGGGCGGGAAGCTTTTCGATGACATGCATGCCTCCCGCGTTCTGCCCGGTTTCACCCCGGATAACAAGATTGCGATGCTCGAGCGCATCAAGGATGACGTAGAAATCCTCGTCTGCATTAATGCCAAGGACATTGAGCGCCAAAAGATGCGCGGTGACTTAGGGATCCTCTATGAAGATGATGTGCTGCGGCTTGTCGACGTCTTCCGGGACCGCGGTTTCTTGGTCAATAACATTGTCATGACCCAGCTCGAGGACGGCAATAGCCAGGCCGAGGCTTTCATCGAGCGCCTCGAGCGCCTGGGGCTCACTGTGGCGCGCCACCGTGTCATCCCGGGTTACCCCGCCAACATCGACCTCATTGTCTCCGAGGATGGCCTGGGCAAGAACGACTATGTTCAGACCACCCGTGACCTCGTGGTGGTTACCGCGCCGGGGCCGGGCTCCGGCAAGCTGGCTACCGCGCTCTCACAGGTCTACCACGAGAATTTGCGCGGCGTACCAGCAGGCTATGCCAAGTTTGAGACCTTCCCCATCTGGAACCTGCCGCTCGATCACCCGGTGAACCTGGCCTATGAGGCCGCCACCGTGGACCTCAACGACGCCAACGTCATCGACCACTTCCACCTTTCCGCGCATGGCGAATCGACGGTGAACTACAACCGCGACGTCGAGGCCTTCCCGCTGCTGAAGTCTCTGCTGGAGCGCCTGACCGGCACCGTGCCCTACCAGTCCCCGACGGACATGGGTGTGAACATGGTGGGCTTCTGCATCACCGACGATGAGGTCTGCCGCGAGGCCTCCCAGCAGGAGATCATTCGCCGCTACTTCAAGACTTTGGTGGAAGAAGCCCGCAACGGTCTTGATTCCACGCAATCCGAGCGCGCCGCCGTAGTCATGGCGAAGGCCGGCATTAAGTCCACCGACCGTCCGGTTGTGCTCCCGGCACGTCAGAAGGCGGAGGAGACGCAAGGCCCGGCAGCCGCGCTGCAGCTTCACGACGCCACCATCATCACCGGCCGCACCTCCCCGTTGCTGGGTTGCTCAGCAGCCGCGCTGCTCAATGCGCTCAAGCACCTCGCTGGCATCGATGATGACCTGCATTTGTTGTCCCCGGAATCCATCGAGCCGATCCAGACGTTGAAGACCAAGCACTTGGGCTCGCAGAACCCGCGCCTGCACACCGACGAGGTGCTCATTGCGCTCTCTGTCTCCGCGGCTAAGGATGAGAACGCCCGCCGCGCGCTCGACGCACTGAAGGAACTCGAGGGCTGCGATGTCCACACCACCACCATCTTGGGTTCGGTGGATGAGGGCATCTTCCGCAACCTGGGCGTCCTGGTGACCTCCGATCCGGTCTTTGCCCGCAAGAGCGCGCTGTACCAGAAGCGCTAAGACTCCACCGAAAGATTGGGGATCTTGCCACTAGCAGGCCTAGACTTGCGGGCGTGACTATTGGCAAGATTCTCCTCTACTACTGCTTTACTCCCATCGAGGACCCCACCGCGATCATGCTGTGGCAGCGTAACCTCTGCGAGAAGCTCGGGCTGACAGGCCGCATCCTTATCTCGGAGCACGGAATCAACGGCACCGTGGGCGGTGACATGGATGCGTGTAAGCGCTACGTGCGCGAGACCCGCGAGTACCCAGGCTTCAAGAAGATGGAGTTCAAGTGGTCCGAGGGCAGCGCGGAGGACTTTCCGCGCCTGTCGGTCAAGGTCCGCGATGAAATCGTGGCCTTCGGCGCGCCGGGAGAGCTCAAGGTGGATGAGAACGGCGTCATCGGCGGCGGTCTCCACCTCAAGCCCGAAGAGGTCAACAAGCTGGTAGAAGAACGCGGCGAGGAGGTCGTCTTCTTCGACGGGCGCAATGCCATGGAGGCCGAAATCGGCAAATTCAAGAATGCCGTGGTGCCGGACGTGCGCACGACTCACGACTTCATCGCCGAACTCGAGTCCGGCAAGTATGACTGGATGAAGGATAAGCCCGTGGTCTCCTATTGCACGGGCGGCATCCGCTGCGAAATCCTCTCCGCGCTGATGAAGAACCGGGGCTTTAACGAGGTCTATCAGATTGACGGCGGCATTGTCCGCTACGGCGAAAAGTACGGCAACGATGGCCTGTGGGAAGGCTCGATGTATGTCTTTGACAAGCGCATGCACCACGAGTTTGGCCAGGGCCTAGAGGATCCAGGCTTTATTCAGCTCGGCCACTGCGTGCATTGTGGGAAGGGGACGAATACCTTCCACAATTGCATTAATGAGGACACCTGCCGCAAGCAGGTGCTCATCTGTGATGATTGCATCCAGCACGTAGAGACACAGCACTGTGGGCGCCCAGATTGCGCCGAGGTGGCTGCGTCCCAGGCACAGGCCTAGTTTTCGAGAACCGGGGCCAGCAGGATCTGGATATCGTTGATGCACCAGATCATGAAGTTGCCGGCCATGACCCAGAAGATGGCCATCCAGCCGCGCCAGCGCACGTAAGCCTTGAGTTTGCGCACCATAATGACTGCGCAGCCGATCATGCCAATGAAGGGGATGATCAGCGTCGTCGTGGCGAACACGGCGCGCTGGGTCCTCGTGCAGAGCCAAGCGGCGTATTCGGCTTGCAGGCAGTTGGTTGTGGTTCCAGCGACCTTGAAGATGCCCGCGAGGAGAAGCGCATAGAGCGCCGAACCGACGAGGATGAAAATCATAAACCACAGCGCTTGGCGCGAGGAACGGCGATTAGCCTCGGCGACGGTGAGGGGATCGGGTTCGTCGGCAAGCTCGTCAAAGCTGCGAGGCTCAGGGCGAGGCAGGTTGGTATAGTCCGCGTCGGACGTGAGATCGTTTTCGGGGTGCTCTGCTGCCATGGTTTGTCAGTCTAACGTGCTTCTTTATCGTAGGTGCTGGGGCAGACCAGTACTGGAACGCCCAGGTGGGGAAGCAGCTCGGTGGCGGTGCTGCCGATGAAGACGCGTTCGATGGGCCCCATGGGAGAGGAACCCAAGCAGAGCAGATCGCCCTTCTTCCACTTCAGTGAATCCACCGCGCCGGACCAACCATGGCCGCTGCCGATGGCCGTCGTGACCGAAAGCTCGGGGTAGGCATCCGCGATGAAATCGTGCGCCCGGTCCAACAGTGAGAGTGAGTGCTCGCGCCAATTGGGGGCATCGGAGGGAAAGGTCGGAGAGTATTCGAGGGGGACGTCGACAAGCCCCTTGGGGGAAAACGCCAGGATACGCAGGGGGATTCCGCCGCGCTGTGCAATGCATGCGGCATGCAGGAGGGCGGGGTCGTCGGCACTGCCCAAGTCGGTGAAGGCGAAATTGATGCGGGTGACGCCGTGCTTGGACAGCTTGATACCACGCGGGATGAGACCGACAGGGAGGGGCGAATAGTGCAGAAGCGCGTCAGCAGTAGAACCAGAGAAGAAACGGCCCTTCGGCGCGGATTGATTGGCCCCAAGGAGGATGACGCTCGCTTTGAAATCCTCAGCCGCCTGCTCCAAGAGCTGTGGGCGAGAAGGCCCTGCCAAGAGAACGGAGACGTTTTTATCGAGCTGGTCCTTATCCACCCCGGCTGCGTGCAAGGCCTGCTTGACGGCGCGTTCGCAGGTGGCGTGCTCCTTCTTGAACCACTTCTTGTAGGAACCGCTGAGCTTGCTGAGCGACGTCACGGTGAGGGGCTGCGAAATCGTTGAAACCACGCGAATCCGAACGGAGGTGGAACGCGCGAGCCACGCTGCAAACTCGATGGCCTCCGTGCCGGTGGAGCTAGGGCTCCACGACACGAGGACGCGGAGCGGAGGGAGCTGGTCGTCCGGGGAGCATGGCCCTTCCGCAGGGTGTGAAGAATTCTTAGCCATTCAATAAAAAGTTCGGGGTCGTTTTCTTCATTATCGACCCTTCATGCCGGAAAATAAAATCCGCTCTACCGGCACTTTTTGGTCTATTTCCCTTCCATGATTGGACGGTAGACATCAGCAAGCTTGGAGATGAGATTGACCAAAGTGTCTGCGTCCTTGATGTCCTCTGGGTCGAGCCAGCGCAGGATCTCAGCCAAAGCCGCCGCGCGTTGGCGGGAGACAATGGTCAGCTCCGATTCCCCAAGCTGGGTAAGGGCGACAAGTACGCCGCGGCGGTCTTTTTCATCGCGGTGCCGTTCCACGAATCCGTGGCGCTCCAATTGGTATAGCGCATTGGAGGCGGTAGGCATGCGGATGAGTTCTGCTTGCGCGATGGTGCTCACACGGGAGGGACCACGCATGCGCAGCTGGTTCATGATGGAGACCTGCGACGTTGTCAGGGACGTGCCCTCCGTGGTGCGCTGGAAGATGAGCATGAGCTTGTTGAGCGCCGGCTGGATCTGGCGGGCGACTTCCAGGGCATCCTCGTAGGGGACCGGGGATTCGATAGTTTCTTCACTCATGGAAAATAAGTGTAGCTAGAGATCGTGCGCTTCGGTAGTTAGTTATTTGAAAAATTAGGTTTTCTATCACGAAGTGCTTAGGAGCGCTCTAGATTGTTGGAGTCGCCGGCACTACACTGTCCGGCGTGAATTCTCCGTCTAAGCAGAGTCGGCAAAATCAAAGCCAACCGTGGCCTACCGTAATGAGGTCTCCTATGAATGGGAGCGCGCGCAACATCTGCGTGAACTTCGTGCGGGGAAGCTCGGGCGCGAAGAGGTCTGTGATGCCGATTTTCTCCTTCGTGCTGCGGCGAAGCATCACGGCGTCGACATGCACAAGCCGTGCCCGGTCTGCGGTGAGGACATGCGGCTGACTCGGTGGGTGTACGGAGATGCCTTGAAACGCCGAGCAGGCAGCGCGCGCAGCGAAGCAGAAATCGCAGAGATAGCCGCTGAGGGCATCGAATTCACCGTGCATTTCGTGGAAGTGTGTCCGGCGTGCCGCTGGAACCATCTGCTTCGAGCCGCCACGGTCTATGCTTTAGGGTAGTTTTGGCTTCCCAGTTCGCGCCGGTAAGCTGCATATATTTACAGTTTCTGTACAGGATTGATGAGGACACGGATCAGTGACCGAGAAGGAAACCTCTGGGCGAAAGTCCGGTAAAAGTAGGAAGAGCCCCTCGCGCAGCGCACGGCATTCGTCGAGCTCTAAACGCCGCTGGCCGTGGATCGTGCTCACTGTCTTATTTGTTTTGGTGGGCATCCCCGCCCTTCTCTTCGGCTTCGCGTATACGCAGTACGACGTCCCCGAGCCCGAGGAGCTGCAGCCGAGTCAGATTTCCACCATCGTCGCCGGCGATGGGGAAACGCAGTTGGCCAAACTGGTGCCGCCCGAGGGCAACCGGCGGCAGGTGACCCTAGACGAGATCCCGGATTATGTAGAGGGCTCCGTGCTGGCTGCCGAGGACCGCGAGTTCTGGACCAACTCCGGCTTTTCCTTCACTGGATTGGGCCGTGCTGTCTTGGGCAAGCTCACGGGCGATAGCACCGCCGGCGGTGGTTCCACGATCACCCAGCAGTACGTAAAGAACACGCTGGTGGGTGACGAATACTCCTACGTCCGCAAGATTCGTGAGCTCATCTACTCGGTGAAGATGACCAACGAGTGGTCCAAGGAAGAAATCCTCAACGCCTACCTCAATACGGTCTACTTCGGCCGTAATGCTTATGGCATCGAGGCTGCATCTAACGCCTACTTCAACAAGGACGCTAAGGATCTCACCGTGGAGGAAGGCGCTATGCTCGCCGGCCTCATCCAGTCCCCATCCGTGTTGGATCCGTGGGTGGATGAGGAACGCTCGCAGGCCCGTTGGAACTACGTCATGGATGGTCTCGTCGAGATGGGCGATCTGGATGCGACTGAGCGTTCCCAGATGGCCTTCCCGGAGACGCGCGACCCAAGCGAGTACTCTGCCTACACCGAGGCACCTGGTGCCTACGGGCACATCAAGAACCAAGTCACCGGCGAGTTGGCACGCGTGGGAATCACCGAGGACCAGCTAGCCACCGGTGGCCTCAAGGTGACCACCACCATTGACATGACCGTGCAAAACGCGTCAACCGACGCCGCCCACGAGCAGCTTGCCGTGCTGCAGGAGGACGCCCGTGCTGCAGCCGTGACCATCGACCCAGCTACGGGTGCTGTGCGCGGTTACTTTGGCGGCGATGACTCGAATGGTTGGGACTACGCCAACTCTCCGCTGCAGACCGGCTCGGTCTTTAAGATTATGGCGCTGGCTGCGGCCCTCCAGCAGGGCATTGATCTCAATACCTATTACTCCTCCGCTCCCTACCAACTGCCTGGTTCCCAGACCGTGACCAACGTTGGCGGCGGCTGCGGAAGCTGTTCCATCGCTGAGGCGCTGAAGAATTCTTATAACACCTCCTTCCTGCGCCTCCAGGATGACCTGGAAAACAAGATGCAAGACACCGCGGACATGGCGCACGCGTTGGGCGTCGCCCGCAGCCTGCCGGGGATTGAGAAGACCCTAACGGAGAACGGTGGCACGCCGTACGAAGGCGTGGTGTTGGGCCAGTACCAGTCCCGCCCGCTCGATATGGCAACCGCCATGGCTACCTTGACCAACCAAGGCGTGTGGCACCAGCCGCACTTCGTGCAAAAGGTAGAAAACGCCGCCGGCGAGGTCCTTTACGAGAATCCGACCGATGGCGGTGAGCGCCGTGTCTCCGCCAACGTGGCTAATAACGTTATTTCTGCGATGCAGCCGATTGCCGCATGGTCGAATGGCGCACTGGCTGGTGGACGCCCGTCGGCCTCCAAGACTGGTACCACCCAGCTGGGTGATACGGGCACCAACAAAGATGCCTGGATGGTTGGTTCCACGCCGCAGCTGGCTACAGCAGTGTGGGTAGGCACGGCTGATAACACCTCCGCAATCTTTAATCAGTGGGGCGGAATCATGTACGGCTCGGACGCACCGACGAAGATTTGGAAGTCCATTTTGGACACCTCTCTGGCTAACGTCGAGCAGCAGTCCTTCCCGCAGGCTTATCCGATTCACTATGGCGTCGGCAGCTGGGGCTCCGGGTATGTCTATGACCCGAGCCAGAGCACCACGTGGAACCAGGCGCCGGCAAGCCCGGAGAACGAGGGCGACGAGGAAGCGCCAGCCGAAGACGGCGAGCACCACGATGAGGGACAGGGGGAGACCCCAGACCAGCCAGCACAGCCTGAGCAACCGGCCCAACCCGCAGAGCCCGAGGTCCCTTCGCTCGATGACATTCTCAATGGAGATAGACTCGACCAATTACTTGGTCAATAGGAGTTTGATCGCCCGGTGAGCCATCACACTACTTCGCAGATCGTGTCTCTCTCATCCGAGTCTATGACCCACAACGCGGTCGACGCCCTGGGTGGGCCGACGGGACGCTTTGCTCGTTCGGCTTATTCCGGGTGGTGGACGCCCTTGCGCGTGGTTATCACGCTGGCGTGGACGTTTTTGGCGTTTGGGTTTTTAAGTAAGGCAACCTGTGCAGGTAGTCGCCGAGGCGAGGATGGCCTCATCAGCCTGAACTGGGATGGCAACCGCCAATATACGGCTTTTTGCTACAACGACATCGTCCCGCTCTATGGTGGGCGCGGACTCGATCAGCCGGGCTTCCCCTATGCCTATTCCTGGGTTGAGGGCGATCTCACCCGCTACATGGAGTACCCGGTACTGGCTGGCCTCTTTCAGGGCGCCGTCGGATGGCTGGCGCGCACCACCTATCCGGCCGTCGAGTGGCTTGGGATGGCAGATGTCAGCTGGTACTTCGGATTGACCGCGTTCATCATGTCCCTCGTGTGGGTCGGCACCGTGGTGATGGTCTTCCAGCTCACGGGCAACCGGGCATGGGACACCATCCTCATGGCGGCCAGCCCGCTCGTGGCTATTCACGCTTTTACGAACTGGGACATCCCGTCGGTGGCTTTCATGGTCGGCGCGCTTCTTGCAGTGACAAAGCGTAAGAACTGGCTCGCCGGCATCCTCATTGGCCTCGGCACGGCGTTTAAGCTGTGGCCCCTGTTTATCCTGGGCGCGTTTCTGGTGCTGGCCATCCGTCACAAGCGCTGGGCGCCTTTCTCCAAGATGGTCGTGGCAACCGCTGTGACGTGGCTCGTGGTGAACCTTCCCGTGGCGCTGGCCTACCCCGAAGCGTGGGGCGAGTTCTTCAGGCTCAATCAGGAACGTGGTGCGGAGTGGACCACGATCTATGCGCTGTTGAGCCGCGTGACGGGCGTGGGCTTTGAGGCGGAATTCCTCAACACCTTCTCCTTCGTGGCTTTCCTGGCGTGCTGCGCTGCCATCGCCATTATGGGACTCAAGACGCCGCGTGCGCCGCGGGTGGCTGAGATGATCTATCTCATCATCATGGCCTTCCTGATCTTCAACAAGGTGTGGTCACCGCAGTACTCACTGTGGCTCGTCGTACCGGCGCTCTTGGCCCTGCCACGTTGGCGCCTCATCTTTAGCTGGGCGCTTGCCGACGCCCTCCTCTGGCCCATCCTTACCTGGCACATGCTCGGGGCTGAGAACAAGGGCCTGCCGCACGAGATGCTGGATATCGCGGTGATTACCCGTGATGGCTTCATCATCGCCATCGGCGTGTTGATTATCCGTCAGATGTGGGGCAAGTCGGAAGATAAGGTCCGTGCTGCGCACGGCGGTAGAGACCCGTTGGCCGGTGATTTTGCGCGATGACTATGACGATCCTGGGCATCATCTCCATCACGCTGGGTTTTATCTGCGTGTTGAGCGCCTATTACCTGTTTCAACGCTCTCAAGACCGCACCTGGCCCATTGTGCTGGGGCTGCTGGCCCTCCTGTTTCTCACCGTGATTCCTGCTGGTTCGGCGATATTTGTCGCGGCGACCCACTAGATGCGGCCGAGGAGATAGGGGATTTCCTTTTCCGCCGGTCAGTGCGGTACTGTGTGAGGGTTGCTTGACGCAACAGACCCTCCTGCCATATCCGCAAAGGTGATATGGCCGATACCAATTACTAGACCATAGGAGGTGATGAGGTCCGTGCGTCACTACGAAGTCATGATCATTCTGGATCCTAATCAGGATGAGCGCACCGTAACCCCGTCCCTAGACAAGTTCCTCGAGGCAATCCGCAAGGATGGCGGCAAAGTCGAAAAGGTTGACGTGTGGGGCAAGCGCCGTCTTGCATACCCGATCAACAAGAAGGAAGAGGGCATCTACGCAGTCGTGGAGCTGGAGTGTGAATCCCACTCCGTTCTCGAGCTCGATCGCCGTCTGAACCTGAACGACTCCATTCTGCGTACCAAGGTTCTGCGCACCGACAGCAAATAGCGGATACTGGGTTTCGAGCAATCCACGTAACCGATATTAAGGAGTAAAGACATGGCTCAGGGAGATACCAACATCACGGTTGTCGGCAACATCGTTGCTGACCCGGAACTGCGCTTCACCCCGGCGGGTGCCGCAGTGGCGAATTTCCGTGTTGCCTCCACCCCGCGTCGCTATAATCAGCAGACTTCCCAGTGGGAGGATGGCGAGGCCATGTTCCTCACCTGCAACGTGTGGCGCCAAGCCGCAGAAAACGTTGCGGAGACCCTGACCAAGGGCATGCGCGTTATCGTTACTGGCCGTTTGCGCCAGCGCTCTTACCAGACTCGTGAGGGCGAGAACCGCACTGTTTTTGAGATTGAGGTCGATGAGGTCGGCCCGTCCCTGCGTTATGCATCCGCACAGGTTAACCGCAAGTCCGGCAACGGCGGCGGCAACTATGGCGGCGGCCAGCAGCAGGGTGGTGCTAACTACGGCGGTGGCAACCAAGGCGGTTTCTCCGGAAACCAGGGTGGTTTCTCCGGAAACCAGTCCCAGTCCTCTGCCCCGCAGCAGTCCCAGCAGTCGGCTCCGAGCAACGATCCGTGGAATTCGGCACCCCAAGCAGGAAGCTTTGGTGGTGCGGATGCAGAACCCCCGTTCTAAGACTGTCATGCAAGTATTCATTTAACTCAATTGAAAGGCAGGGATCATGAAGCTGATCCTCACCGCTGCCGTTGAGAACCTCGGCGCCCCCGGCGAAATTGTAGAGGTTAAGGACGGCTACGGACGTAACTACCTGCTTCCGCGCGGCCTGGCTATCGTTGCCACCCGCGGTGCTGAGAAGCAGATCGAGGGCATCAAGCGCGCCCAGGAAGCTCGCGCAATCCGCGACCTGGACCATGCACGCGAGATCCGTACCCAGCTGGAGGAGCTCAAGGACGTTAACGTCCCGGTGAAGACCTCCGAGTCCGGCAAGCTCTTCGGCTCCGTGTCCGCAGAGGACATCGTGAACGCCGTTGCCGCCGCTGGCGGCCCGAAGCTGGACAAGCGCATTGTTGTGCTTCCCAAGGGCCTGGTCAAGAAGACCGGCAACTACCAAGTCGAGCTGAAGCTGCACGCTGACGTTATCGGCAAGGTGAACTTCTCGGTCGTCGCTGCCTAAGAACTAAGGCGCACGACGGTCACCCTCCGTCCGCCCGCGTGTGAGGCGCGGCGCCGGTACGCAGGACGTGACCTTAAGACAACAGCAAGGCTTGAGGCCGTGCTCCTCCCACTATGTGAGGTGGTGAGAGGAAGCACGGCCTCAGGCCGTTTTGTGGGCTTTTGGGGATAGAGATTTGGGGAAAGACTCAAACTGTGGATAACTCGCACTATCTGTGGATAACTCGGTGGTGAGTTAACGGTGAATTTACTCACGGCGCACGGTGTTAACCCGCTGGTAGGGGCGATATTCAGTTGGGGGCCTACTTTTCCACCGGTTTTGTGCGGATTTTCACACTAGGAAAAACCTATCCTGACCAGTGGAAATAATCATCGCAGGTCACAGCGCTGCAAAGTTATCCACAGCCCTGACCTCTGTCTTTGCACACCGTGTCTTTGCTGACCTGGGAATTCCACAGGTCTCTGTGGATAACTATGGGAGTTATGCCCAAGGGGTAGTGTCTTGACCCTCAGCTAGACTGTTGTGTACAACGCGCGGTTGCCGCTCGGCACTGCATCGAAGCCTGGCCGTCCGGCGCGGAGAAGAGTGAGGATTTCAGGCACACGGCCAGGGTGGGATTAATGAACGGTGGGATTAATGAGCAATGACTAATGCCAGTTTTGATGATGACCAGGTTCCACCACCACCGGAGCCGGTAGAGGAGGAACCCCGCCGCTCCTACCGGCAGGAGGAGCCTAAGCGTTACGGCGAATTCCGTCAGCCGCCCGCGGACCGTGAGGCAGAACAAGGCGTCCTTGGTGCTATGCTCCTGAGCCCGAACACGGTCATGGAGGTCATTGAAGAGCTGGAGCCGGAGGATTTTTACTATCCTGCGCACACGCTCATCTACCAGGCCATGATTGACCTTTATGCCGCAGGCACCGACATTGATGCGGTGATTGTGGCGGCCCGACTCGATCGATATAACAACCTCGAGCGCGTTGGCGGTGCGCCCTACCTGCATACCCTGTTGGCCACGGTGCCAACCGCTGCCAACGCCCGCTATTACGCGGAGATTGTCGCGGAGAAGGCGGTGCTGCGCAAGCTGGTGGACGCTGGAACAAGAGTCGTCCAACTCGGCTTCCAAGGCTCCGAAGACATGGAGATTGAGTCCGTGCTGGACCGCGCCCAGCAGGAAGTTTTCGCTGTCGCGCAGAAGAAAACGACCGAGGATTACCGTGCGCTGAGTGATCTCATCGATCCCACCATTGATGAACTCGCCGCCCTGCAACAAAACGGCGTGGAGTCCGGCGTGCCCACCGGTTTCATCGACCTCGATAACCTGACCAATGGTCTGCGTGCCGGCCAGATGATCATCGTCGCCGCCCGCCCTGGCGTTGGTAAGTCCACGCTGGCCATGGACTTCATGCGCTCGGCATCACTGCAGCATAACAAGACCTCCGTGGTCTTCTCCCTGGAGATGTCTGCCTCAGAGATCGTCATGCGCCTGTTGTCTGCGGAGGCGGAAGTGAAGCTGTCGGATATGCGCGGTGGCCGCGTGTCCACGGAGGATTGGGCCAAGATCGATGACACCCTCAACCGCATCCAGGATGCGCCTCTGTTCATCGATGATTCCCCGAACCTCACCATGATGGAAATTCGCTCCAAGGCCCGCCGCCTCAAGCAGCAGCACGGTCTAGACCTCATTGTGCTGGACTATATGCAGCTGATGTCTTCAGGCAAAAAGGTGGAGTCCCGCCAGCAAGAGGTTTCGGAGTTCTCGCGCCAGCTCAAGCTGTTGGCCAAGGAGCTGGAAGTTCCGCTCATCGCGATTTCGCAGCTGAACCGTGGTCCAGAATCCCGTACCGATAAGAAGCCGCAGCTGGCGGATCTGCGTGAATCCGGCTCGCTTGAGCAGGACGCCGATATGGTTATGCTGCTCTACCGCCCAGACTCACAAGACCGCGATGATCCCCGCGCCGGTGAGGCGGATATCATCCTGGCCAAGCACCGTGGCGGCCCGATCGACACGGTGAAGGTGGCGCACCAGCTGCACTACTCCAAGTTCGTCAACATGGCGCACGGTTAAATTACAGGTCCACGACAGCGTTGGGGTCACCCAACCGTGGGCCGAGGATGACCAAGACCAAGAAGACCGCAGCCGCGGCGAGCGCCAGCCATCGCCACACCGGGAAGAAGCGCTCGCCACAAAGCCGGGCGAATGCCGCGCCGATGAGCACGCCGATCGTATTGAAGATGAGGTCATCAATATCAGTGCGTCCTAGCGTGAAGGCATACTGGACTGTTTCCAGTGCCAAACTCAGCGCGAATCCCCACGCGGCCGTTGCCTTGATTGATCGGCACATGCTGAAGACGAGCATGCCGAAAGGAATGAAAAAGGCGGTATTGCCCGCATACTCAAAAAGCGGGCCAAACCAGGTGCCTCCGGAGAACTCATCAAGTGGCACCAAACGCAGGTCACGAACTCGCTGGTTCTCCGGCTTCCAGAGGTAGCCAATCTGATAGAAGGGCTTAAGCGTGGTGAGCGCGGCCATGACCGCGATCCACGCGCCAAGGGCGACCCTATTGAGCAAGGGTCCTGCCCTTGAACTCTGGCAGTGTCAGTGCTGCTACAGCTGCGAGGCCGAAGGCTGCTGCGAACAGCGCGAAGAGCGAGCCCGTTCCTGCCACCGCGATGAGCGGCGGAACGATGAGCGGTGCCAGGATTGATGCGAGTCGGCCGAAGCCAGCTGCCGCACCGGTACCGCGCCCGCGCAGGGCGGTGGGGTAGAGCTCCGGGCCGATGGCGTACAGCGCACCCCACGCGCCAAGGTTGAAGAAGGAGAGCAGGCAACCGGCCAGGATGATCATGGCTTCAGTGTTAGCGAAACCAAAGAACCCGGCCGACAGGGCGGAACCCACGAGGAATATCGCTAGGGTCGAGCGGCGGCCCCAGACCTCGATGAGCCAGCCGGCTGCGGCGTAGCCGGGTAGCTGGGCGAGAGTGATAATCAGCGTGAAGCTGAAGGACTTCACCAGGGAGAAGCCATCCGCGACAAGCAGTGACGGAATCCAAATGAAGGCGCCGTAGTAGGAGAGGTTGACGCAGAACCAGATGGTCCACAGCGCCAGCGTGCGCCCGCGCAAGGACTTTGACCAAATGCTGGTGGCGGTGACATCTTCCTCGGAGTAGGTCGGTGCCGGGGTCGTGCGGTCAATGTCCGCCTCGTCTACCTCGGCCTCAAAGGAAGCGACGATTTCTTCTGCTTCCTCGTGGCGGCCCTTCGACTCTAGGAAGCGCACTGATTCAGGCAAGTGAAGGCGTACATAGAGAGCGTAGAGCGCGGGCACCATGCCGAGCGCTAGGGCCCAGCGCCAGCCGCTTTCCGACGCCCCCACCACGAACGTTCCAATTACCGCAGCGAGGATCCACCCCACCGCCCAGAAGGCCTCCAGCAGAACGACCATGCGCCCGCGCACCTTGAGCGGTGCGAACTCGGAAATCAGCGTGGAGGCCACCGGCAGCTCAGCGCCGAGGCCAAGTCCGATGAAGAAGCGCAGGATGATGAGGAGCGTGAGGCCCGTTGCCAGGGCAGAAGCGCCCGTGGCAAGGCCATAGACCAGCAGGGTCAGAGCAAAAATGTGGCGGCGGCCGAACTTATCGGCCAAGAGGCCGCCGAAGGTGGCGCCCAAGGCCATGCCGATGAAGCCCACGGACGCCAGCCAGGAGGATTGGGTCGGTGTGATCCCCCAGTGCACGGCCAAAGCGGCCATGATGAAGGAGATGAGGCCCACGTCCATGGCGTCGAGCGCCCAGCCGATGCCGGAGCCGAAGAGGAGACGTTTGTGTTTTCCAGTGACGGGAAGGCGGTCGAGCCTCTCCGTGCGTGAGATAGAGCGATGATCAAGACGATTCATGCAGGCTAAGCTTACTCCTCGGGGGTAAAGCTTTTCAGCCGCAGAGAATTGGTCACCACAAAGACTGAGCTCAGGGCCATTGCCAACCCCGCCAGTAGGGGGTTGAGCAGGCCAAACGCTGCCACAGGAAGAAGAATAATATTATAGGCGAAGGCCCAAAATAGGTTGCCCTTGATGATGCGCAGGGTGCTGCGCGCGAGTCGCACTGCCTCGGCAACGGAGCGCAGGTCGTTGTTCATCACCGTGATATCGGAAGCTTCGATGGCCACGTCTGCTCCCGCGCCCATCGCGATTCCGAGGTCCGCCTGCGCGAGCGCTGCGGCGTCGTTGACGCCATCGCCCACCATGGCCACAGTGCGCCCCTGCTCCTGCAGACGAGCAATAGTATCCACTTTGTCTGCGGGCATGACCTCCGCTGTCACGTTGGCATCATCAATGCCAACGGCTCGCGCCACTGCACGCGCCGCGCCGGCGTTATCCCCGGTGAGTAGGTGGGGTGTAAGTCCTAGCTTGTGCATTGCTGCGATGGCGGCGGCGGAGGATTCCTTGATGCGATCCTGCAGCTCGATGGAGCCTGCCAGGGTGTCATCGACGTAGACGCCGACTTGGGTCCCGGTGCCCTCATAGCCCGCAGGCGGCCGGCCGACTCGCACGTGCGCGCCCTCAATCGTTGCCTCGATGCCTTGGCCGGGAAGCTCGTGGAAGTCTTCGGCTGTGGGGAGCTCGCCGTCGTAAGCCGTGCGGATGGCGCGTGCGATGGGGTGCTCGGAGCCCTGCTCTGCGGCCGCGGCGAGACGAAGAACGTCCTGCTGCGTGTGCCCTGCCGTAGATTGGATTGCTCCCACCGACATCTGGCCTTCCGTGATGGTGCCCGTTTTATCTAGAACGATGGTGTCGATCTGGCGCGTCGATTCCAAAATCTCCGGGCCCTTGATGAGGATTCCCAGTTCGGCGCCGCGCCCGGTGCCCACGAGGATTGCGGTGGGCGTCGCCAAGCCCATGGCGCACGGACACGCGATGATGAGGACGGAGACGGCGGCCACGAAGGCTGGGGCGATACCACCGAACAACAGGTGTGCCACGAGGGCGAGGAGAGCGATGCCGATGACGATCGGGACAAAGACGGCGGCGATGCGGTCCGCGAGACGTTGTACAGGGGCCTTCGAGGTCTGGGCCGCAGTGACCAGCGCGCCCATCTGGGCCAAAACGGTGTCGGAGCCAACGCGGGTGGCGCGCACCTCAAGGCGCCCAGAGGCGTTGATGGTAGCGCCCGTCACCGTGCTGCCGGGTGAAACCTCAACCGGCATTGACTCGCCGGTGAGCAGGGATTCATCCACGGCGGAATGACCGCTGAGAACCACGCCATCGGTGGCGATCTTCTCGCCGGGACGGACCACAAAAACATCGCCTACGTGGAGCTCGCTGGCGGGAATGCGGGTTTCGGTGCCGTCGCGAAGCACGGTGGCTTCTTTAGCCCCCATAGTCAGCAGCGTGGTGAGCGCCTCGGAGGAGCGCCCCTTAGCTTTGAGCTCAAACCACCGTCCAAGCAGCAGGAAGGTGATAACCATGCCGACGGATTCGAGGTAGATGTGGTCCATCTGCGCGTCATTGGAGCGTAGCGTCATGTGCATGGTCATACCGGGCATTCCGGCATCGCCGAAAAAGAGCGCGTAGAGGGACCAACCGAAAGCGGCGGTAGTGCCCAGTGTGATGAGAGTATCCATCGTGGCAGCGCCATGCTTCAGATTGGCCCAGGTAGCGCGGTGGAAGGGTGCTCCGCCGATGACGTAGACGAGTGTCGTGAGCATCAAGCAGGCCCACTGCCAGTGCTGAAACTGCAGGGCCGGGACCATGGAAAGCAGCATCACTGGTAGGGAGAGTGCCGCAGAGAGCAGGGTGCGCTGAAGGATGTCGGAGGCTTCGCTCTCGCGAGCATCCTCCGCCGTGCTTGCTGGTTCCTCCCCCTCACCGTCCATGGTGAAGGCTCCGTAGCCCGCGCCTTCGACGACGTCGATGAGATCGGCGGGCGTCGTCGTTGCAGGGTCATAACTCACGGAGGCAGACTCCGTGGCGAAGTTGACCGTGGCTTCAACGTTGTCGAGTTTGTTGAGTTTGCGCTCGACGCGGGAGGAGCACGACGTACAGGTCATCCCAGTGATGCCGAGGGTGAGGCTGGTAGTCATGGTGTTTAGGCCAATTCGTAGCCGGCTTCGGCGACGGCAGCAGCAACTTGCTCATCGCTAAAACCCTCCCCGGTGACGGTGACTGCGCCGGTGGTGTGGTCGGCAGTAACGTCGGTTACGCCACTGATCTCTGAGATCTCTTCCTTGACGGAAAGCTCGCAGTGGCCACAGGTCATGCCGGTAACGGTGTAGGTTGTGGTGCTCATGGTGATGAATCCTTCTCTCTTCTTAACGGTTAATGCTACTGCCAAGAATATACCCCCCTGGGGTATACGCGCAAGGAATAATCGAGTCTTGTGTACCGTTGAGGGTTGATAGAACCGACAAAAATCCCCGAGACTGATAGGAACAACATGGCAACGATTGACATTACTGAGGACACGTTCCAGGAGACCATCTCTGCCGACGGCATCACGCTCGTCGATGCCTGGGCGGAATGGTGTGGCCCGTGCAAGCGCTTCGGCCCGGTCTTTGAGAAGGCATCTGAAGAGCACCCTGATGCTACGTTTGCCAAGCTGGATACTGAGGCCAACCAGGAGCTATCTGCGAAGCTGCAGATTCAGTCCATCCCTACCTTGATGGTTTTCCGCGATGGCATCCTGGTCTTCCGTGAGGCTGGCGCCCTGCCGCCGGCAGCCCTGGAGGATCTCATCGGCCAGGTTAAGGCCCTCGACATGGACGAAGTCCGCGCCCAGGTGGAGAGCCAGAAGGCGGAATAGTCCCGAAGACTTCTCCTTGGTGCGGAGGGCCAAGTACGCCCGCCGCGCGCGCTTTCCTGTGAGTATCGCTACACTCGCAGGAAAGCGTCTTTTTATATAGGCCACTAATAAGAGCTGCATTAAATACTGTTGCAGGAACCACTAAGGAGTGAGTGCGATGGCAAATCCATTTAGCAAAGGCTGGAAGTATGTGATGGCTTCTTTCGATCAGAAGATCGACGAGAACGCTGACCCCAAGGTCCAGATCCAGCAGGCCGTGGAAGGTGCGAAAGAGCAACATCGCCAGATTTCCGAACATGCGGCGGAGATTATTGGACGCAAAACCCAGCTGGAAATGCAGCTCAACCGCCTGGTGAAGTCCCAGAAGGACTACCAAGACCAGACCCGCCGGGCGCTGGAGCTGGCGGATGCTTCCGAGGATCCGCAGAAGGCCGCCGAGTACAACCAAGCGGCAGAGGTCGTGGCGAGCCAGCTGGTCGCCGTAGAGAATGAGTTGGCCAATCTGAAGTCCCAGCACGAGGCCGCCGCCCAAGCTGCCGAGCAGGCGAAGGCCCAGCAGCAGCAGTCGGAGGCCCGCCTTAAGGAGCAGCTCGCGCAGGTGGACCAGTTGCTGTCCCAGGCTGATCAGGCAGCGATGCAGGAGAAGAACGCTGAGGCCTTGGACTCTATGAACGAGCTCAAGCCCGATGATTCCACGCCAACGTTGGATTCGGTACGCGCCAAGATTGAGAAGCGCTACGCCGATGCCCTCGGCGCTCAGGAGCTGCACCAGGCAACTGGTGGCAGCCGGATTCAGGAGATTTCGGCCGCGGGTCACGATACGGCCGCCGCGTCCCGCTTGGACGAGATTCGCGCCGAGATGGCCAAGAATAAGGAGATCGAAGGTTCCCCCTTCGCTAGCGACCAAGCGCTTGAGACTGGCACCGAAGCTGGTGTTGGTTCCGAATCGGAGACCACCGAGGGCAAGCAGTAGCCACCGCGGACCACATCACCGCATAGAAAAGGGACCTTTGAGAGCGGGCCGCGTAGCGCGGCCTGGGAGTTTCAGCGCCTTATGCTCTCAAAGGTCTCTGTGGTGTTTTAGCTATCTTGCCGGCGGATATTGATGAGCACGCCGCGGATGCCCGAGTGGAAGCCATCGCGCAGGTTGACGCGCTGGGTTTCGGTGAGCGTGTACTCGTGCAGCGTTTCACAGGCGAACTGCAGCAGCGGGCGGTCGATTTCCGGTGGCAGCCCGCCGCCCGATAGCAGGTGAGCCTGGTCGCGTTGATCAGCGCTCGCAGCGTTGTCGAACCACCACGAGGCATATTGCTGTCCCACATCAAAGGGAGACTGGAACCCGGCGGAGCTCCACACTTCTTCAGGGAGCGGAACGTACTTCGAACGTAGCTTGCGGCGCGGTGCCATCATCGACGGCTTTGGCGCGGCCGGCTTGGGAGCAGGCTTCGAGGCTTCGGTGCCTGCTTCCGACTCTTTGTCGGCAGGCTCCTGAGCAGCGGTTCCAGGCTGGGAGGGCTCCTCGTCCTCGGCGGGGACGCTGGGTGCTGCTGACTCGGGGTGAGCGGCCGTGGCCGCCACATCTTGTGCCGCGGCAGAAGGAGTGGCCGGCCCGGGTTTCGGTGCGGAGGGGAAAGCAGCTTGTGCCTCGGTAGGTTCTTCGCATTCCGGAGCGAGCTCGCTAGCGGCATCGCTCACGTCCTCGCTGCCGTCCTCGGAATTCTGGGGTTCGCGGATGGTTGGCGGTAGCGGGCCTTCGAGAACCTCGAGCTCCATTGCATCGGCGAAGTCCTCGCGCGGATCAAGGATTGTGGTGGAATCACACGCATGGCGCAGAGCGGAGGACATTGAATCCCAGCCGAAGCCGTAGAGGTGCACGCGCACGCCGTTATTGACGGCTTCCTGCACTCCGGGGATCATGTCGGCGTCGCCGGAGACCAAAACAAAGTCCGTGACTTGGCCCTTCATAGCGGAGACGATCATGTCGGCGACAAGGCGGGTATCCACCGCTTTTTGGGTGCGGCGCTCGCCCCATTCGATGAGTTGGCCGGTACGCAGCTGCACGCCATCGCAGACGCGCAACGCTCGCTGGTAGCGGTGGGGCCCAGTATCCGGGATTCCGTCATACCAGTATTGGCGGTGAATACGGTTTCCAACCTGGTTCTCAATCATGGAACCAAGGGAGCTGACTACTTCGGGTAAATCAATCTCTAGCTGGGCTCGGGCACCCGTTTCCCATGAGTTATAGAAACTGGCGAGTAGATATGACGTGTCGACGAAGACAAGTGTTCGTTCAAGCATGGCTCCTAAATTCCGTTCTATTTCTTCTAAATAATTTTCTTAGGTCACTTCTGTGAGGTCTTCCAGCCTAAGGCCGGTGTGTTCCAGTGTGCCCCATTAGTCACAAAACGTCGATAACCTTGAGGGAATTCCCAGGTCAAAGTCAGGGCTCGATGCAGTCTTGCCAGGACTAAAGGATGGTTATATGGTTAGTTACATGAGTAACCAACCAGCTAAGGAGTCGGCATGGATAACTCCGCGCAGCCGCTCTTCCGTCAGATAGCTGTGCTCATTGAGGACGCCATTATCGAAGGCACCCTCACCGAAGGGGCACAGGCGCCGTCCACGAACGAGCTGGCCGCCTTCCATAGCATCAATCCCGCCACCGCCCGTAAAGGCCTTTCTCTTCTCGTGGATCTGGGGATCCTCGAAAAGCGCCGGGGCATCGGGATGTTTGTCACCTCAGGTGCAGCCGAAATGATTCGCGCGCGGCGTCGCCAAGAATTTGCAGCCGAGTACGCCGCGCCGCTGATCGACGAAGCCGTGCACCTGGGCTATACCCGCCAGCAGCTCCATGACCTCATTGATCTTGTCGCAGAAAGCCGAGGACTCTACTCATGATTTCCACCCCACACTTCACCTTCGGCGACGGCCTCACACATGGCCTCGTCGGCCCCAACGGTATTGGTAAGACCACGTTGCTACGCAAGATTGCCGGACAGCTGAATGCTTCCGGCATCAAGGTCGATGGCGACAAGCCCTATGACAATGAAAAGGTGCTCAACAAGGTTGTGCTTATGGGTATCGACAACCCCTTGCCCGAAGGCTGGAACGTGAAGAAAGTCTTCACCGTAGCCAGCCTGCGCTGGCCCACCTGGAACAAGGAGCGCGCCGAGGAATTGGTGGAGCGTTTCGAGCTCCCGATGAAGAACTACTCGGGGCTTTCCCGCGGGCAGAAGTCGGCGGCGAGCTTCATTGTCGCGGTGGCTTCGGGGGTGCCGTACATGCTTCTCGACGAACCCTATCTCGGCCTCGACGCTTCCAAGCGGGAAGTATTCTACGAAGTCTTACGCGAGGAGCATGGCCGCACCATCATTGTCTCCACCCACCACCTCAACGAGTTATCCGGTTTGCTCGATACCGTGGCTTTGATGGGGGAGAGCCCGATCTCCGGACCCATCGATGAGTTCATTGAGGGCGTCGTCCAACTCACCGGCTCTGCCGAAGCCCTCGATCGCGCGCTGGGGCGCCTGCAGCTTCCGGTCCTTGAGCGCGAAACCTCAGCCGTGGCAGACCGCGCGCTTGTCGACGCCCGCCCCAGCCACACCACCAACGTCTTCGACATGGCCCAGGAAATGGGTTTGCGTGCCAGCGAGGTATCCCTCGAACAGGCAGTGTTGGCATTGGGGGAGGCATGATGAAGATCTATAGACATATGGCGCTGAGCTGGAACAGCTTCTTTTTTGCCTTGTGGATTGTTGTCCTTCCGGTGCTGGGAATGGATCGCGGGCAAGGGTGGGCCATTGGTTACTCACTCTTTATGGTCCTTATGGTTTACCTTTCGCAGCCTGATTTCACGCGTTATCTGACCTTTGGGTTGAGCACCCGGGTGTGGAATGGGCACCGGCGAATCAATGCTTCCCTGACGCTTGTGCTCATTCTTGTTAGCGCGCCCTTCGCCTTTCCGTGGTGGACTCTCATCGCGCCAACGGCAGCGTGGATATTCTGCGTGGCCAAGCGCGTCGAGCCATCGCGCATGACCGCGAGCTCCCTCATCGTAGGCAGCGATGGTGATTCTTCGACGGGCTGGTTCTCAGCGTCCCCGGTCTCCCAAATTGTGTTGCGTCCCCAGGTTCGCGCGTGGATGTGGACTGCGATCGGTGTAGCCATCGCAATAGCGATAACCATCGTGGTGAGCAAGCTGTGGGATGCCGCCGTGGGCATCGTGGGTGTCATTGTTACGTTGATTGTCCTGCCGCTAGTTGCTGATTCAATCCGCAGCTCACTCAAAGATGCAGTGGCCTTTGGGCTGCCGCGCGGTGCCTGGGCTAAGGCCACTGTGCTGTGCACGGCAATCCCCGTGGTCCTATCGCTCGTGGCCGATCTGGTAGCGATGATGTGGACCGGCAATCCAGCGGGGTTCACCATCGTGTGTCTTGCTACAACGTCACTACTTTTAAGTTTCGCCATTACCGACAAACCGACGTGGCTTTACACAACTGCGCTAGCGGGAGCAATCGCCATACTGTTCATAGCGTGGCTTATCAATCCCAGCGTTGCGATGGGGTGGACGTTCACAGGGATGGCAATCATCTACGTTGTGTGGGTTGCCGCGTATCCCCGGATGGCTAAAAAGACCAACGTGTTTAGCCCGGGCCTCATGGGCTGGTTTGGGTCACGCTGAGCGCCAACCAATGTCGGCGTTAAACGGTTGTCTTTGTGCACTTCAAGAAGGGATAAAAACCTTCTTTGAAGTGCATATTTGTGTTTTTTCAAGGCCGTATGTAACTTTATATGAGTCAGCGCGACCGACAGCGCCCCACAGGAACAGAGGTTCTTGGAGAGAGGCGGTAGGAAAACAGGCCCTGACAACAAATATTTTCTTTACTCGCAGTACTGCGTTTCGCTTAAAGCGGGCCGTATGGCTGTGTGGTGACGATGTCTGAGAACTCAATAGTGTGCCAATGTACTTTTTTGTTGGTTGATTTTATTTGTTCTGGCCGTGTTGTGCCGTATGTGTGGCACGGTTGGTGTATGCCGGATGGCGCTTTTCCTTTTAGCGGCGTCATTGTAAATAACATAAGTTGTTTGGGCGTATTGTTTAAAATCTTCTGACTGGGCCAGCCTCCTTGTATATCCCCGTCGGGTTGGGGGTTGGTTTTTGGATTTTTTCTTTATGTAATTTTTGGATAGCCAGTCCGTGTGGTGTGTTTGCATCATGCGGTGTGGTTTGTCTGTTTGTCTAGGTTTGGGCTTTTCACGGCCTTTTTGTGGAGAGTTTGATCCTGGCTCAGGACGAACGCTGGCGGCGTGCTTAACACATGCAAGTCGAACGGAAAGGCCAGTGCTTGCACTGGTACTCGAGTGGCGAACGGGTGAGTAACACGTGGGTGATCTGCCTTGCACTCTGGGATAAGCTTGGGAAACTGGGTCTAATACCGGATATGAACTGCCTTTAGTGTGGTGGTTGGAAAGTTTTTTCGGTGCAAGATGAGCTCGCGGCCTATCAGCTTGTTGGTGGGGTAATGGCCTACCAAGGCGTCGACGGGTAGCCGGCCTGAGAGGGTGTACGGCCACATTGGGACTGAGATACGGCCCAGACTCCTACGGGAGGCAGCAGTGGGGAATATTGCACAATGGGCGGAAGCCTGATGCAGCGACGCCGCGTGGGGGATGACGGCCTTCGGGTTGTAAACTCCTTTCGACAGGGACGAAGCGCAAGTGACGGTACCTGTATAAGAAGCACCGGCTAACTACGTGCCAGCAGCCGCGGTAATACGTAGGGTGCGAGCGTTGTCCGGAATTACTGGGCGTAAAGAGCTCGTAGGTGGTTTGTCGCGTCGTCTGTGAAATTCCGGGGCTTAACTTCGGGCGTGCAGGCGATACGGGCATAACTTGAGTGCTGTAGGGGAGACTGGAATTCCTGGTGTAGCGGTGAAATGCGCAGATATCAGGAGGAACACCGATGGCGAAGGCAGGTCTCTGGGCAGTTACTGACGCTGAGGAGCGAAAGCATGGGTAGCAAACAGGATTAGATACCCTGGTAGTCCATGCCGTAAACGGTGGGCGCTAGGTGTAGGGGGCTTCCACGTCTTCTGTGCCGTAGCTAACGCATTAAGCGCCCCGCCTGGGGAGTACGGCCGCAAGGCTAAAACTCAAAGGAATTGACGGGGGCCCGCACAAGCGGCGGAGCATGTGGATTAATTCGATGCAACGCGAAGAACCTTACCTGGGCTTGACATACACCAGATTGCTGCAGAGATGTAGTGTCCCTTGTGGTTGGTGTACAGGTGGTGCATGGTTGTCGTCAGCTCGTGTCGTGAGATGTTGGGTTAAGTCCCGCAACGAGCGCAACCCTTGTCTTATGTTGCCAGCATTTGGTTGGGGACTCATGAGAGACTGCCGGGGTTAACTCGGAGGAAGGTGGGGATGACGTCAAATCATCATGCCCCTTATGTCCAGGGCTTCACACATGCTACAATGGTCGGTACAACGCGCAGCGACACTGTGAGGTGGAGCGAATCGCTGAAAGCCGGCCTTAGTTCGGATTGGGGTCTGCAACTCGACCCCATGAAGTCGGAGTCGCTAGTAATCGCAGATCAGCAATGCTGCGGTGAATACGTTCCCGGGCCTTGTACACACCGCCCGTCACGTCATGAAAGTTGGTAACACCCGAAGCCAGTGGCCTAAACTTGTTAGGGAGCTGTCGAAGGTGGGATCGGCGATTGGGACGAAGTCGTAACAAGGTACCCGTACCGGAAGGTGCGGGTGGATCACCTCCTTTCTAAGGAGCTTTATTTGTGGCACCAGTTGGTGTCTTTAAGCATGTGAGTGTTTTCATGTGCGTGGTGGTTGAGTGAACGATTGTTTTGCTGCCACCGTTTGTTTAATCGGGTGGAGATACATCTTAACCAGAATGGTTGACTAACATTTTTTAAAAGTACGTGGTGCATTGTTGGGTGTCTGGGGCATTGTTCCCTGGTTGTTTAACCCACATGAGCTTGATGGTCAGAGTGCTTAATGTTCTGGTTGTTGGGCTGGTGTGGGGTGTTGTGTGAGAACTGTATAGTGGACGCGAGCATTAAACCATATGCTTGCTGCTGATACGTGCTTTGTGCGTGTGTTGGTGGTGGGTTGTGGTTTGTGTGATTTCTTTGTTCTTTTGTGTTTTGTGTGTTCACACCAACACTGTCTTCTGCTGCTTTTGTGGTGGTTGCCTTGTTGGTTGTGTGTTCGTTATTTAGGGCGCATGGTGGATGCCTTGGCATGCTGAGCCGATGAAGGACGTGTAAGGCTGCGTTAAGCCTCGGGGAGTTGTCAATAAAGCGTTGATCCGAGGATGTCCGAATGGGGAAACCTGGCACCTGTTATGGGGTGTTACCCTTCAGTGAATTCATAGCTGTTGTGGGGGTTTACGCGGGGAAGTGAAACATCTCAGTACCCGTAGGAGAAGAAAATAAAATATGATTCTGCTAGTAGTGGCGAACGAACGTGGATGAGGCTAAACCGTGTGCATGTGATACTTGGTAGGGGTTGTGTGTGCGGTGTTGTGGGCCCCAATGGAAGCCAGCTACCACTGGTTTGCTTGTGTGTTGTTGTTAGGTGAAGTGGTGTGGAAACGCCTACCGTAGAGGGTGATAGTCCCGTAGTTGAAGGCTGCAATGCATGGGTTGTTGGGTTGCCCGAGTAGCAGCGGGCTCGTGGAATCTGCTGTGAATCTGCCGGGACCACCCGGTAAGCCTAAATACTCAGTGTGACCGATAGTGTATGAGTACCGTGAGGGAATGGTGAAAAGTACCCCGGGAGGGGAGTGAAATAGTTCCTGAAACCATGTGCTTACAATCCGTCAGAGCACTTTTTGTTGTGTGATGGCGTGCCTTTTGAAGAATGAGCCTGCGAGTCAGCGGCATGTCGCGAGGTTAACCCGTGTGGGGTAGCCGTAGGGAAACCGAATCCTAATGGGGTGTTTTGAGTGGCGTGTCCTGGACCCGAAGCGGGGTGATCTACCCATGGCCAGTGTGAAGCAGTAGTAAGATGCTGTGGAGGCGCGAACCCACGTAGGTTGAAAACTGCGGGGATGAGCTGTGGGTAGGGGTGAAAGGCCAATCAAACTCCGTGATAGCTGGTTCTCCCCGAAATGCATTTAGGTGCAGCGTCGCATGTAGCTTGGTGGAGGTAGAGCTACTGGTTGGTTGAGCGGGACTACAATCTTAGCAATGTCAGCCAAACTCCGAATGCCATCAATTGTGTTGTGCGGCAGTGAGACTGTGGGGGATAAGCTTCATAGTCGAGAGGGAAACAGCCCAGATCGCCGGTTAAGGCCCCTAAGGGTGTGCTAAGTGGAAAAGGATGTGGGATCGCGAAGACAGCCAGGAGGTTGGCTTAGAAGCAGCCATCCTTGAAAGAGTGCGTAATAGCTCACTGGTCGAGTGGTCCTGCGCCGACAATGTAGTGGGGCTCAAGCACACCGCCGAAGCCGCGGCAAACTTTTTTGTTTGGGTAGGGGAGCGTCGTGCATGTGTTGAAGCGTTACCGTAAGGAGGCGTGGAGTGTGTGCGAGTGAGAATGCAGGCATGAGTAACGAATTGGAAGGTGAGAATCCTTCCCGCCGGATGACTAAGGGTTCCTGGGTCAAGTTCGTCTTCCCAGGGTGAGTCGGGACCTAAGGCGAGGCCGACAGGCGTAGTCGATGGATAACCAGTTGATATTCTGGTACCCGTATATCCGCGCCCATGATAAAGCACTGATACTAACCACCGCGGATACGGATTGTGCACTCTTTGAGTGTGTGGTTTGTTGATGTCGTGGGGCCTGATGTGTGGTTCAAGTGATGGGGTGACACAGTGTAGTAGCCATGCCGCTTAGTGGATTGTTGGTGTAAGCGTGTGAGGTGGTGTGTAGGTAAATCCGCGCACCGTTAAACCTGAGGCGTGATGCGTAGCCCAAGTGTGGGTGAAGTTGGTGATCTAGTACTGTCGAGAAAAGCCTCTAGCGATGTGGATGTATGGCCCGTACCCTAAACCGACACAGGTGGTCAGGTTGAAAATACTAAGGCGTTCGGGTGAACTGTGGTTAAGGAACTCGGCAAAATGCCCCCGTAACTTCGGGAGAAGGGGGACCACACGACTTAAGCACTCTTTGCGAGTGTGGTGGGTTGTGGGGTCGCAGAGAATAGAGGGAAGCGACTGTTTATCAAAAACACAGGTCCATGCGAAGACGTGAAGTTGATGTATATGGACTGACGCCTGCCCGGTGCTGGAAGGTTAAGAGGACCGGTTAGTAGTCTTTTGGCTGCGAAGCTGAGAATTTAAGCCCCAGTAAACGGCGGTGGTAACTATAACCATCCTAAGGTAGCGAAATTCCTTGTCGGGTAAGTTCCGACCTGCACGAATGGCGTAACGACTTCTCTGCTGTCTCAACCACAGGCCCGGTGAAATTGCACTACGAGTAAAGATGCTCGTTACGCGCGGCAGGACGAAAAGACCCCGGGACCTTCACTATAGCTTGGTATTGGTGTTCGGTTCGGTTTGTGTAGGATAGGTGGGAGACTATGAAGCGGCCACGCTAGTGGTTGTGGAGTCGTTGTTGAAATACCACTCTGATCGGATTGGATGTCTAACCTTGGCCCATGATCTGGGTTGGGGACAGTGCCTGGTGGGTAGTTTAACTGGGGCGGTTGCCTCCCAAAATGTAACGGAGGCGCCCAAAGGTTCCCTCAGCCTGGTTGGCAATCAGGTGGTGAGTGTAAGTGCACAAGGGAGCTTGACTGTGAGACAGACATGTCGAACAGGGACGAAAGTCGGGACTAGTGATCCGGCACCTACTTGTGGATGTGGTGTCGCTCAACGGATAAAAGGTACCCCGGGGATAACAGGCTGATCTTCCCCAAGAGTCCATATCGACGGGATGGTTTGGCACCTCGATGTCGGCTCGTCGCATCCTGGGGCTGGAGTAGGTCCCAAGGGTTGGGCTGTTCGCCCATTAAAGCGGCACGCGAGCTGGGTTCAGAACGTCGTGAGACAGTTCGGTCTCTATCCGCCGCGCGCGTTGAAACTTGAAGAAGGCTGTCCCTAGTACGAGAGGACCGGGACGGACGTACCTCTAGTGTGCCAGTTGTTCCGCCAGGAGCATCGCTGGTTGGCTACGTACGGAAGGGATAACCGCTGAAAGCATCTAAGCGGGAAGCCTGTTTTAAGATGAGGTTTCGTATTTGAGGTCCCCCACAGACGATGGGGTTGATAGGCCAGACCTGGACGCACCGCAAGGTGTGAAGGCTACTGGTACTAATAGACCAAAACAAACACACACACTCCTTTTCGAGTGTGGAAACAACAAACACAACAAAGACACAATTATTCACACTGTCGCTTGCGTCCACTACACAGTATCTGACACAACACACCCAACCAGGCACAAAGATGCCTCGAGTGTTTGTCGGTGGCCTATAGCAGCAGGGAAACGCCCGGACCCATTCCGAACCCGGAAGCTAAGCCTGCTAACGCTGATGGTACTGCAACCGGGAGGTTGTGGGAGAGTAAGAAACCGCCGACACCAAACAAAACAACAACTCAATACACAACAAAGAGAGACCGTTGAAACACTACTGTTTCAACGGTCTCTCTCTTTTCGTTTTGCGGTGTTCACCGTCCCCCACAACCCGAAAGTGCAGACCCGAAAGTGCAGACCCGCTGGTCGCAGCCAAGTACAGGCCCGCGTCTGCTGATCAGTCACGCTGCAGGTATGTACTTCCACGTCTGCACTTGTAAAACACGCAACAACCAAGCCCAAGTAGCCAAGCACAGGCCCGGGCTCTTCCACCAAAACCCCGCCGAAAGCGGCCGAGCCGTCCTCAACAACAACGCTTACCCTGCCATCTAAGACACAACCCCACAACCCCGAAGTTGAGAACATCAAGCACCAAACTGCTTTCCAGGGTTCAGGCCATAGCCACTGTTCAGAGGCGATGTTATTTTCGTTTATCTATTTATGGATTTAATAGATGATAGGTCTGTAATGGTAATTGTGATGAGAATTCACGGTCGGCACCAGTTAAGGGGTCAACAAATGAAATGTGCGTTGCCGTCAAATGCATTGGTATCCGCATGTCTTCGGCCTCGGCAGGGTAAATGACCGGGTATATGGGGTCGCCAATAATGGGTGCTCCGGCTTGGAGCATATGGAGCCGTAATTGATGAGTCTTCCCGGTCTGTGGTTTGAGTGTGTACTTCGCTAGCTCAGGTAGTGCTCCGTGGATAGCTTCGTACGGGGCCTTATCTACTGGCTCCACGCCGGCGACTTCGGTGATGGCGTTGACTTCACCTTCGACGATGCGTCCTTGTAGTTCCCCCGGGGTCTTCTCCATGCGGGAGCGCCAGACGGTGCCGGGGGAGACGTCGGCAAGCGGCGCGATGGCTGCGTAGGTCTTGGTGACGCGGCGCTCGGCAAACAGCGTTTGGTAGGCGCCCCGTATGGAGCGGTCCTTGGTAAAGACGAGGATGCCGGAAGTGAGACGGTCGAGGCGGTGCGCGGGGGATAACTCGTTGTTTCCGGTTTTCCGACGCAGGCGCACGGTGGCAGTCTCCGTGATGTGGCGGGCGCGGGGCATGGTGGCCATGAAGGGTGGTTTGTCGACGACCAAAAGGCGTTCGTCTTCAAAGAGAATCGGTATTTCGTATGGGACGGGCGTTTCTGGTGCCGGCATGCGGTAGAAGTACACCACGGCGTTGGAAGCCAGGATGCTGTCGGGGCGTAGGGGTGAAGCGTCTTGGCGTACAACTTCGTTGGCATCGAAGCGTGCCTGTAGCGCGGCCTCGTTGTCTTCGGGGTGCCGGTGGCGCTGCGTGGTGATGAGGTTGTGTACGAAGTCCCACGCAGTGATTGGCCCGTCGGATACGCGAGCGTGAGTGGGGTTTAGTCCATCGCGGATAGGAAGTGGTGTTGCGCCACGCCTTTTTTGCGATATTCTTTGTCCCATGGATTTCAACTCTATTCTCGCACCCGTCATCGATTTCTTCTCTAATGGTATCGGTGCCGTCATTCGTGACATTGTCGTGGCCGCCTACAACATTCTCTTCCCTGCCAACGCAGATGCTGCGACCACCCCACAGGTCTAATAATAGGTATTAGACTGGAAGTGTAAGCACTTCGAAAGGAAAGGTCATGGCAAAGGAAGACATTGTCGTCGTAGCCGTCGATGGTTCGGAAGCGTCGAAGAACGCCGTCCGCTGGGCTGCCAACACTGCGGTGAAGCGGGGTATCCCACTGCGTATCGCATCGAGTTATACGATGCCGCAGTTCCTCTACGCCGAAGGCATGGTCCCGCCGAAGGAGCTTTTCGATGACCTCCAGGCGGAAACCTTGCAAAAGATTGAGGAGGCCCGCGCCGAGGCCCACAAGGTTGCCCCGGATCTGAAGATTGGCCACACCGTGGCTGAAGGTTCCCCGATCGATATGCTGTTGGAGATGTCTAAGGACGTCACCATGATTGTGATGGGCTCCCGCGGCATGGGCGGTCTTTCCGGAATGGTCATGGGTTCGGTTTCTGCCTCCGTGGTCTCCCATGCCTCCTGCCCGGTGGTCGTAGTCCGTGAGGATAACCACGTCACTGAGTCCACCAAGTACGGTCCTGTCGTCATCGGTGTCGATGGCTCCGAGGTCTCCCAGAAGGCAACTGATTACGCCTTCAAGGAAGCGGATGCCCGTGGCGCAGAGCTGATTGCTGTTCACACGTGGATGGATATGCAGGTTCAAGCTTCCCTGGCTGGCCTCTCGGCAGCCCAGGCGGAGTGGGCTGAGGTGGAGAAGGAGCAGGCAGAACTGCTGACCGAGCGCCTTGCAGAGTTCCAAGAGAAGTACCCGGATGTACAGGTGAAGAAGGTTATCGCTCGTGACCGTCCTGTCCGTGCGCTGACGGAAGCTTCCGAGGGCGCTCAGCTGCTCGTCGTGGGTTCCCACGGTCGAGGTGGCTTCAAGGGTATGCTGCTTGGTTCTACCTCCCGCGCGTTGCTGCAGTCCGCTCCCTGCCCGATGATGGTGGTACGTCCGGACTCCGAGTAACCTTCGCATAACTCCGCTATAACGATTCGGGCCCATTTATTGGATAAATGGTGGGCCCGGGTCGTTTTGATGTTTTAACGCGTACGGTGGGAAGTGCGTAAATAAAAGCTATTTACTGTTGAGAGAAGGAGTGAGTGACATGGGACTTGGTCTCGGTTTCTTTGGATCGATTGTTGTTGGCATCATTGCGGGTTGGCTCGCAGAGAAGATTATGAAGCGTGACCAGGGGCTGGTCACCAACCTCATCGTTGGTGTTATCGGCGGCCTCATTGGTGGCGGTTTGCTGGCGCTGTTTAATAAGGATGTCGGCGATAGCTGGTTCCTGATGATTATTACTGCGACCGTCGGTGCTTGCATCCTGCTGTGGATCGTGGGGGCCATTACGGGCCGCAAGAAATAATAATTCGCATACATACCGGTTTGTCTATATTGTATAGATGAACCGGTTTTGTCATGTGAGGAGAAGAAATGGCCGAAAAGAAGTCGCGCCGTAATCGCCCGAGCCCGCGTAGCCGACTACTCGAATCCGCCACGCGGCTCTTTACCACCGAAGGTATCCGCGTCATCGGAATTGACCGCATCTTGCGCGAGGCAGATGTGGCAAAGGCTTCGCTCTATTCTCTTTTCGGCTCCAAGGATGCCCTCGTTATCGCCTATGTCGAGGCCCTCGATGAGGAATACCGCGCAGATTGGCAAAAGCGCACCGAAGATGCCACTGACCCGGAGAACAAGATCCTGGCTTTCTTCGACAAGGCCATCGAAGAGCAGCCAGCCATGGAGTTTCGCGGCTCGCACTTCCTTAACGCAGCTGGCGAATACCCACGCCCAGAGACAGACGCCGAGCGGGGCATCGTGGCCGCCTGCGTGGAGCACCGAACGTGGATTCATTCCACCATCACGGCACTCCTTAACGCCAAGAATGGCTATCCCTCAGAGGAGCAGGCGAGCCAGATTCTTATCTTCCTTGATGGTGGTCTCGCCGGCGCCCGCCTGACCCGTGACGTCGCCCCGCTCGTCACCGCGAAGCAGTTGGCTATTCAGCTTCTGTCGGCGCCTCCGGCCGATTATTCGATTTAAGAATTTTGCGTGCCTCCGCCACAATCGCAGAGTGGCGTTTGCGGGCAGCAGCCAACTCCTCCTCGTACGCAGGGTTGTCCTTGAGGCGCTGTTTGGCGGCTTTCTTCTCTTTCTTCTTTTCCTTAGCCCGCCAGCGTCGAATGCTCTCCCGCCGCTGTTCGTGGACAGCTTCCGGTAAGGGATAGCGCTTGTGCAGGATGAATTCGTACGCCAAAGTCTGTAGCAAGGTGAAGAGGTAGGAGCAGCCCCAGTAGAAAATGATGGTCACGGGGATGGGACCGTTCCACGCTACCGCCCACAGCATCCAGGGAATGAGAAAGACCGTGAGCGCCATGAACCACAACAAGCGGCGCGGAATCTTCTGATCGAAAAGAGTGGTGAGGTAGCCGCGGTAGAGCGTGATAAGGGTGTTCAGCGAGGTGAACGCGAGTGCCGCCACGAGCATCGGCAGGATCAAGTCGTGATGCTCGCGGGCGAAGTCGGTGAGGGGGACGCCGAAGACGGTGGAGGCGCGGAAGGAGGAGACGTCGTCAAGCGTGAGCATTCCCACCGGTTCATTCGCCGAGCCCGAGACTCTAAGGACCACCTGGTAGAGACCGATGAAGGCTGGGAAGATGAGGAAAACCGGGAAACAACCCACCATGGGGTTGTGCTGGAAGCGTTCCTTAAGATCGCGCTGCTTGGTCAGGATAGTGACGGCATCATCGACAGAATCGGCCTGCTTGAGTCGTTCGTTGAGCTCGGTCATCTCCGGGCGCATGAGTGCGCCGATGCGGCCCTGCTTCACGGAAAGCCAATTCAGCGGAGCGATGATTCCCCGGACTGTGAGTACCAGGAAGACGATGGTGAGGATCCACGCCATCGAACCGTCCAGGAAAGAAGCAAATAGCAGGTGCCAGAGTTTCATGATTCCGGAGACCGGGTACATGAAGATGCTGATCATCGCCTACTCCTCTTCCTGCAGGGTGGTGGGGCACTTACACGTTACAGGGAGTCTAAGATGCTGGTATGCCTCACCCCACTGCACGCACTCGACCGACCGTAGGTACCGTCATCGGTGAGCTCATGCTGACGGCCGGCGTGCTGCTGCTGCTTTTCGCTTTCTATGAGTCCTATTGGACCAACATCAAGTCTGGCCAGATGCAGAACCAAGCCAATGAGACGCTGCAGGAAGAATGGCACAACCCGCGAGGAGGGGGCCACGCCCCGAAACTTGGTGAGGCCTTTGCGCGCCTCTACATACCGGCCTTTGGATCGGATTTCGCTTTTGCGGTTCTGGAAGGCACCAACGAGGATGATCTGTTGCGCGGACCAGGGCGCTACACGGAGACACAGATGCCCGGTGAGCCGGGAAATTTTGCCGTCGCCGGGCACCGCGTGGGCAAGGGCGCTCCCTTTAATGATCTGGGAAACCTGGATACCTGTGATGCCATCGTCATCGAAACCGAAACGGAGTGGATCACCTACCGTGTTTTGCCCATTGATGGTGTCCCGGGCGGCTGTTTCAGCCCAGAGCAGCAAGCCAAACCGGAGTACCATTCGGTGCAGGGCCGCCATATCACGCTGCCGGGCGATGTCAGTGTGCTCCACCCCGTCCCCGGTGCGGAGGGGGTTGAGCCCAGCGAATCCCTACTCACCCTCACCACGTGCCACCCGCAGTTTTCCAATGCGGAGCGCATGATCATTCACGCGATGGAGACTGACCGGGAGGCCAAAGCGCCCGGCACGGATGACAATGACCGCCCCGCCGTCTTGGAGGAGAACTAATGTATCGCGCACTCTGGAACTTGTTGCCCGGCCCCACCGCGGTGAAGGCGGTGCTGGCGCTGGCGCTGGCTGTGGGTGTTTTCTTCCTGCTCATGGAGGTTATTTTCCCTTGGGTGGCAGCGCAGATGCCCTATAACGACGTCGCCGTTTAGGCTTTTACACGCTTAGGTCTTTATAGACCTAAGCTCTTGATGGCTTCCTGGGCTATGAGCTGGGGCTTGAGGGTCTGCAGCTGGTTCGACCACACCACCACGGCGTGGTTGTCCTTCTGCACGGCAAAGACCGTGTGGTCCTCAAAGACGCCGCGCCCACCCGACCAGCCATCGAACTCGGCCAGCTCCGTGTCCTCTACCGGTGCGGCCCAATCCACGACGGCCCGGGCCTCCTCCACGCTGGGCATCTGCCGAACCAGGACGGTGGCCTGTGGATCCTCGGGGTAGGACCAGAACACGCAGGCGGGGGTGCTAAAGCGCTTGTCGACGCCCCACCGGGTCATCCTCTGCCCGTTGGTATCGGCCACCCATTGGGTATCCAGATAGGGGCAGTCTTCCCAGTCGCTGACTTCAGCTGTGGCGTCGATAGGTAGGCCATCGCCTGCGTCGGTGTGTGGCACCGAACTTGCGGCCGGGGTGCTGGGCGTGGGGTTGGATGCATCCGAGCATCCTGCGACGGCGAAGCCGATGCCGATCAGGCAGGCAGTAAGCGAGGGAAGTAGGCTGTGGCGCATGACGTCCACACTAGACCAGCGCTCGGTTGAATCGGATGCCCTGCGCAACGGTATCCACGTCCTGACGGCGACGCTGCTGGTGGTGGCAATTTTTACCACGGTACGCCTTCCCCTGTGGCAAGGTGTGTTGAACCTTTTGCTCTTGGTTTCTTTTGCCGTGGTGTACTTCGGGGGGTCGGCCTACTTAGAGACCCTGCCGCGCATCGCGCGTTATGGCTGGATAGTCATTCTCACGGTGTTGTGGCTAGCGGATATGGCGGTGGCGCCCGCGGCCATCTATCTCGTGTTTTCCCTGTATTTTGTGTACCTCTACGTACTGGAGATGATCCCCGGCATCATCTGCGTTATCGCGGCCACGGTGATGACCGTGCTGGTGCAGATACCGGGTGGGTTGTCCTTCGGCGGCATCATGGGCCCCGCGGTATCGGCCCTGGTGACAATCGCGATTACCTACGCCTTCCGGGCGCTGAGCCGTATGAACCAGGAATTGGTGAAGACCCGTTCGCAACTTGTGGAGTCTGAGCGCACGGCAGGCATGACGGCTGAGCGTCAGCGCATCGCCCACGAGATCCACGACACCCTGGCGCAGGGCCTGTCCTCCATCCAGATGCTGCTGCATGCCGCTGACCGAGACCTCGACCAAGAGGATATTCCCAAAGCACAAGAGCGCATTGAGCTCGCGCGGCGCACCGCAGCGGATAACCTCCATGAAGCGCGCGCCATGATTGCGGCACTTCAGCCGGCGGCACTCTCGGAAACTTCCCTGGGAGCTGCCATGACGCGGATGGCGGATAATTTCGTGGCAACCGGTGGGGTCGACGTGTCTGTGGACGTTGAGGGCGATACGCAGCAGTTGCCCATGAAGGTGGAAGCAGCACTGTTGCGGATTGCGCAGGGAGCGATGGGGAACGTCGTCAAGCACGCTCACGCCAGCAAGGCGCGGGTCACCGTGACCTATGCGCCGGATGAGGTGCGCGTGGACGTCGTGGACAATGGAGAGGGCTTTGATGTCGCGGCGGTGGAGAATAAGCCGGCGGGTTTGGGCCATATTGGTCTATCGGCGATGCGCAGGCGCGCAGAGGAGCTCGGCGGAGAAGTCGTGATTGAATCCACGCCAGGCAGCGGCACGGCGGTCTCAGTTAGTGTGCCCTTAGATAACGATGTAGATTAGGAAATTGTCCACACTGTACCAATGAGGAGGAAGCCCGTGATTAGGGTCTTGCTTGCCGACGACCACGAGATCGTACGCTTAGGTCTACGCTCGGTGCTCGAGGGAGCAGAGGATATCGAGGTCGTGGGCGAGGTAGCTACGGCCGAGGCCGCTGTTTCCGCGGCACAGGCGGGTGGCATCGACGTCCTCCTCATGGATTTGCGTTTCGGCGCGGGCATCGAAGGCACGCGCGTCATGGGTGGCGCGGAAGCAACCGCTGCTATCCGCTACTCCATGGAGAATCCCCCCAAGGTGCTCGTGGTGACCAACTATGACACCGATGCGGATATCCTCGGAGCCATCGAGGCCGGAGCGGTGGGCTACCTGCTGAAGGATGCGCCACCGGTGGAGTTGCTCGCGGCGGTACGTTCGGCGGCGGAAGGAGATTCCGCGCTCTCGCCCGTGGTGGCCGATAAGCTGATGACCCGCGTGCGTACCCCGCGCACCTCCCTTACCCCGCGTGAGCTTGAAGTATTGAAGCTGGTGGCGGCGGGTTCCTCCAACCGTGAGATCGGTGTGGAACTGATGCTGTCAGAGGCGACGGTGAAGTCTCACCTAGTCCACATCTACGACAAACTAGGCGTGCGCTCCCGCACCTCCGCCGTGGCTGCTGCCCGCGAGCAGGGCGTTCTTTAAAGATTGTTGGCGTTGCGGTACGCCAAAATCACCTCGTTGGGGATCTTGCCGCGCTCAGCTACCTGGTAGCCGTGCTTGGCGGCCCACGCGCGGACATCGGCTGGCTTATAGCGGCGGGTGTCCTTTTTAACGGGGTGGCGGGCCGCCTTGATGAAGGGGTCCAGCGCAGCGTGGAATTTGTCGGCGTTTTCTTGGGATACGTCGAGAAGATAGTCCTTACCGTCAACGCTGAAGCGGATGACGATCAGTTCTTCCTCACTGAGGGGCTTGTTATCGATATCATCAAAAAACTGAGTGATTTCGCGGCGGGCCATGAATCTCCATTCCGGCTGAACGATGTGGATACGCGACGAGTGTCCTCCCCGCTTGGGGGAGGGTAGTGCGGCTTGAAGGGTAGACGTCTGCGCGCTGAGAGGCTAAGCCCCCAGCTTGGCTTGGATTTCGTCGTTCAGCGAGTCGATCTCGCCGGAAATAGAGCGGTGCGCGCGCTGACGCTGCTGATCGGTCATGTACTCCGCATTGTCAATCGCGGAGTCAAGCTCGTTGAGGCGCTCCTTGACGTCGCGCTTGAAACCAGCGGGAAGCTGCGCGTCCTTGAGAGAGTTGCGGATACCCGCGGTGCGGGCCTTGAGCGGCGCGCCGTGGCCGGAGAAGGACGCCAGCTGTTCGGCGCTGACACCGGCTTTCTGCGCGCGCTTCTTTTCCACCTCGCGCTGGGCGGCAGTGATGCCGCGGTAGATCAAGGGCAAAAGAAGCGGTGCTGCGGTGCGCAGGGCACCGGCATAGCGCTTGACATTGTCCTTATTAAAACGGCCCTGCTTGATGCGTTCGAGTTCTTTCTTGGCCATTTTGTACTCGTGCTGGCGGCGCTTCTTTAAGCCCTTTTCCTCAGACTTAATAAGTGCCTTTTCTTGCTTGGCCAGCAGCTTCTGCTGGCGGTGCTTGGCCTTATCTGCAGCCTTGACCTCTGCCTTTGCACGGGTCTTAGCGGCCTTGATCTCAGCGCGGGCCTCACGGCGGGCCTTGCGGATTTTCTTCATAATGCCCATTGAAACGTCCTTTTATTAATCTATCTTTAGGGTCTCGCTACAACTCTAGCAAGGTGGTCTACTAAGCTCACCTGCTGTGAAGGATGTGCTCGTTGCCACGGATCTTGTGGGCTGCCGTTATCGCTTAGTGCAGCGCCGCGCGCATCCCGAGATCCCACGCACCGCAGTGAGCCAAGCCCGCGCGGAGCGCCACGCGGCCGCCATCGATGCTGCGCTCAGCCGCCTTCCCAAGAAGGGACCGGGGCGTTTCCGCCGGATTGACCTGGAGGGGGATGATTTCGAGCGGGCGCTTGCCACACTGGAAGCACTTGTTCATGGCTATACGCACATTACGAACGCTGTGTTTTCTACTTCCGAGTGGATGGTGCGCGTGGAGCTCCTAGTGCGGGATGGGGACAAATACAGTCCTGTCATCGTTTCTGATCACCGCGTGGCCCGCCCGCACGAGAGCTCGCGTACGCTGGTTGTGCCTACCCATCGTTTGGGGTTGAGTGAGCCGCTACCGGCAAAGTACAAGATTCGGCACCATGCCGTCGATGGCTACCGGTTGGCCTTGGCCGCGCGGGGCTTGGAAGAAGTAGGCCTGAATTCCGGCAGGGGCGCTGCGATTGGCCAGGATCGCAGCCAAGCTTTTGTTACGGATACCTCGCGTTTTGCCATCGATGAGGCGTTGGCGCAGCCACTACCAGCGGGCCCACGCCGCGTTAAAGAGTGCGCCTCCTGCCGCTTTTGGCCTTTGTGCCGGGAGGAGCTGGAAGCCCGCGATGACATCTCGCTCTTCCTGCCGGGCGACCGCGCGAAGCCCTATCGTGAGCGCGGTATCACGACAGTGCAGGGGCTTATCGACGCCTCCCTCGGCGCCCCTTCCGCCCTTGCCGCTGCCTGGCGTGAAGGCGTCCCACTGTTGCGCCGTGACCGGGTCAGCGCTCCCCGCGCGGATGTCGAGGTTGATGTGGATATGGAGGCCTACCTGGATCAGGGAGCCTACCTGTGGGGTGCGCTTCTGGACGGTGAATACCATTCCTTCGTGACGTGGGAACTGCTCGGTGGCCGCGCGGAAGCGGAGAATTTCGCTGAGTTCTGGGACTGGCTCATGCGGGTGCGCGCTGAGGCACATGAGGCAGGAAAGACCTTCGCAGCCTACTGCTACTCCGCCCATGGTGAGAACCATTGGATGCGCAGATCCGCCCAACGTTTTTCTAAGCCCAGTCTCCAGGAGGTGGAAGAGTTCATCTCCTCGGAAGAATGGGTGGATATGTTCGCCCACGTCAAGCGCAGTTTCGCTGGCACTGCGGGGCTGGGCCTGAAGACCGTGGCCCCCGTTGCGGGTTTCGAATGGCCGGAAGAGTTTGATGGTGAGGAATCCGTCAATGCCCGCCGCGCCGCCGTTGCCGGGGATGCCGCCGCGCGGGCGCAGATTCTGCGCTACAACGCGGGCGATGTGCGCGCTACCCACGCCGTCCGCGAGTGGATGACCGATGGCGCGCCGGGAGTGTCCCCCCTCGAGCCCTAGCTTCTCTCTGCCTTCCTGTTTGCAAGGCCCCAGACCTGAAACCCGCAACCTGCAGGTGGGCGTCGCCAAGCGCTTGCCGACGTCCCACCCCTCACCAGGAGGTTGCGGGATCGAGGTCTGGGGATCTACAGGATGAGGCTGAGTCCGCCGAGGATGATGAGCACTGCAAGGGCCACCCAGGCCTGGTCCCAATCCGTGGTGCTCGTCGGGGCTGGGCCTTCGGCCTTCTTGAACAGCACGGCTTTCTGGGCCTTGACCGCGCGGGCGGTGAGGATGGGGAAGACTGCCATGGAACCAAGGCAGAGCAGGGAGGCGGCAACCATGGTGAGGGAACTATCGGTGGCCAGCCACAGGGCGAGTCCGCCGTTAATGAAGACGGATCGCCCGAGCCCCCAGCGGTTGTATTCGCGCAGGCCAGCCCGCACCGCTGAGGGACCGCCGCCCATAGTGGTCGGCAGCATATAGCCCATGACGCCGATGAGCAGTTGGGCGCCAAAGCCCACGACGAGCGCGAGCATGGGAATCTTTGGCTCGCTGGAGAAGAAGTGCTGGGTGGTGTAATAGATCAGACCGCCGAGCAGCCAGAAAGAGGAAAAGAGCACGGAAAGTGCCGGGAAGCTAATGCGTCCACGCGGATCACGCACCACGGTGAGGGCGTTGACGAGCCAGCCCTGCAGGCTGAGCACCCAGCCCAGGCAGTAGAGGATGAGGCCTACCTGCGGAACATTCCAGATGCTGCCCACCACAGTGGCGGTGACGCCCAGGCCCAGCAGGGTGAAGCTTAAGCTCATGCGCGGATTGATTCCTTTGGTGCGCCAGATGGAGGGGAACAAGATGGTCAGTGAGCCGGCTGCCGCAAGGCCCACGAAGCCGCCAATATTGGCGGCCACGTGGGCGATGAGTAGGCGCGGATGGGAGGGATGCGTCGCGAGGAAAGCGCCCAGGGTGGCGCCCACGGCAAGAAAGAAGGCGGAGGCCACATAAGCAGCAACGACAGGGCGGAATCGTTTGGATTCCGCGCGGCGCCATAAGGCAAAGAGGGCCGCGCCGTGCCAAGCCACGGCAGTCGCAACAAGTGTGGCACCCACCTGCGTAAGTAGCCAGTGCCGTTCCCAGGCTTCGACGAGCATCTGACCTACGAGGGTGAAAACGACGCCTGAGTTCAGCAGATAAATGCGTGCGAGCTGCCGGGGGCGGGCAGAAAGAGGTACTTTGAGCTGCACGAACTTCTCGGTGAGATGTTGGGACCACACCACGATGCTGTTGCTGAGGATGCCGAGCGTGAAGAGGTGGATGAGGACCCAGCGGTAGTTCGGAATAAAGGTATGGGTCGCGCCCGCGATGAGGAAGACCATCATCCACAGGCTGACTGGGCGGGATGCCTTCCGGTGCCATGTACGCGGTGACCACTTATCCATAAAACACGATTTTATCCGGTTTTTCTCACGGCCCAACTCAGCGCCGCGATACCCGCTGCGAGGGCTGCGTAGACGGTGATGAAGCCGGTCCACGACAGGGAGTCAAAGAGCACGCCGGCCAGCGCGCCCAGGATAGAACTGCCCAGGTAGTAGAAGAAGACATAGAGGCTGGAGGCCTCCGCGCGGTCGTGGGTGGCAATGTGTCCGACCCAGCCCGAGGCAGTGGAGTGCGCCGCGAAGAAGCCGATGGTGAAGAGCACGATGCCCAGCAGGGTGGGGATCAGCGAACCCATGCACAGTGCGATGCCCACGGCAAAGAGCGCGCAGGAGAGCAGAAGCGTGTTGGCGTGGCCCACTTGGGTAACCAGCCGGCCAGCGCGCGCCGAGGACCAGGTTCCGGTGAGGTAGAAGAGGAAGACCAAGCCGGCCAAGCCCGGCGAGAGGTGGAAATGGTCGATGAGCCGAAAAGCCAAGAAGTTATAGAGGGACACGAAGGTGCCCATCGCCACGAAGGCCACGATGAATAAGGGGATCAGGCGGGTGTCCCGGGCGTGGCGGAAGATGGCGCGCAGCTCCGAGCGGAAGTGGATCTCCTTCGGGGTGAAATTCTGTTGGTAGGGCAGCAAGATCGCTGCGATGATGGCCAGGATGAGTGTGACCAGGCTGGAGCCTGCCAGGGCCCAGCGCCAGGACGTGAGCTCGAGAAGCCCAGTCGGGATGAGACGGCCGGTCAGCCCGCCGATGGTGGTGCCGGCGATGTACAAACCCATGGCGCGGGCAACGTAGGAACTTTCTAGCTCCTCCGAAATCCAGGCCATGGCGGTAGCAGGTGCGCCGGCGATGACGGCTCCCTGGAGCGCGCGGGTGGCGATGAGGATTTCCGGGTTGGGCGCTAGCGGAACAAGCATGCCGATGAGCGTGGCCGCGATGGTGGAGACGAGCAGTAGTTTTCCGCGTCCGATGTGCTCGGAGATGATGGACACGGGGATCACGCAGATAGCCAGTGCGCCGGTGGCTGCCGAAATGGTCATGGCGGCTTCCGTGGGGGACATGCCCATGTCCTCCACCAGGGTGGGCAGCATGGCTTGTGTGGGGTAGAGGCAAGAAAAAATTGCCAGGCCCACGAAGAGCATGGCAATGGTGGCGCGCCGCGTTCTGGTCATGCATCAAGCATGACCTAGCGTGGGTTATGTGTAAAATGTCTAAAAGTTACATAAAGCATGCGAGGTGTGCATGAATCTGGAGGATGTGCGCGGCGTCGTCGCCGTGGCCGACCATGGCCTCGTCGGCGCGGCTGCCGACGCCCTCGGGCTCTCCCAATCCGCGCTGACCCGCCGCGTGCAGCGCATCGAAGCCGAAGTGGGGGCCAGCCTGTTTGAGCGCAGCGGCCGGCGCCTGCGGCTTAATGCCCGCGGCCGGGCCTTCGTGGAACACGCGCGGCGGATGCTTTTGTCGGAAGCCGCTGCGCGCGATGCCGTGTCCCGACTTATGGATCCGGAGCGCGGTACCGTGCGCCTCGATTTCATGCATTCCCTGGGCACGTGGATGGTCCCGGAGCTACTCAAGGCTTATCGCGCTCAACACCCGCACGTGGATATTCGCCTGCACCAGGGGGCGGCCCGGGAGTTGGTGGACAGAGTAGCGGCCGGCGAGTCCGACTTAGCGCTGGTTGGTCCCCGACCTATAAACCCAGGCCCGCTGGGTTGGCACCAGCTCAAGCTGCAACGACTGGGGCTGGCGGTCCCGGAAGGGCATTGGGCGGCAGGAAAAGGCAATGTGCGCATGGAAGATTTTCGCGACGAGCCCTTCATCGGCATGCTGCCGGGTTATGGAACGCGCATGCTTCTGGATTCCCTGGCAGGCGAAGCCGGTTTTAGCCCCCGCCTGGTCTTCGAGTCGATGGAGCTGACCACCGTGGCCGGCCTCGTGGCCGCCGGACTGGGATCAGCGTTGCTGCCGCTTGATGACCCGTACCTGAAAGCCCGCAACCTCATTCCCTTAGAGCCGGAGGCCTACCGTGAGCTGGGTTTGGTGTGGCGCGAGGGCGATGATGCCCCGCCGGTGGAGCACTTCAAGGATTTCGTTGTGGCACGCACCGCTGACTAGCTATCGAACGGCAGCGCGGCCGCCAACGCGCGGAGCGCTTCAGGGCTGGAGACCTCGTGTGGCAGCCTGGCACTGGTGCTCCCAGGCGGCAGAGTGTCTTAACGGATAGGCCAACTGCCCAACATGACGAAGATCCCTCTCGGATCTGCAATGACGGCGCATAACTTTGGCGGATCGGGCAGTTGTGGTCTGGATATCGGGGTTGGGTGGTCCTCCGCAAAGCCTGTAGAGGGAGCCAAAACGCGAAACCGCGCTGAGCCTCAATGAAGAGGACCCAGCGCGGTCAGCTATGTGGCCTTAAATGAGGCCAGAGTGCTTACTTGGTGGCAGCAGCGTAACGCTCAGCAACGTCATCCCAGTTGAAGACGTTCCAGACAGCCTTGACGTAATCAGCCTTCACGTTCTTGTACTGGAGGTAGAAGGCGTGCTCCCACATATCCAGCATCAGCAGCGGGGTGAAGTTCACGGAGATGTTGCCCTGCTGATCGGTCAGCTGCTCAATAATCAGGCGGCCAGCAACATGGTCATAGCCCAGAACTGCCCAACCGGAGCCCTGCAGGCCGGTAGCAACAGCGGAGAAGTGAGCCTTGAACTTCTCGAAGGAACCGAAGTCGCGGTTAATAGCCTCAGCCAGCTCGCCGGTGGGCTCGCCGCCACCGTTCGGGGAGAGGTTCTTCCAGAAGATGGAGTGGTTGGTGTGGCCACCCAGGTTGAAGGCAAGGTTCTTGGACAGAGCGCGGATAGCGTCAGCGTTAGCCTCGCCGTTGCGCTGCTCCTCCAAGGCCTCGAGCGCAGCGTTAGCACCAGCAACGTAGCCAGCGTGGTGTTTGGAGTGGTGCAGCTCCATGATCTCGGCGGAGATGTGCGGCTCTAGAGCATCGTATGCGTAGTCGAGTTCCGGAAGTTCGTAAACAGCCATTTGTGTCATCCTTTCTTTGGGGTACGAGGCCCCATGGTAGGGATCAAATGAGAATTTGGCCACAATATTTTTTCTATGGTAGAGGCCATGAACAAAAACCTGGATTGTGGGCAGCGCAGCGGAGTATAAGGGGAGGACAGCACTAAGTGAAGGAGATCCCAGCATGTTTCTTTTCAAACCAGAACCCAAGCTGGTGGCAGCGGAGGACGCCCTTCCCGGGCGCGCCGAGCCCGTCTTGGATAACCCGCAGCCCCATGCGGTGCTAGGCACTCCGATTACTGGACCGTGGAAGGAAGGGCAGAAGTCCCTCATCATCGCCATCGGTTGTTTCTGGGGCGCGGAGAAGATGTTCTGGGAAACTGAGGGCGTGGAGTCCACGTCCGTGGGCTATGCGGGCGGCACCACGCCTAACCCGACCTACTACGAGGTCTGCCGCGGGCTGACCAACCACGCGGAGGCGGTGCAGATTACCTATGACCCGCAGCGCGTGAGCCTGCGAGACTTAGTGGTCAAGGCTCTGGAGGCCCACGATCCGACTCAGGGCTTCCGCCAGGGCAACGATGTCGGCACGCAGTACCGCTCGGCGTTCTACCCGGAGACCGAGGAGGAGCGCCAAGAGATCCAGCAGCTCGTGGATTCCTACGCAGGCAAGCTTGCCGACGCCGGCTTCGGCGCCACCACCACCGAAGTCACCCTCCTCAGTGAGACAGACTCGGGAGAGTATTACCTGGCCGAGGACGAACACCAGCAGTACCTGCACAAGGTGCCCAACGGCTACTGCCCGCACCACAGCACCGGCGTGAAGTGCGGCTAGTGAAGTGAGCGCACTGGCCGGCGGCTAGAGCTGTTTGCGCACATGCGTGCGGAAGTCGGAAGGTTTGTTGAGCTGGTCGCGCTCCACAAAGGCCCGCATGCGCTCAGCTAGCTCCGGAGTGAGCTGGGTGCGGGTTTGGGATCCGAGGACGGAATCCCAGTACCAGAAGGTTTCCTCGAAGTAGTTGTGCCCGTGGCCGCCCGGCACGTTGAGCGAGTTGATCTGGTCCAGTGCTACCTGCCAGAAGGTGATGAACGGATGCCAGCGCAGGTTGTTAAAAGTATCTGCGTACAAGGTCTGCGGGGTCGGCTCGTGGATCCAGTTGGGGCGGGCATAAATGAGCTTGCTATCCCACCACACGATGGCATCGGAGGCGTGTTGCCCCACCGCTACCCGCGGGCGCTCCCAGGGGCCATAGGGCTCGCCGAAGGCATCGTGCTCCATGTGGGCGGGGACTGCGGCGAAGCGGAGGTGCCGGCCGCCGTCGATAAGCGGCAAGCGCTCCAAGGAGCCGCGTTCGCGGTGCAGGCGGCGCATGAAACTGGTCATCCGGGGCGGCCCAGTGAATACCGCGCCATCGCACGCCGCGAGCAAATCTTCGACCGTCTCATAGTTTTCCACGATGGCATAGCAGCCCAGGGATTCGCCGCTTAAGTACAGCTTGGGGCGGTTATCCTCGGGCAAGAGCTCGAGGCGGGCGTGAACAGCGGCGATGAGCTCGCGCGCAAAAGTGCGGGAGAGGTTCTTATCCACCAGGTAGGAAAACATGGAAGGCAGGTAGTCGAATTGCAAGGCCACGGTGGCGCAATTGCCGCGCGTGAGGAATTCATAGCCACTGACCGAATAATTATTGATCCAGCCTGAGCCGGAGGGCATCTGCAGCACGATGGTGTCGCGGTGGAAGGCCCCCGTGCGGTCCATCTCCGCCACCGCGTGGCGGGCGGCGGCGTGCGGACCACGGCCGCGGATGAGGCCGATGTAAATGCGTATTGGTTCGCGCGCCCGGTCGAAGTGCATGACCTCTTTGATGTCTTGGGCGCGGGGGCCGCGGTCGAGAAAAACGCGGCCTTGTGAGCCGACAGCCGTCCACTGCTCGTGGGACCATGGGCTGCCCGAGCGTTCCGGCTCCCATGGCATGACAGATCCCGGATAGACGAGCTTGTTGAGGGCAAGGCCCTGGACAGTGGCTTTGCGGAGCAGCCGGCGCCAGACCATGCGGTCGCTGGCCACGGCCGCGGCGAAGCCCACCGCGCCGCCGGCTAGGGGCCAGGCAATCCACCGGGGCAGCCAACGCTGCACCTGGAGAGAAAGCTGAGTGACAGTAAGCTGAGCCGCCTCCCCTACGATGAGCAAGGCGCCGTAGCCTGCGGTGCCCACCATCATGCCTAGTGCGGCGGATTGCGGGCCGCGGTCATTGAGTTTGCCCACGAGGCGGGCCTGCTCTGTTTGGTTGCGCAGGGAGCGTATGCCCGCGATGAAGGTTCCGAGCCCCAGCAAGTAGTAGGAATAGCGCCGAGTGGTGGGGCCGACCCGATCCTGGGGGCGCCGGCCCGCGTGGCGTAGAGCGCGCTTCGCTGCGAAAGCCGCGGTGGTGGCGGCGAGATGTCCCGCGCCTTGGCCGATGGCCACGTTGGCAGCGGTAACCCACCACGGGCGTGGCAATAGCGACGGGGAGACGGCTGCCCAGGTCGCTACTTCGGCGCCGAAGAGCCCGGGCCACATATTTTGCGGCAGGCGCCGCCTGCCGGTCATGCGCATTCCAGGGGTGAGATCACTGATGAGCTCCAAGGAAAAGATGGCAGCCTGAAGTCCTGTGCGGGCGGTTTTGAGGGCGATGCGGCGCGCGAGTTGACGCATGCTGGCCATTGAACCAGCTTTGGGGCGAACGTGCAGTGATGCCACTAATCAGACCTAATCGGGCATAAAAATGTGAGATCGGACTACTTAACCTGTGAATTCGGGCGCATAACGAGCAAAACTCGGACATTAGGGGCACAATAGGAGTCATGGGAAATCATGTTGGAAACAAAGTAGTACTCATCGGCGCTGGCGACGTTGGAGTTGCTTACGCCTACGCTCTGGTCAACCAGGGCACTGTTGATCACCTGGCCATCATCGACATCGACGAAAAGAAGCTCGAGGGCAACGTCATGGACCTCAACCATGGCGTCGTCTGGGCCCCGTCCCGCACCCGCGTGACCAAGGGTACCTACGAAGACTGCAAGGACGCCTCCATGGTCGTCATCTGCGCCGGTGCCGCACAGAAGCCCGGCGAGACCCGCCTGCAGCTCGTGGACAAGAACGTCAAGATCATGAACTCCATCGTGGCGGACGTCATGAAGAATGACTTCGACGGCATCTTCCTGGTCGCCTCCAACCCGGTGGACCTGCTGACCTACGCAGTGTGGAAGGCCTCCGGCTTCCCGCACCAGCGCGTCATCGGCTCCGGCACCGTCCTGGACTCGGCCCGCTACCGCTACATGCTCTCTGAAATGGATGACGTGGCACCGACCTCCGTCCACGCCTACATCATCGGTGAGCACGGCGATTCCGAGCTGCCGGTCGTCTCCTCCGCCAACATCGCAGGTGTCTCCCTGTCCCACCGTTCTGAAAAGGACCCGGGCTACAACGAGCGCATCGAGAAGATCTTCGAGGACACCCGCGACGCTGCCTACCACATCATCGACGCTAAGGGCTCCACCTCCTACGGCATCGGCATGGCCCTGGCCCGCATCACCCGCGCGGTCATCCAGAACCAGGCCGTCGCTCTCCCGGTCTCTGCCTACCTGCAGGGCGAGTACGGCCACGAGGATGTCTTCATCGGCACCCCGGCCATCGTTGACCGCTCCGGCGTCAACCGCGTTATCGAGCTGGCCCTCGATGATCACGAGAAGGAGCGCTTTGAGAACTCCTTCAACACGCTCAACACCATCAAGGAAGAAATCTTCGGCTAGTGAAGATTGTCGCCCACAGGGGATACTCCGGGAAATATCCGGAGCTATCCCCTCTTGCCTTTGAGAAAGCGCTCGAGCTACCCATTCACGGTATCGAGTGCGATATCCGCCTGAGCAGCGACGGCAAGGTGGTGGTTCATCACGATCCCACACTGGACCGCACCACGAATGGCTCAGGCCGAGTGTCTCGGATGACCTGGGAGGAGCTGCGCCGCCTCAAGATTGGCGGCGGCCAGCGCATGCTGCTTCTCGACGAACTCCTCGACATGCTCGGGGATAAGAAGCACCACCTCTACATTGAGACCAAGCATCCCTCGGGGCAAGGCGACATCCTCGAAGAACAGATGGTGCTGCGGCTGCGCTACGCAGGGCTTCTCGACGACCCCCGGATCCACATGATTTCCTTTTCCCACCGGGCCATTCGTCGAATGGCAGCGCTTGCCCCGCACGTCGACCGCATCTACCTGCGCCGCGATTGGGAGCGCCATTTTAACCGCTCGGATATCCTGTTATCCCAGCCCACTGGCTTAGGCATGTCCCTGTTGCGCGGCAAGCTGCAGCCTGACGCGATCGGCGCGCACGGCTTGCCCACGTACATGTGGACCATCGATAAACCCGCGGACATGAAGTGGGCGTGGGCCAACGGGGTAGATATTCTCGCCACGAACCAGCCGGAAGTGGCCCTGCATGCCATTGAGCTGTAATGAACAGGTAAGTTGTTCAGTATGGCCAAGAAGAAAAAGAAGAACGAACAGCTGCCGGAGGGCATGTCCCGCCGCCAAGCTAAGCTCGCTGCCCGCGCCGCCGAGCGCGCTGCCCTGGAAAAGGACCCTCGCCCCTTTGGTGGGCTGGCCGCTGAGGCTAGCCTCGTCGCCCTGCAGGAATTTGTTCCTTCCGCAACGGCGAAGCTGTCCGTCAAGGGCTTCGACAAGGATGTCTACGTCGCCACCGTGCTGCCCGGTGCTACCGCGGCGCTCATCCGTGATGAGGAATCCGGTGGTGAGGCCTTCGTGGGCCTGCAGGTGCAGTCCCACACCCACAACCCGGGCCGCGACTTGGCTTTTGCTCTGAACTGGGTGAAGAACAACGCGCCGGGCTCCACCCTCGAGTCCACTGCTGCTGATGGTTCCCAGCCGGAGCTCAAGGAGCTGCTGGAGGAGGACGCCGAGCTGGAGATCAACGTCTACCAGGACTTCGCGTGGTGGATGCCGGAGGGCGCGCAGGTTCCTCCACAGATGGCGCAGGCTCTGCAGCGCGCCAATGATTCCGTCATCGAGTCCTACCAGGTGGGCCAGGAGGCCGAAGGCTTCGTCGGCACCGCTTTCTGGGCTAATGCCGGTGGCGGCAAGGCGCATATCCGATGGGTCCGCCCGTGCGATGACGAGAATGCTTTCCTCAATGCGCTTGCGCGCATTGCCGCTCGCGGTGAGCTCAACCTGGGCGAGAACACCAAGTTCGCCGGTGTCTTCCGCACGCATGGTCTCATCGCCCCGGTCTTTGACCTCGACCCTGAGGTTGCGCACGATTCTTACGAGTCCGAGCTGTCTCGTGTGAATAAGGCGCTGGAAGAGGAGATTTCCAACGACGCCAACCTCGATGCCGATGAGCGCAAGCAGCTGCAGAACATCAAGTCCCGTCAGGTGACGCTGCGCTAGTTCCTGGGTGCTTTAGCCCCAAAGCTTAGGTACATATCGATCAATTAAGGCTCCAAAACCTCAAGGCGGTTTTGGAGCCTTAATTGATCGAAACGACCGGTCGAAGCCTTAGCGCATGGAGTCCCAGAGCGCTTGGGCCTCAGCGTCATCCCAGAGGACGACATTGCCCACGACCGTGTCCTGGAAACCGCCGATGGGCACCGTCGTTGTCTCCACGCCTGAGGCCATCGACAGCGCCACGCGGGCAAGATGCCACACGTGGTCCTTCTCGTTGACGATGAAGGAATCCGTGGTGTGGTTGACCAGGGAGACGGCCTTGAAGGGGTTGCCAATGGTGGAGAAGGACGTTGCCTTATCCAGCAGCGCGGCGAAGAACTCGCGCTGGCGCTCGACGCGGTCCAAGTCACCCATCGCGGTAGCGCGGGTGCGCACGTAGCCAAGGGCATCTGGGCCGCGGAGCTTCTGGCAGCCCGCTTGAAGGTCGATGCCCGCGAGCGGATCGTTGATGGGCTCCTTGACGCAAATCTCCACGCCGCCCACGGAATCCACGACGTTTGCCAAGCCGCCCATGCCGATCTCCGCATAGTGATCGATGTGGAGGCCGGTGGCTTGTTCCACGGTGTGGGTCAGCAGCTGGGGCCCACCGTAGGTGAAGGCAGCATTGACCTTGTCCATGCCGAAGCCGGGCACGTCGACGTAGCTATCGCGTGGAATGGAGACCAGCTGGGCCTTTCCGGAGCTGGGGATGTGCAGAAGCATGATGGTATCGGTGCGGCCGACGCCTACATCGCCACCGGTACCTAGCTCCGCTTGTTGTTCCTCGGTGAGGCCCTGGCGGGAGTCCGAGCCCACCAACAGCCAGTTCGTCCCAGAGGTCGGCGCCACCTGTTCGGTGGGCAGGGCATCGATGCGGGTGAGGCGTGAATCCGTCCACAAGGTGAAGGCCACCATGAAGACGAGGGCGATGACGATGAGCCAGCCCAGGCAACCGAAAGCTTGCTTGACCGGGTTGACCTTCTTGCGGCGGCTATGTGGGCGTCCTGCGGCACGCCCGCGGGAGGGAGCCTGTGGGGAATAGCTGCGTGGCGGTGCGTCGGGACTTCGCCGGTATGCGCCGGCGGCAGGTTCCCGGGTGGCCGCGCTCTGGCGGGGCGCTGGGCGCGCGGGGGAGTGCTGGGCCATGTAGGCATCGACGTCGAAGCGGGTTTCCTCCGGCCGTGAGCGACGCGGGGTGGGACGCTGGGTGCGTGGGGAATTTTGAGACGGCGTGCTGCGCTGTGTGGATGGACGGCGGCGCACCGGACGGCCGTAGCGATCACGCAAGGGCTGCCCATCGGCACCAAGGACAAATTCGCCCGCGTCCTGGCCGGAGGCATGTGAGGCGTGCGGGCCAGCCGGGTCGTAGGGGCGGGAAGGCCTCGCAGAATCAGCGGAGCCCGCGCGGCGGGGAGTGCCGTGGGGCTCGCCAGCACGGCGAGCTTCGCGCTCGGGATCGCGTCCTTGGTAGGTCATGGGGAACACTGTACCGCGAAATCACTTGCGCCCCACCTATCCCACAGGGCGCGGTGGTGGTCTTTTCGGCGCGACGCTGTTCCGGGCACCGCTTAAGCGCCGAAGAGCAGTACGTAGCCCACGAAAGCGACGGCGTCGATCAGAAAGTGCGCGATGACCAGAGGCCATACCTTCCCGGTGCGGTGGAAATACCAGCCATAAAGCAGGCCCATCATGATATTGCCAAAGCCGGCGGAGACTCCCTGGTAGAGGTGGTAAGAACCGCGCAAGATAGAGGAGGCGGCCAGCGTTGCGGGTAAGGCCCACCCAGACTGCTTGAGCCTGGTCATGAACCAGTACACCACCACCAGTTCCTCCGCCCAGGCGTTGGCGAAGGATTTAATCAGCAGCACCGGGATCTCAATCCAGCTATCGAAGGCCCCCGGCACCACCTCCTTGGTCCAGCCGAAGTGCAACGCCACGTAATACAGCACCAACCCGGGAAGCCCAATAACCGCCGCCAACGCCGCGCCGTGCAGGCCGTCCCGCCACTGTGGGCGGGGCGGAAAAGAAATCAAATAAAGGGCAAGCGCTCCCCAGGCACACAGCACGGCGGCACTGCAGAGCTGGAAGGCAAAGTCCAGCAGCGAAGTCGCCGACTGCGAAGCGTTGATGGTGACCGACTGCTCGTTGAGCGGGGCCGGGTTGAGCAGAGAATCGGTCAGGCGTAGCACGGCGCGAACACCAGAGATTCCAAAAGTGATGGTGAGGACGATGAGGATTTCCGCGCGCAGGCGTGAGCGCGCGGTCATGGGTGAAGCACCTGGGCGAGGCCGAGAAGGGAGGACTCGTCAAGCGTGAGTGAGCCTAACTGCACGCCTACCGGCGGGTGATCGCGCACCGGCCAGGGCACAGAAATAGCGGGCAGCTGCGCCACGTTGAACAACGATCCCCACGGCGACCACCGCGTTTGCTCATCGAAGTTGGCCTGGTGCTCCCGTGCCAGGAAGTGCCCGCGCCGGGGTGGATCGAAGGCCAGCATGGGGCTCAAGATGGCGTCGACGTCCCACTCTTGTGCCAGCATTTCCGGTAGTTGGGCGGCGTGGGCGCGGGCCGCGGCGAATTCGGAGTCCGTGACGCGCCGGCCCTTCGCACGGATCCACTCCGCGTAACCCTCCGCGAAGTCAAGGCCAGCCAGCCGGCGACTAAAGATGTGCTGGAAGGCCTCAAAGGTGCGGGCGGCCTGGGGATAGGGGGAGATAGCCACGGTTTCGAAACCCGCGCCTTCAAAGGTAGCGGTGGCCTCTGCGACCGCGCGCAGCATGTGCGGGGCCACCTCAGCTTGAGCGAAGAGGGGATCCGTCAGCACGCCGATGCGGGCGCGCCGGGCACGCGGGTTAAGGCCATGCAGAGTTGCGGTATCGGCGATGCTGCGCGTGATGAACCCCTGCACCGAGAGATCCTCGCCGGCGGGTTTAAACCCGACGACACCGCAGGCGGCAGCCGGCACGCGAATGGAACCGCCACCGTCGGAGGCATGCGCAGCGCGCATGAGGCCCCGGGCCACCTGGACCGCCGCCCCGCCGGAGGAGCCGCCCGGGGTATGGCCCGGGTAGAGCGGATTATCCGGGTGCGGCAGGCCTACAGGTTCGGTGTCCACACGCAGGCCCAGCTCGGGTGCGGCGGATTTGCCGATGACGAGCGCGCCGGCGTCGATAAGCTCTTGCACGAAAGGAACGGTCTCCTCCGCCACGTAGGCGCGCTCGGCATGCCCGAGTGTGGTGGGCATGCCGGCGACGTCATTAAGGTCCTTGACCGAGAGAATCCAGCCGCTCAAGCGCCCGTGCGCCTGCGGCCGGCGCTCGAGGTCGAGGTACGTGAAGCCGTGCTCCGCAGGGCTCAGGCCAGATAGGTCTTCGCGCAGCTTGTCCAGAGTGAACTCGGTGCTCTCCATGGCGGCTCAGTTTAGTAGTTGTGTGAGATAAAGTTGCTGTCATGAGCACCACGATCGCATTCCTCGGGCCCGCTGGAACCTTTACGGAAGCGGCGATGCAGCATTTCGCCGCAGACTTTGCTTCCCCCGAGGGGATGCCGGTGAGCTCCCCGGCCGAGGCGCTGTCGGCGGTGCGTTCCGGTGCGGCGGATTATGCCTGCGTGGCTATCGAAAACTCCGTGGACGGGCCGGTTACTGCCACCTTTGACGCGCTTGCCGACGGCTCCCGGGTCCAGATCTACCGCGAGGTAGACCTGCCGGTGTCCTTCTCCATTCTGGTGCGCCCCGGCACTACCGCAGAGAATCTTCGCACCTTCTCTACGCATCCCGTGGCCTACCAGCAGGTGCGCGGTTGGTTGAAGCAGAACTTGCCGGACGTGGAGTATGTTCCGGCGGCGTCGAATGGTGCGGCGGCGCAGGCCGTGGCGCGCGGGGAGGTGGATGTCGCTGCCGCCCCTGCCCGCGCAGCGGAGGTCTTCGGACTGGATTCTATTGCGGAGAATGTGGCAGATGTCGCGGGGGCCACGACTCGTTTCGTCCTCGTGGGACCGGCCGGAAAGCCGACCGAGCGGACCGGCAACGACAGGACGTCCGTCATCTTCACCCTGCCCAACGAGCCGGGCTCCCTGGTAGGGGCCCTACAGGAATTCGCGCACCGCGGGGTGGACCTCTCCCGCATCGAATCCCGCCCGCTGCGCACCGTCTTCGGTAACTATCGCTTCCACGCCGATCTCATCGGACACATTGAGGACCAGCCGGTGGCGGAGGCTCTGCGGGCACTGTGGCTGCGGGCGGAGGACGTCGTGTTCGTTGGTTCCTGGCCTTCCGCCACGGCACTCGGGGAGGGCCCGCGGGATCTGGCGCGGCTGCAAGAAGCCGATGAATGGGTAGCGCAGGCGCGCACCGGCCAATAGTGTGGTGAAGCATGACCGGAAGAATCATCCTGCTGCGCCACGGCCAGACCTTTTCCAATATTGACCGCGTTATGGATACCCGGCCCCCAGGTGCCGAGCTCACCGAGCGCGGCCGCGGCCAAGCGGAAGATGTCGGCCGCGAGTTAGCTGAACTGTGCGCAGGGCGCCGTGTGCGCTTTGTGTGTTCCATTGCCTTGCGCGCTCAGCAGACCGCGATGCTGGCCGCCCGTACCTTCGGCGAGACCGCCGATGAGCGCAATGTTCCGGTGGACGTGCGTGTAGGCCTGCATGAGGTCTTTGCCGGTGATCATGAAATGAGCGGTAGTGAGGATACCCACCGCGAATACATGGTGGCACTGCGCGGCTGGCTCGACGGTGATGAGTCCGCCCGGATGCCTGGCGGTGAGAGCTACGTGGATGTGCTCGAGCGCTACCAACCGGTGTTGGAGGATCTCGCTGCGGAGCTGGAGGATGATGAAGACATCGTCGTCGTCAGCCACGGCGCCGCCATTCGCGTAGTGACGAGGCATGCCTGCGGCGTGGACCCCGATTTTGCTTATACTGGCTACATGCCGAACTGCCGCTTTACCCTCATGGAGCCGCAGGGCCAGCCTTTTGGCCAGTGGACGCTCAAGCGCTGGGCGGATACCGAAGTCTAACCCGCTGCGGCCGCGGTAGGTTTCGTTGTGGTCACGGTAGGTGCCTTGGGCGCCTACCCCCAGCCGAGCTCGTGGAGGCGCTCCTCCTCGAATCCGAAATAGTGCCCGACCTCGTGGAAGACGGTCACCATGACTTCGTGGGCGAGCTCTTCTTCCGAGTTGCTGATGGCCTGCAGAGGCTGCCGGTAAATGGAAATGGTATCCGGCAGGTAGCCGGTGTGTGAGGCGGTGCGCTGCGTGAGCATGACGCCCTCATAAAGCCCCAACAGTTCAGGGTTCTCCGGGTGCTCTTCCTCGACGAGGATGACCAGGTTGCGCATCTGATCAACGAAGCGATCCGGAATTTTATCGAGGGCCTCGCCGACCAGTTCCTCGAAGCGTTCCTCGCTGACCTCGTACATGTGATTTCTTCCTGTTTGATGACCGGAGCCTAGAGGGCCGGAGCCGCAGCTTCGGGGGTGGCGGGCGCGTCGTTCGCACCAGCTGGCTCGGCGTTCTCGCCGCCCGGCTGAGCATTCGGGTCACGCAATGGGTTGCGCTTCGGCTGCTCGGTCGGCGGGGCGCCGTTAATGCTCAGGGCCTCGCGTCCCCCTGTGGCAGAGCCGGTGATCTCGGAGAAGTGACCGTCCTTGATGTGGATCAGCGAGCAATTCACCGAACGGGATCCGCTCTCCCAGGTCTCGCGGCTCATCGCGCCCCAGAAAGGTTGCAGCGTGGACTGGTAGAGGTTCTCCTCGCCGCCCAGGTAATCCATGGCATTTTGGGTGCAGGTTTCGGAGAGGAACTTATCCATGTCCTCATCGCTGCGGTAGCCATTGGGGAACTTTTCGGCCAGGTTGATGACGGACACGGTCTCCATCTGGTGCGGTTCCTGGCAGGGCACAGTGCTGAGAGCCTGGTTCTCATCCACCTTGCGGCACTCGCCGGGCTTGGCGACGACCGCCTGGTCCACCTCGCTGACCTTGCCGGTGGATTCCTGCGGTACGCCGTTGGCGTCGGTAGTCTGCAGGCCACACAGCAAGGTACGGTCACCCTGATCCCAGGATGCGGCCGGGGGCAGGATGGAAGCAATGTCATAGCGCCCGTTGGGATCCCACTTGCCGTTGAGGTAGCTCACCGTGGGTGCTTCGCACAGCTCATCGCGCAGGGCGTTTTGGCGTGTGATATCGGGGCGCGTGGCGTTGGGGCCGAACTCGCTGGTGGGGTAGGCGCTGAGATCCTCGCGAGCCGAGACTTCGAAGCGGTGTGGTTTCTCGCAGCTGATCTGCTCAAAACCGGTGGCGGTGCCATCCGGGGCGATGTCCCAGGTCACGCATGCCCCAGCGGAGGCGGTGGTGAAGGGAGCAGCTTCACCGTCGGCGGTAGAAGGATCGGCGGCCTGACTGCCGTCGGCGCTGGAGCTAGCGGAGTCATTCCCGGCCGAATCGGTGCCGGTTGGCTCGCCGCTAAAGAGGCCGTAGGAGGCCATGAAGACGGCCGCGGCCACGGCTGCAACGAGGACGACGCGGATGGCGGAGGCGGAGCGCCATGCAGATGAAGTGCTCATAGAACTCCTCATACTACTCCCTTAGCGGCCCTGGCTTCTAGCCCGCCCAGCGCTGTTCGCCACCATGGAGCCGCTAAGTATGCGAGCGGGAGACGTGGGTCGTAAGGCGGTAGCGGTCAGTGCGGTAGACCGAGGAGCACCATTCAACCGGTCGGTCCCCCGAGCGGGCGAGGCGGGTGATGTGGAGAAGCGGGGTGTTCGGGGGGACGTCGAGAAGCTCGGCGATGTCGTCCTCCGCCGCCACCGCGGTGACTGTCTGCTCGGCTTCGGTGATGGGGACCTTGAAGGTGCTATCCAGAATCGCGTAGACGGAGTTATAGATGTCATTTTCTAGCAGCGTCGGCGCGAAGGCGGAGTTATACCAGCCATCGTCAATGGAATAAGGCTCGCCATCGCCCAAGCGCAGGCGCCGCAGGTGGGTGTGGGCCACGGTGGTTTCTGTGCCGAAAAACTCGCAGACCTCACTGGGGGCGGTGCTGCGCTCACCCAGCAGGATTCTCGAGGAAGCCTGTACTTTTTGGTAGCCCATCTCATCGGAAAAGGATGCCAAATGGAGCCGGGAGACGAGTGGGTTCGGAGCCACGAAGGTGCCCTTGCCTCGCACCCGCCGCAGGCGGCCTTCGGCCACTAAATCACCGATGGCGCGGCGTACGGTGATGCGGGAAACACCGTAGGTTTCTTCGAGAATGCGCTCGCCTGGGAGGATGTCACCGGGTTTGAGGGTGGTTCGGCAGAGCTCGGAGAGAATATCCCGCAGCTGAGCGTGCTTGGGCACGGGGCCGTCGGTAATAATGTGAGGTGCCATGTTATTCATGATAATGCGCTGGTTATGACCAGCGCAAAGGTATGGCCGTGCGCTAGACTATCCGGCGTGATTGATCTCAAGTTTCTTCGCGAAAATCCCGATGTCGTCCGCGCCTCCCAGGTAAACCGTGGGGAGGACCCCGCTTTGGTGGACCAGCTGCTTGCCGCCGATGAACAGCGCCGCGCGGCCATTGTGAAGGCAGACCAGCTGCGCTCGGAGCAGAAGGCCTTTGGCAAGAAGATTGGCCAGGCCTCCCCCGAGGAGCGCCCAGCGCTGCTGGAGGGCTCCAACGAGCTGAAGGAGAAGGTCAAGGCGGCCGGCGAGGAAGCGGCCGCGGCCGAGGCCAAGGTAACGGAGCTGCAGTATCAGCTTTCCAACGTGGTGGAGGGTGCTCCGGCGGGTGGCGAAGATGACTTCATCGTCCTCGAGGAGGTCGGTGAAAAGCCGCAGTTCGACTTCGAACCGAAGGATCACCTGGAGCTGGGTGAGACGCTGGGGCTTATCGACGTCAAGCGGGGCGCCAAAGTAGGCGGCGCACGTTTCTACTACCTCACTGGTGACGGCGCCTTCCTGCAACTGGGTATGTTGATGTTGGCTGCGCAGAAGGCGCGTGAGGCAGGCTTTAAGCTGATGATTCCGCCGGTGCTCGTGCGCCCGGACGTTATGCAGGGAACTGGCTTCTTGGGTCAGCACTCGGATGAGGTTTACTACCTGCCGGCAGATGACCTGTATCTGGTCGGCACTTCAGAGGTGGCTCTGGCCGGCTACCACAAGGAAGAGATCATCGACCTGTCCAAGGGGCCGCTGCAGTATGCAGGCTGGTCTTCCTGCTTCCGCCGCGAGGCAGGTTCGCACGGCAAGGACACCCGCGGCATCCTGCGCGTGCACCAGTTCGACAAGCTGGAGATGTTTGTCTACTGCAAGCCGGAAGACGCCGAGGAGATGCACCAGAAGCTCCTGAACATGGAAAAGGACATGCTGGCGGCGATGGAACTGCCCTACCGCACCATCGATATCGCGGGCGGAGACTTGGGCTCCTCTGCGGCGCGCAAGTTCGATAACGAGGCGTGGGTACCCACCCAGGGCACGTACCGCGAGCTCACCTCGACCTCGAATTGCACCACCTTCCAGGCGCGCCGCCTGTCCACGCGCTACCGCGATGAGAACGGCAAGACCCAGTACGCCGCCACGCTCAATGGCACCCTGGCTACCACCCGCTGGCTCGTGGCCATCCTGGAGAACCACCAGCAGGCAGATGGCTCCGTGGTGGTTCCGGAGGCCCTGCGCCCATTCGTGGGCAAGGACGTGCTGTACCCCGTAAACTCCTAGAAGAACGCGGTGCGCGGGGCTTCGCGCGCCGCCCTCTCTTGTCCCTCCTCGCTGCTCTCGACGGCGGGGTCTTAGCTGTTTGGAGCACCATGAGCGCTGTGACTAACTTCCTCTACCGGCAGATCACACACATCGGCCGCGGGGTGACTCTGGCCCAGGGGCTCAAGATGCGCTTGTCCGGGGAGGAGAATATCCCGGATAAGGGTGGGGCCGTCATCGTGTGCAACCACACGGGTTACATGGATTTCCTTTTCGGGGCCTTCTTGGCTTACCGCAAGCGCCGTTTGGTGCGCTACTTGGCTAAGGCCTCCATCTTCCAAGCGCCGGTGGCCGGGCAGCTTTTTCAGGTCATGGGGCATGTCCCGGTGGACCGTATCGATGGCGGGGCGTCGATTGTCAAAGGCATCGAACTAGCCAAGAGTGGGGAACTCGTGGGGATCTTCGCGGAGGGAACGATTTCCCGCAGCTTTGAAATTCGCAGCATGCGTAACGGTGCGGCGCGTATTGCGCATGGTGCGGGCGTTCCGATTATTCCGCAGGTTATCTTTGGCTCCCAGCGTATTTGGACGAAGGGGCAGAAGAAGCACTTGGGCCGCACGAAGACGCCGGTGCTGATTAAGGCTTTGGAGCCTTATTACACGACGGGCGATTTCGACGCGGATATCGCGGAGGTGCGCCGTCGGATGCAGGAGGCCCTGGAGGGCCTGTGGGCGGAGTATGAGACGGAGTTCGGACCGATGCCAGCCGGGGAGTTCTGGGTGCCCGCCCGCAAGGGTGGTGGGGCACCAACGCTGGAGGAGGCTGAGGCCCAGGACTCCGAGGTGGAGTCTGAGCGCTACCGCGTGCGCCGGCTGCGTGATGACCTGACTAACCTCAAGGACCGCGTCTCCGAGGCCACCGTGGAGCTCATGCGGGACCGGATGGCGCTGATGAAGCGGGATAACTCGGAAGAGGCAGAGGCAGTGCTTGGCGACGGCCCAAGCACCAACACCAATGGCAAGGAGAGCGCCGACGGCGCGGAACACATTGCTGATGCGGAAGGAAGCCCTGGCGTAGAGGCCGAAAGCTCAGCTACTGACAAAGGCAAAGAGCGCCCGCGTACTGCTCCAGAGACCCTGGAATGGATCAAGGAAAACCTTAACTCGGTGGTCGAGGAAGCGATGCGCGGCGTCGGGGAAGGCCGCGACAAGGTCACGGAAGTCATGGCGCAACTAAAGTCTGACGTCATGGAGGCTCAGGCCTCCATGACCGCGAGCAGCAAGGAAATTTTCGCCGGTTCCGTGGTGGAGCAGGGTCTACTTTCTGCGGCGACGCAATCGCGCATTATTGTCTCCCGCCTGCCGCACCGCGTGAAGGCTCAATACTCTGAGGTGCCGCGCGTGGTTGTGGCTGATCAGAGTGCGCTCAGCATGGAGAACGGGGAAATCTCGAGGCGGCTTCAGGAAGCGCTGACGCACTTGCACCCACAAGTGGAGGAGTTGGTGGTGCTCTCGCCGCAGGGAGAGGTGCTCGACGCTGCAGCCTTTGGCGACCTCCCCCAATCCTGTTGGCGGATCGCCTGTTCAGAAGGTGCTGACGGGGCACAGTTCAACGATGCTCCTGGGGGCGTAGTAGTCACGGCGTCCTCGCCCGCCGAGGGGCTGGCGGCTGTGGCGAAAAGGATCGGAGTCGAGCCTGCGGACCTTCTATTCTTTGCGAATGAGCCTGGTGATGAAACGTTTGCGGAGGGCGGGGAGGGCGTCGCCGTGCGCATGGTGGCGCTTGAGACTGCGCCCATTGAGGTGATTAAGGCTGCGCAGGCGGTGACGTATTCCACTGAGCGCTACGGAATGGCCGAGGTGCTGGAGGCCATGGCGCGCTTGCAGCAGGAGAAGAAATAAGTCTTGACACCCTGGACTTAAGAAGCATTCGCAACGCCCGTTAACACCCCCGGAAGGGGGTGTTATTTTATTTTGTCCACCTATGGAATGCCTTAAAAGATCCAGCTTACGGAAGCGGAACTTACGTGTGAGTAGCGTCTCCAGAGAGAAAATTGGGTGATCTATAGCATTGGCAGTGGGAGAAAACTTCTTCTTCATCCGCTATCCGAGCAATTAGCCGAGGAATCGGCACACTGGGTGCGTGGTGGATGAGCACAATATGCTGCGCATACCGTCAACGAGGGCAGGGCTTTCTGACGCCGTGCAGCGAGAGAGGAGACTCGGTCAACAATGACCACGACGAGTATTAACAGCTTCAACCCTGAGTATTTTGAAAAGACATGGAACGACTACTCCACCGAGGATTATGACGTCGTCATCATCGGCGGCGGCTCAGTAGGCGCTGGTGCTGCGGTGGATGCGGCCACCCGTGGCCTGAAGACAGCCGTGCTGGAGTCCCAAGACTTTGCGGCAGGAACGTCCTCGCGTTCCTCCAAGATGTTCCACGGTGGCCTGCGCTACCTGGCGATGTTTGACTTCCGCCTCGTTGCGGAGTCCCTCAAGGAGCGCGAGCTCAACATGTCTACCCTGGCCCCGCACCTGGTCAAGCCGCTGAAGTTCATCTTCCCCCTGACTCACCGCGGTTGGGAGCGCGTCATGATGTTCGGCGGCTTTACCCTCTATGACCTCATGGGTGGTGCCAAGAGCGTCCCGATGCAGAAGCACCTCACCCGCAAGGGCGTGCTCAAGGTCACCCCGGGCCTCAAGGAGGATGCCGTCGTCGGTGGCGTGCGCTACTACGACACGCTTGTCGACGACGCCCGCCACACCATGACCGTCCTGCGTACCGCCGCTGAGTATGGCGCAAGCGTGCGCACCGGCACTGAGGTTATCGGTTTCGAGAAGGACAACCGCGGCCGCATCACCGCCGCAAAGGTCCGTGACCTCGAGACCGGCCGCGAGACCACCGTGAAGGGCAAGGTCTTCATCAACGCCACGGGTGTCTGGAACGACAAGATTCAGGACATGGCCGGCGCGGAGGGTAAGTTCACCGTTCACGCCTCCAAGGGTGTGCACATCGTGGTTCCGAAGGATGCCCTCGATGCGGATGCCGCGCTGTGCTTCGTCACCGAAAAGTCCGTGCTCTTCGTCATCCCGTGGGGCGAGTACTGGATCATCGGTACCACCGACACCGATTGGGAGAAGGGCCTGTCCCTGCCGGACCCGGCTCCGACGAAGGCGGATATCGACTACATTCTGGACCAGGTCAACCAGCGCGTGCGCAACAAGATCACGCGCGAGGACATCGTTGGTGTCTACTCCGGTCTGCGCCCGCTGCTGTCCGGTAAGTCCGACTCCACCACCAACCTCTCCCGCAACCACGCCGTTGCCCGAGTAGCCCCGGGCCTCGTCTCCGTTGCTGGTGGTAAGTACACGACTTACCGCGTCATCGGTAAGGACGCGGTGGACCTGGCCGCTAAGGAACTGGGCTTCAAGGTGGCAGAATCCGTCACCGAGCGCACCCCGATCTTGGGCGCGGACGGCTACCATGCTCTGGCCAACCAGGTTCCGGCGCTTGCTCGCCGCTACAACCTCGACGAGAAGCGCATCGAGCACCTGCTTGGCCGCTACGGTTCGCTCATCAGCGAGGTGCTGGCTCCGGCCGCCGAAGATGCCTCCCTCCTTGAGCCGATTCCGGGCGCTGAGAGCTACATCTGGGCTGAGGCCCGCTACGCCGTCACCCACGAGGGTGCACTGCACATCGACGACATCGTGTCTCGCCGCCTGCGCGTAGCCATCGAATTCGCCGACCGAGGCGTTGCCGCTGCTCAGCCTATTGCTGAGTTCGTCGCGCCACTGCTGGGCTGGGACCAGAGCGACATTGAGCGCGAGGTTAGCCACTTCAAGCAGCACACCGAGGCGGAGCTTGCCGCCGAGGCTGCCCTCACCGACCGTGAGGCAAATGACATTCTCGAGCGCGCTGGCAGCGCACGAGCCACTAAGGAAGAAGCCTAAGCGTCACGGGGCCCAGCGAGGACGTTTGCTGTCTCTCGCTGGGCCTTTGTCCTAGGCAAAAGAGAAAGGACAAGTTATGACCGGAACTGATGCATTCCTGTGGGAGTTCCTTGGCACGGCAGTGCTGCTCCTGTTGGGTAACGGCGTCTGCGCCACTGTAAACCTCCGCACCTCCGCGGCGCGCGGTTCAGACTGGATCGTTATCGCAATGGGCTGGGGCCTCGGCGTCTACTTGGGTGCTAGCATCGCGGACCCCACTGGCGGTCACCTTAACCCGGCGGTGACCATCATGCTCGCTGTCAACGGCTCTCTTGAGTGGAGCCTTGTGCCTTATTACCTCCTGGGTCAGATCTTGGGCGCCATGCTCGGTGCTTTCCTGGCGTGGGCAACGTTTAAGCAGCTTTTCGATGCCAACAATGTCGACGAAGCCGGCAACGTCACCGGAGCCAACAAGAATACCGGCGGTATTTTCTTTACGAACCCGGCGCACCCGAATAACGGCTGGAACGCAGTGACAGAGTTCATCGCTACCACCGTGCTGCTTATGTTTATCGCCTTCGGTCCTGCCGGCGGCGAGCTCGGTCCGCTGAGCTACTTCGGCGTGGCCTTCGTCATCGTGTCTATCGGTCTGTCCCTCGGCACCCCCACCGGATATGCCATCAACCCGGTTCGTGACCTCGGCCCCCGCATCATGTACGCCTTTGTCCTCCCCATCAAAGACAAGGGCACTGGAAACTGGAGCTATGCCTGGGTTCCGGTCGTCGCGCCGACTCTCTCGGCCGTCGCCGTTGGCCTGCTATCCATAGCCCTTTAAAACACCCCCGACAAGGAGAAAGTTATGTCCACCAAGAGCTACGTTGCAGCGATTGACCAGGGTACGACCTCCACGCGTTGCATCATTTTCAACCACGACGGAGAGCAGGTGTCCGTCGGCCAGCTCGAGCACGAGCAGATTTTCCCAGAGAAGGGCTGGGTCGAGCATGACCCAGAGGAAATCTGGAGCAATACCCGCCGCGCGGTGGGTGAGGCCTTGGCCAACGGCGACATCAACGTTGAAGACATCGCCGCTTTGGGTATCACCAACCAGCGTGAGACCACCGTTGTGTGGGACAAGAACACCGGCAAGCCGGTCTACAACGCCATCGTGTGGCAGGACACCCGAACCACCGACATTTGTAAGGAACTCGCCGGCGACGACGGTGCGGACAAGTGGCGTCGTCGCACCGGCCTCATCATCAATTCCTACCCTGCCGGCCCGAAGGTGAAGTGGATCCTCGATAACGTGGAGGGCGCCCGCGAGCGCGCTGAGGCTGGCGAGCTGCTCTTCGGCACCATCGATACCTGGTTGCTGTGGAACCTCACCGGTGGCGCCGACGGCGACAACGGCCAAGAGGCCCTGCACGCGACCGATGTCACCAATGCCTCCCGTACCCTCCTCATGGACATCGAGAAGCTCGAGTGGGATGAGGAACTGTGCAAGGAGATGGGTATCCCGACCTCCATGCTCCCGGAGATCCGTCCGTCCCTGGGCGACTTCCGCACTGTCCGCGAGCGTGGCTCGCTGTCCGGTGTGCCGATTCGCGCCATCCTGGGTGACCAGCAGGCCGCCATGTTTGGCCAGGGCTGCTTCCGCCCGGGTTCTGCCAAGAACACTTACGGCACCGGTCTGTTCCTCCTGCTCAACACCGGTACCACGCCGAAGTTCTCCGATAACGGCCTGCTCACCACCGTGTGCTTCCAGCGCGAGGGCGAGCGCCCAGTCTATGCGCTCGAGGGTTCCGTCTCCATGGGTGGTTCCCTGGTGCAGTGGCTGCGCGATAACCTGCAACTTATCCCGAACTCCGCGTCCATTGAGAACCTGGCCCGCGAGGTCAAGGACAACGGCGGCGTCTACATCGTGCCGGCCTTCTCCGGCCTCTTCGCTCCGTACTGGCGCCCGGACGCTCGTGGTGTCATCGTGGGCTTGACCCGCTACGCCAACCGCAAGCACTTGGCCCGCGCGGTCCTGGAATCCACCGCGTACCAGACCCGTGACGTCGCTGACGCCATGGTTGCTGATTCCGGCGTGGAGATCACCGAGCTGCGCGTCGACGGCGGCATGACCATGAACGAGCTGCTCATGCAGTTCCAGGCGGACATGCTCGGCGTGGAGGTGCACCGCCCGAAGAACGTGGAGACTACCGCCACCGGTGCGGCCTTTGCCGCCGGCTTGGACTCGGGCTTCTGGGATGACCTCAGCGTGCTGGGCTCCCAGCAGGGAGACTTCAAGGTCTGGAAGCCACAGCGCGAGAAGGACGAGGTAGACGCTCTCTACCGCGACTGGAAGCGCGCCATCAAGCGTTCCCTGAACTGGGAAGACGTCGACGATGACGACGTTATCGCCTAAGAGCTAACCAGGAGTCGTTGCACGAAGACGCGGCCGTCACGAGCATTCTCGTTGCGGCCGCTTTCGTCGTTTTAGAAGTCGCCGAGTGCGGCTGGACGCAACGCGGTGGTGGAGCTCCTGCGTGACAGTCGGACGGTGTGGTGGCTGACCACGTTGCGGGCACGCCATTGAGCGTGTCGCCCTGACGTAGACTCGGGGCTATGGCCAGTGACGTATTTTCGGACCGCGCTCCGCGCCTCATCATTAGTGATATCGACGGCACCTTATTGGACCGGAACCACCGGGTGCCCAGGCGAAACCGCGAAGCAGTGGCCCGCGCGGTTGCAGCGGGCAGCGAGTTCGCGCTGGCAACTGGCCGGCCCTTCCGCTGGATCATGCCTGTGCTGGACCAGCTGACCGTGCGCCCAGTGTGCGTGACATCAAATGGCGCGGTGATTTATGACTCAGCGGAAGACCGCGTGCTCTCCGCCCACGGACTCTCGCCGGAGGCCCTCGCGGAAACCGTAGAGGTAGCCACCAAGGTACTCGAGCCCCATGGCGGCGTTGGCTTTGGTGCGGAACGTGCGGGCGGCTCGGTTTTGGATCCGGTTGAGGAACTCTTCGTGGTTGAGTCGCACTATTCGGAAAACGCGCTCTTCGAAGGCTTTGGGCTGGTTAGCGTGGGGGAGTTGGTGTCCCGGCCGGCGGTGAAGCTGTTGATTCGCAACACCGCATTCTCCGCGCCGGAGCTCTACAGCCTCATCGCTCCCCACATCGATTCCGAGCTTGCCCACGTGACTTACTCAATGTCCGAGGGCATCCTCGAGGTGGCGGCCCCCAACGTGACGAAGCAGCGCGGAATTAAGTGGTTGGCTGAGCACCACGGTATCGCCCGCGAAGACATCATCGCCTTTGGCGATATGCCCAACGATATCGAGATGCTCGAGTGGGCTGGGTGCGGTGTTGCCATGGAGAACGCACACCCGGATGTCGTGGCGGCCGCAGATACTGTGACGTTAGCGCACCACCAAGCAGGTGTGGCAAAGGTCCTTGAGCGTTGGTTCTAGCGCTGCTGTACCCCGCCGCGCTGTAGCCGTGAAACCCCGCGCTACCTGCTCTATTTGTGGCGGAACCTGAGAGTTTTTGCCTCCGGTTGCGGGGTGGGTGGTGGTGTTTTAGTCTTTGTCGCATGGGGGATTTGGAGACTTATTTCTCCTACCGCAGTTCGGGGTTGGAGCTTGTGGGGCTTGCGGTGGGCAGTGTGGATGATTTACGCGCGCGTGGTGCATCAAAGGCTGATGCTGCGGAGTTGGCTGGGTTGCATGGGGTGTATTTCGGGCCGACGCGTTTTACGGGCAAGCAGCGCCAAGCGCGTGCGGCTGCTGCTTCTCACAGGCATGATGTGGCGACGTTGAGTTTGATCGAGTCCTATACCGCCAAGGTGAAAAAAGAGTTGGATGCGTGGAATCTGCGTGTCCGCTTGGCGGGGACCCCAGCACACCGTATCCCGAAGGTGGCAAACGAACGGTTGAAGCAGTTGCGGCCGCGGCGGGTGCCGGAGGTCGGGGTGCGTCTGACGTATCGGAAGGTGGGGCCGCATTCGTTGACGATTACTGATTCAGCCTTGCGCATTAGTGAGATGCGCGGGACTTTGGAGTCGATTAATCGGGCTGATTTGTTGGATGCGGTAGGCCAGGTGTTCTTTGATAAGGCACACGGGGGCACTAAGCCTGCGGTGGCTACCAATGTGGTGGTGACCTTGGATGAGTTTGATCGGATTGTGCGAGGTGAGGGTGATGATATTGAGCTTGAACTCACCAATGGCGGGCGGATGACTGGCCGGGAGTTTGTCACTTATAAGTTTGCTGAGGTTGGGTATGTCACGTTGGTGCATCCGACGATTGGGCCGGTGTGGTTGCACAGGGTGCGGCGTTTGGCGGGGTTTGAGCAGCGGATTATGGCCAGTGCGGAGCATCCGACGTGTGCGCGTGAAGGGTGCAATAAGCCGGCTGACTATTGCCAGGTGCATCATTTGGTGCCGTGGAAAGCTGGTGGGACCACGGATCCACCGAATTTGACGATGTTGTGTGCCTATCACAATGGCATCAATGATGATGATCCGGATAAGCCGACTGGTGCTGGCTATGTCTTCCGGTTGCGGGGTGGGGTGGATTATGTGCCACCCTGGGCGGATCCGATTACGTCCCAGCCAGCGTACAAGGCAGCGCAAGCAGCATTGAAGCAGCAGGCTAACGGGGACTTATTCGACGCAGTACCGCCGGATACCTAAACCCCAATCCCAAACACACGCTGAAGCGGAAGCCACCAGGTGGCTCCCGCGACATCGGCGACCCCCCACAGAGCTGCACGCGCACACGGTGCGGCTGGGATTAGTCCGTGAAGACCTGAATCTGCTCAGTCTCCGGGTTGTAGACAATGGATCCGCCCTGGAACTGAACGCGGACTTCCTTGCCGAGGCCGGTGGGGACTTCGTCGGACGTCGGCAAGCCGAGCGTTGCCGAGTTGTTGCCGGAGGCCCATTCCTTTGCGATACGTCCCACCAGCGCGTGCGTACCGGTGTCTTCGGAACTGAGCACGATGCCGTTTTGGAAGAGCTGGTAGATGATGCCTGCCGACTCATCCGGACCGCCAACTGCCAGACCAAGTGCTGGGCCGAAGGTATTGAGAACTGCCGTCCACGTTTGCTTCAGGCCTTCGTTCTTGCTCAGGGCCAACACCTTGGTCACGATGCCCGGGATCTGCTCCAGCGGCAGCCCATTGACCGTCTTATCCGTGTCAATCTGCTGGTCCGAGCGGGCATACATGATGGCGAAGAGCGTGCCAGCCAGGCCGACTAGTGCGGTGATGGTGCTCATCGGGATTTCAGTATCGCCCAGCGAGGACGTTGCCTCCTGTGCCGGGGCAGCCGGTGCGGGAGCAGACGGCGCGTTTCCGTTCGGCGTGGAGCCAGAGGAGTCTGGGGTAGAGGTATTTCCGCTGCCCCAGTCTGTCGACGTCGAACCAGATGCGCCCGACTTAATGGCGAGGTACTTCTTGTGCGCTGCCTGGCGGATAGTCGGCCACTGGGCAATGGTGTATTTACCCGGGCAGGCAGTGAAATGAACGTCGCTGTGACCGAAAAGGCCATAAACCGGGGCAGAGGCGCCTGCTGGGTAGCGCGAACCACCGAAGCCTTCCGAGCGAAGGGAGACGCGGGAGGTCGGATCGACACCGGAAATGGCGCCCTTCCAGCCGGCGAGGTCGGTGACAGATTCCAAGAGGGCTTCCGTCGGCTGCGCAGTCTCGTAGTTGCCGATCATGGAGATACCCCACGTGTTCTTGTTAAAACCGCCGATGTGCGCACCCTGCACAGCTTTAGCGAGACCGCCGTAGCGGCCCTCGTAGATGGTGCCGTACTTATCCACCAGCGCGTTGTATCCGATATCGCACCATCCCAGGTTCTGCGCATGGTACTTGTACGCGGCGCGCACCTGCGCGGCTGCCTGCGCGCGGGTGTAGTTATTGGAGCCCGCGGTGTGGTGCAGCGCAATGGCCTCCACACCATCATCATAGGTGGGACTCGAGCAGCGGATGCTCTCATCCGCGCCCCAGCCGGCGCGCGAAACCACGCGCGGCATGCCATCGGTCTCAGCGGTTGGCTCGATGACCTCGCCCTCCTGGGCGTTGCCGTCCATGAAGACCGCCTCGAGGCCTTCCACGTCGCTATTGGCGGGAAGCTCTTCGGCCTCAGCGACGGGGGCGATGTCGCCGACGTTGAAGGAGGCGTCGTCAAGCGCGGCGTCCTCAACGGGGGTCTCGGTGAACTCTTCGTCCAGATTCGACCCGGTTACCAGATCCACATTGTTGATGGAGACCTGCACGTCGTTGGTATCGCCCACGAAGATGAGCTCGGTGCCGTTCGTGGCGTTCGGATCATCGTTGTTGTAGGACATTGAGTCCATGTCGTACCACTCGGACCAGGACCCGTCTGGCTGCTTGGCGCGGACGAAGGCAGCGACATCGCGCGCGCCCTTCCAAGTCACGGCAAAAGAGGAGAAGGTCTCATCGCGGTGGAATTGCTTGACCGCGCGCGGGCCTTCGCCCTCGCCCTGGCCGGCGATGGCCGGGTCATCCACCACGACCGTTTCGCCAGAACCGAAGGACTCGGAGGCCGAACTTACTTCGATGGGCCCGCTGCCCGCTTCCTGGGTGTGGATAAGGGTTTGGCCGCCCACGGCTGCGGCGGCGACCACAGCGATCGAGGTGACCGTGGCGATAATCGGCGTGGACCACGTCGATTTCGCGGGAACAAGACGACGTTTGAGGTGCACTGTTACTCCCTAGGATGGTGTGCGCCACAAGGTTAAAAGGAGCGCAAAAAGTTAACTAACGGGACAGATGTTACGTCAGGTGTTGGAGTGAAAGGGGGTGTGACACGCGAGTTTTCTCGCTTGGGTGTCACCCGCCGTTCTATGCGCGTTACTGCTTTAAGCTGATGCCCATGACTGCATATGACCTCATTGTTGTTGGATCTGGATTCTTTGGCCTCACCGTGGCCGAGCGCGCAGCCTCCCAGCTGGGCAAGAAGGTGCTCATCGTCGAGCGCCGCGAGCACCTGGGCGGCAACGCCTACTCGGAGGCCGAGCCGGAGACCGGCATCGAGGTCCACAAGTACGGCGCGCACCTTTTCCACACCTCGAACAAGCGCGTGTGGGACTACTGCAACCAGTTCACCGATTTCACCGACTACCAGCACCGCGTCTTTGCTATGCATGACGGCACGGCCTACCAGTTCCCGATGGGCCTGGGCCTGATTAACCAGTTCTTTGGCCGCTACTACTCCCCGGATGAGGCGCGCCAGCTCATCAAGGAGCAGGCCGGCGAGTTCGCCGTGGATGAGGCGAAGAACCTGGAGGAGAAAGCCATCGCGCTCATTGGCCGCCCGCTCTACGAGGCCTTCATCCGCGATTACACCGCCAAGCAGTGGCAGACCGACCCGAAGGAACTGCCCGCCGGCAACATCACCCGCCTGCCGGTGCGCTATACCTTCAACAACCGCTACTTCAACGACACCTACGAGGGCCTGCCCGTCGATGGCTACGCAGCCTGGCTGGAGAAGATGGCGGAGCATGAGCTTATCGACGTTCAGCTCAACACCGACTGGTTCGACGTCCGCGAGGAGGTGCGAGAGGCGTCGCCAAACGCGCCGGTGGTCTACACCGGCCCGCTGGACCGCTACTTCGACTTCGCTGAGGGCGAGCTGGGCTGGCGCACGCTGGACTTCGACATGGAGGTGCTGGAGACCGGTGACTTCCAGGGCACCCCGGTGATGAACTACAACGACGCGGACGTGGACTACACCCGTATCCACGAGTTCCGCCACTTCCACCCGGAGCGCGCCGATAAGTACCCCAAGGACAAGACAGTCATTATGAAGGAGTACTCGCGCTTCGCGGAGAAGGGCGATGAGCCGTACTACCCGATCAACACCCCGGAGGACCGCTCCAAGCTGGAGGCCTACCGCAAGCTCGCCGCCGCTGAGGCCCGCGAGAACCAGGTCCTCTTCGGCGGCCGCCTGGGTACCTACCAGTACCTGGATATGCACATGGCCATCGCGTCTGCGCTGAGCCTGTTCGATAACAAGCTGGCCCCGTTCTGGAACGAGGGCAAGGTGCTGGAGCAGGAACGCGGCCACTAGGCTGCTCCCGGTAGTGCAGTGTGGCGCGCTATGCTGAAACACCTCGATGGAAGGAGGTGACGGCATGGCGCAGCGCAAGAAGAAGCGCGCAGACCGCAGCATGTGGAAGATGTCCCCGGAGCGGCTCGAGGAACACCTCAAGCTGCGCAGTCGCGCAACGCGCATTCCCGATAAGAAGAAGGAACAATCCAAGAAGGCCTGCCGGAACACCCGGCGGGCCTTTGGCCGTTTATGGGGAGGTTTTGCCAGCGTGCGGAACTAGACCAAAGAAAATAAAACTTGTGGACTGGCCAACAATCACTTAAGGTTAACAGTAGGTTAACAATAGGCGAACAGAAAGTGGGTTTAGAGATGACTTCCCCGAACGCCCGCCGTTTCGATACCTTGCGCCACGACTTGCACGCAGATTATGGACACGAGTACACCGCGCAGGAGATTGACTCCTTCCTCGATGCCACCATTGAGCGTCACGAAGCTGGTGCGACTTTAGAAGAATTCATTCCCGTGATGGTGGAGCGTGAGGTGCGCGAGCACTTCGGCACCCACCGCATCCACGTGCGTTTCTCCGCGGGCACCGACCACGCCCTGGCACAGGCCGCCGTGGCGCTGACGAAGAAGTACGCTGGCGAGGCCCTGCTGGTCGACGCCGCCGTAGCCCACCCCGAAAACGACCCGGACTCCCACATGGCCCACGTGCTCCAAGAGCGCGGCATGGCGGAGCACCCGGACCGCTACGTCGAGGACCTGCGTCTGGTGACCATCCCGGATTACATCGTCTACTTGGGCCGCGAGATCCCGCGCGATGAAGCCGGCAAGGACGTCAAGATCTGGGACATCGCCACCGCAGAAACCGTGGAAGAGACCCGTGAGCTGGCCGATGACCTCGGCGCCCGTGTGCTCTACATGCTCAACCGCCTGGGGATCGAGCCCATCTCGGAGGATGCGCCGGTGACGGCCTAAACCCTGAGAGCTGTGATTTGCCACTTGTCGGGTCGAGCATTCCAGTGCCATAACCATTTCCCCAGACCTAGAACCCGAAACACGCAGGTCGGCGTCGTCAAGCACTGTGGCCTAGTTGACAGCACGCTGCGTGCTGTCAAGGGGTGAATGCGCCACTTCGACCGGGAGGTAGTTGTGACGCGTTGGACTCCGAAGGATGTTAAGGATGCTGCTGTTGAGCGAGTGGCTGCGGGCGAGGCAGTTAGCCTGGTCGCGCGTGATGTCGGTGTGGGCCCTGAAACTGTTTACGGATGGTTGAGGGTAAGAGGTGTCGAACCTCCTGGCAGGCGTGCGAGTCGTCTGCGTGATCCGTTTGTCCGTGAGGCCGTTGGGTTGGTGTGTGCAGGTATGTCGATCAATCAAGCAGCACAGACTGTTGGATTATCGACTGGCGTGCTTCACAGTAGGTTAAAGAAAGCTGGTGTAATCGAAGTACGGCCTAGACGCGCCCGCTTGTCACCTGATGAACGTGTCCAGGCCGTGGAGCGAGTGCTTGCTGGTGAGAGCTGTCAGACGGTGGCTGATGCGGTCGGTGTGCATCCTTCCACGGTGTATCAGTGGATAAGGAAGCAACGGTATGCGGAATTACGCCGGCAGCGACACCGTCGAACGCCTGATGAGGCGGTGGTGTCTATGCCAGATACCGGCAAGAAGCTGGGTAAAGATACTGTTATGCCAGCACCGATGAAAGCTCAAGCCATTGATGGATTTCCTAGCGGCGTATTCGACAAACACGCCTTAGTAGGGCGTGGTCGCAGGCTTACTGTTGAAGACCGTGTTGCTATTGAAGCGGGATGTCGTGTCGGTGATTCGGCACGTGCTATCGCACAGAAAATAAATAGGCACCACAGTGTCGTCGCCCGTGAAATCACCCGTAATGGTTGGAAGATTATCGATGAGGACGGCACAGAGCAGCTGCGGTATAACGCCCACAACGCTGCTGTTTCTACTGCTGGTCGGATGGTGCGGCCAAAACTACGCAAGCTCGATGAAAGCCCAACGCTTCGGGGTGTAGTGATCGATTGCCTTGCCCGCAGGTGGTCACCTGGGCGCATTAGTGCATGGCTTGAGCATGCTTTCAGCGATGATGAAAGCATGCGTATTTCCCACGAAGCGATCTACAGTGCCTTATACATTCAAGGTAAAGGCAGCCTGCGAGCCGAGCTTGAAGAAGTCATGAAGACTAAAGACGTACTTATCCGCGGCGGCGCAACACGCAAGAGTCGTGCCCGAAACGCTGGCGTGTTAACCGGTCGCCCTTGGATCAAAGGTGCTGAGATCACCCACCGCAACCCGGAAGCTGATGACAGGGCTATCCCCGGGCACTGGGAGGGCGACCTTGTCATTGGTAAAGGCGGCAAAAGCGCACTGATTACCCTAGTAGAGCGCACCAGCCGCTACACCCTGCTTGGACACCTCCCCGATGAGCACAGTTCACAAACCGTGGTCGCAACCTTGCAGGACATGGTCAAAGACCTCAACATCGAGCAGCTAAAAACCATCACATGGGACCAAGGGGCAGAAATGGCTGTCACAGCACAGGTCCAGATCAAAGACGGCTGCCAGGTGTTTTTCTGCGACCCGCACTCACCGTGGCAGAGACCAACCAACGAGAACACCAACGGCGAGATCAGGCGCCGGTTCTACAAAAAAGGCACCGACTTTGCCACCGTCACACCCGAACATGTCGCGTGGGTACAAAATGAGCTCAACGAAACACCCCGACAAATCCTCGGCGGCGCAACCCCACGTGAAATACTTAACGAACTATTCAAGCGTGGCGCATCCACCGCTTGATTCCGCCCTGGAGGTTTCGGGTTCCAAATCTGGGGATCTGGCGCACCAGGACGTAAAGGGTTCCACCAGCCTCTGGTGTGAAACCTTTCGCCAAGGCGCATCTTTCTTGCGCAAAGCTCGGCTGAAGTGGACGTTGCAGTAGATTAAGGCGCGCGGATGTGGACAAGGAGTCATATAAGAGCAGCCGCGTGGGAACTCAGCGCAGCAGCGCTTAAGCACTAATCTTGGTTTCTGAATACTGTCGAAATCTGTGTGGAGAACCGAAGATATCGTGACTGCCAACAATTCTGCTGCGTACGAACCCGTACAGCGCATCCTGCTGCCCAAGCGTGGCGAGCCGGTCGACGTCCGCATGCTCTACCTCATCGAGTCCGAGCAAAACCGCGAGCGCCTCAGCTGGAGTGGCCGCACTTCCGTGACCATCCCGGCCGGCGAAGAGGCCTCCTTCGAGACCTACTTCAATGCGTTCCCGGCCGCCTACTGGCGCCGTTGGTCCCAGCTGAAGTCCATCGTGCTCGTGATGGACGTCGAGGGCGAAGCCAACATCTCCCTGTACCGCTCTAAGCAGGATGGCCAGCGCATCGCCGTCGCCAACCACGTGGTGACCACCGGGCACCACGAGTTCGAGCTGCCCCTGAAGAACTTCGAGGACGGCGGCCTGCTGTGGTTCGATGCCTCCGCCGTTGAGGACACCGTGCTTGCCGACGCCTCCTGGTGCGCCCCGCACGCCCCGAACCCGCAGCTCCTGCCGGACGGCAGCGAGTACCCGGCGCAGGAGAAGCGTGTTGCCGTGGGCATTCCGACCTTCAACCGCCCCACCGACGCCGTCGCGGCGCTGCAGGCGCTGGCGGAGGACCCGGTGGTGGACGGCATCATCGACTACGTCCTTATGCCGGACCAGGGCAACCAGCACCCGGCGGACGAGCCGGGCTACGACGAAGCCGTTGCGCACTTCGGTGAGCGCTTCCGCGAGTTCCGCCAGGGCAACCTGGGCGGCTCGGGTGGCTACTCCCGCATCATGTTCGAGGCGCTGGAAAACACAGACTCGCCGTACATCCTCTACATGGATGATGACATTGCCATCGAGCCGGATTCCATCCTCCGCGCAGTCCAGGCGGCGCGTTATGCCGCCAAGCCCTTCATCGTGGGCGGGCAGATGCTCAACCTGCAGGAGCGCTCCCAGCTGCGTACCACCGGTGAGCGCGTGAACCGCGCCGACTTCATGTGGGGCGCGGCCGAGCACGCCGTCTACGACCACGACTTTGCCAAGTACCCGCTGCGCGCCATCGGTGATGCCCAGTCCCACCTCGACCCGAAGAAATATGACTCCCGCGCGCTGCACCGCCGCGTCGACGTGGAATATAACGGTTGGTGGATGTGCCTCTTCCCGCGTGTGGTCGCGGAGAGCATCGGGCAGCCGCTGCCGCTGTTCATCAAGTGGGATGACACCGAGTACTCCCTGCGCGCCGCCGCCCACGGTTTCCCCACGGTGACCTGGCCGGGCGCGGCCATCTGGCATATGGCATGGGCGGATAAGGACGATGCCATCGACTGGCAGGCCTACTTCCACCTGCGCAACCGCCTCATCGTGGCGGCCCTCTACCACGAGGGTGATGCGCGCGGGATTACCAAGTCCATCTTCAAGTCCACCCTCAAGCACACCATGTGCATGGAGTACTCCACCATGGCCATCCAGCTGGAGGCCATGAAGGACTTCCTGGCCGGCCCGGATCAGCTCTTCGACATCCTGGAGTCCTCGCTGCCGCGCATCGCCGCAATCCGTAAGGAATTCCCGGACGCCGTCATTATCGATTCGGCGGACCAACTACCCGCGCCCACCGGCGCGCCGGGCGTGCCGACCCGCAATGTCGGCGGCCGCCTGGGCAAGATCAAGAAGATCCCGTGGCTCATCAAGTCCGCCAAGCACCTGGTCACCAAGGAAGACCCGGCACACCATGAAGCGCCGCAGCTCAACCTCACCCCGGAGGAGGCCCGCTGGTTCACGCTCTCCCGCGTCGATTCCGCCACCGTCTCTACCGCGGGTGGCACCGGCGTGGCCTTCCGCAAGCGCGACCGCGAGCTGGCCCTCGAGCTGGTGAAGTCCACCCGCGGGCTGCTCAAGGAAATCGAGGATAACTTCGATGACCTGCGCGCCGAGTACCGCGCGGCCCTGCCGGCGCTGACCTCCCGCGAGTCCTGGCGAAAGGTCTTCGATGCCCAATAAGCTTTCTGTCGCCGAATCCCACGTCCTCGAAAAGATTCAGGACGCGGCCTTTGATGCGCCCGGTGTTCTGCCCACCGCGCGGGGTTTAAGCCACTTCGGCGAGCACGCCCTGGGCTGGCTGGCGCTCTCCGGCTTAGGTGTCGCCGTGAATTACCAGAATCCGGCGCGTCGCCGCCAGTGGCTAGCCGTCGGCGTGGGCGCTTTCACGGCGCACGCAGCCAGCGTTGTGATCAAGCGCATTGTGCGCCGCAAGCGCCCGGACTATGACTACGTCAAAGTCGGCGTGAAAACCCCGTCTAAGCTGTCTTTTCCGTCGTCCCACGCGACGTCGACAAGCGCGTTCCTCGTGGGTGCAGCGCACGTTCTAGGAACCCCGGCACCGCTCGTTGGTGTGCCGGTCATGATGGCCTCGCGTATGGTGCTCGGGGTACATTACCCATCCGATACGGCGATCGGTGCCCTGCTGGGAGCCGCCACCGCGGAAGCATGTCACCGCTATGAAAGGAAGACCGCATGAGCGAACGACCCAACCGCGTCGACGACGGCGAACAGAGAGTCTTCCACTCTGAGCCGCACACCTCCGGCATCGATACCGGCCGCAAGCGCAAGCCGCCGAAGAACCTCGCCGATGGCATGGTGAAGGCCCTGCGCCCCAAGCAGTGGGTCAAGAACGTTTTGGTCTTGGCGGCTCCTGCGGCTGCGGGCGCGGAGTCGCTGTTTCACACGCGCGTGCTTCTCGACGTCCTCCTCGCCTTCATCGTCTTCTGCATGGGCGCGTCCTCCATCTACCTCATCAACGATGCCCGCGATGTAGAGGCTGACCGCGCGCACCCGACGAAACGCTTCCGCCCAATCGCGGCCGGCGTGCTTCCGGTGGGCCTGGCCTATGTCATGGCGGCAGTGCTCATCATCGGTTCGATTGGCCTGTCCTTCCTGGCCACGGCGGGCCTGGAGCTCGCCATCGTCATGGCCATTTACATTGGCCTGCAGCTGGGCTACTGCTTCGGGTGGAAGCACATGCCGGTGATCGATATCGCCTTGGTGTCCTCCGGCTTCATGTTGCGTACCATGGCCGGCGGTGTGGCCGCGGGCATCGTGCTGTCGCAATGGTTCCTGCTGGTTGCCGCGTTCGGCTCCCTATTCATGGCCTCGGGCAAGCGCTACTCGGAGATCCTTCTAGCGCAGCGCACGGGCGCCAAGATCCGCAAATCCCTGGAGGGCTATACGCCTACCTACCTGCGCTTCGTGTGGACCCTAGCGGCCACCGCAGTTGTCATGTCCTACTCCCTGTGGGGATTCCAGCTCTCCAACGAGTCTGATGGCCCGGCCAGCGTGTGGTACCAAATCTCCATGGTGCCGTTTACCATCGCGATTCTGCGCTATGCCGCCGACGTGGACCGCGGCAACGGCGGTGCCCCGGACGAGATTGCCTTGGAGGACCGCGTCCTCCAGATCCTGGCCCTGCTGTGGCTGGCCTGCATCGCCATGGCTGTTTACATCATGCCGGTAATGGTGGGCTAGCCAGCGCCGATCGGGAACAGGGCAAGGCAAGTGCTAAACTCTCTCCTCATGCGAAAATCCGATACACGTACCGTGGCCGCGCTCAGCGCGTTGGCCTCGGTCATCGTGATCGGAGTTTTCTCGTTTTGGGGTGGCTTCGCCCGCCGCTGGATTTCCGACGACGGCCTGATCGTCCTGCGCACGGTGCGCAACCTTGAGGAAGGAAACGGCCCCGTCTTCAACATCGGCGAGCGCGTGGAGGCCAATACCTCCACGCTGTGGCAGTACCTCATCCTGCTCGTGCGCTGGCTGACGAACGCCCCGTTGGAATCCATCGCCGTCAACCTGGGCCTCCTACTGGCAGTCGCGGCGATGGTGCTGGGGGCGTGGGCCACGGCGCGGGCCTTCTACCGATCGGGCCAGTTTTCTGCACCACTCGTGGCTCCCGCCGGCGCGCTGGTCTACCTCGCACTGCCTCCGGCCCGTGATTTCTTCACCTCCGGGCTGGAATGGGGACTGTCCATCTTCTACCTCGCCGCCCTCTGGGCGCTGCTGCAGCACTGGGCGCAATCCCGCACGAATACTAGTGCTTATTGGCTCGCGCTGTGGGCTGGTTTGGCCTGGCTCGTGCGCCCGGAGTTCGCGCTTTACGGCGGCCTTGCCGGCCTCCTGCTTTTGGCAGCGCACCGCAACTGGAAAGCCTGGCTCTGCATCCTCGGCGCGGCCCTGCCCATCCCCGCGGGTTACCAGTTCTTCCGCATGGGCTATTACGGCCTATTGACGCCGCACACGGCGGTGGCAAAGTCGGCGTCGTCAAGCGCGTGGGACAGCGGCCTGAACTACCTGCAGGATTTTATAGGGCCTTATGCCCTGTACCTGCCCGTTCTCGTGCTGGCGGGTGCGGCGCTGTGGACCTTCCGCGCCCAGCTGCGCCCGGCAGCCCTGCGCAGTTCCACCACCGTGACCTACCTGATGGTCGGGGCCGCGGCGGTGCACGTGCTGTACGTGCTGCGCGTCGGCGGTGACTTCATGCATGGCCGCATGCTGCTGCTGCCGCTCTTCGCTGCGCTCCTCCCGGTTTTCGTGATGCCGCTAAAGGAGCTGGTGTCCGCGCTTGCAGCAGTCTTCTGTGCGGTGTGGGCTGTCGTCATCGTGCTGCGCGGGCACCCGATGGACTGGGAGGCTTATGAGCAACCGCTGTCTATCGTGGACGAACGTGATTTCTGGACTTATGCCACCAACCGTGAGGCGGGCTACCCGCCGCGCTCGGCCAAAGACTACCTGGGGATGAAGTTCATGCGCGGCTACGAAGAGGCCGGCGAGAAACTGGTGGACGGAGATGCCCTGGCCACGATCTATGTGGAAGATGAGGAGAAGGACCTTCTCAATTGGCTCACCGTTCCGCGCGAGCCGGGTATGGATGAGCCGCCGACGGTGTATCTGGTGAACTTGGGCATGACGTCGATGAACGCGCCGCTCAATGTCCGTGTTCTCGACACTATCGGCTTGGCCACCCCGCTGGCGGCGCGCATGCCCCGTGAGGAAGGCGGGCGCGTGGGCCACGACAAGCACCTCGACGTGGAGTGGCAGGCTGCGCAGACGGGCGCGGACATCGAGTACCTCCCGCCGTGGTATGACAAGGACAAGACCCGCCAGGCGCGCGCCGCCCTGGCAAGTCCAGAGGTGCAAGAGCTCATCGCTTCCTACAGCGAGCCCCTAACGCGGGAGCGCTTCCTCAAAAACCTGACCTTCTCACTGACCTCGGGCCGCACCCTCATGCTCTCCGATGAGCCCAGCGATTATCCTGTCCATTAGCTTGGTGTGAGCTGGGGAGCACCCCCATGGGTAGGCGAAAATTGTCAGCGTGCGTTACGCTACGAAAGATTCCTGTTATTGATCTGTAACTATCGCTGGCGTGTTGGCGATGTACTAGTGGCAGTAAAAACGTTAAGGAGAAACATGAGTTCACTAAGCTCCGGCCTGCGGACTCGGGTCCTCTCAGTGGTGGCAGCCATCGCTGTGGCTCTGGGCCTGGTCGTGACCGCGGGTACGCAAGAAGCATCCGCCGCTCACCGTGACTGGCTGCGTGGCGACGCCACCGGCGCCTGCGAATGGGATCGCGTCGGTTACTGGGTACAGCGCTGCGACGTGTGGTCCCAGGCCATGGGCCGCAACATCCCAGTGCAGATCCAGCCCGCTAAGAACGGCGGCAACGCGGGTCTCTACCTGCTCGATGGCTTGCGCGCCACCGATTTCACCAATGCGTGGATCCATGACGTCAACGCCGCGCGCACCTACGTGGACCACAACATCACCCTGGTGATGCCGGTGGGTGGCGCTGGCTCCTTCTACGCGGACTGGAACGGTCCGGCTACCTACGATCTGGTCAAGCCGGTTAACTACCAGTGGGAGACCTTCCTGACGCAGGAGCTTCCGGCCTACCTTGAGGGCAACTTCGGCGTGGCCCGCAACAATAACTCCGTTGCCGGCCTGTCCATGGGCGCTACCGCTGCTATTACCCTCGCGGGCAAGCACCCGGAGCAGTTCCGTCAGGCGCTGTCCTACTCCGGTTACCTCACCACGACCTTGCCGGGTGCCCAGACCTTCATGCGCCTGGCGCTTCTCGACGCCGGCGGTTTTAACATCAACGCCATGTACGGGTCCATCATCAACCCGAAGCGTTTCAGCAATGACCCCTTCAACCTGATCCCGGATTTGGCTGCGAACGGAACGGATGTCTACGTCTCCGCCGCCTCCGGCATCCCGGGGCCGCTGGATCAGCAGCGCTACCGTCCGGAACACATCGCGGCCGGCGTGGCGCTGGAGGGCTTTGCCAACGGCACCACCCGCCTGTGGGAGTTGAAGGCTCGTGCCATGGGTGTTCGCTTGCAGACGAATTACCCGGCCCAGGGCCTGCACAACTGGGAGCAGTTCGGCTACCAACTCGAGCGCTCCAAGCCGCAGGTGCTTAACGTTATGAACGCCTGGTAAGTACTTACTGTCTCGCCGCCGTGCTTAAGAGCACGGCGGCTTTTTCATTGGTTTGCTGGGCGTGTCCCCCTACCGAAAGTCTCAAGTTAAACTTAAACTTGAGAACACATTAGACCGCTCACCACGCGTGCGGCGGCGAGTTCCGCAGGAGGGGAACCTGCGGAGCCCGCTCGCGGCACCGCGTGCCCTCATCTCGATTTACCCCTACAAGGACTCTTCAATGCCGAACACTGCGTCAACTCAGCCCCGCCGGTCCGCCAAGGCGTCCGGCCTGCGTTCCCCGTCCGCAGCCCGCAAGGGCCTGACCATCGCCGCACTGCCCACCGCCGTGGCAGTGGGCTTTGCGCTGCTGCCAATCGCCAACGCGCAGTCGTCCAGCTCCTCCACCGAGGGCATTACTGATCTCCTAGGCAGCTCCAACCTTTCCGATTCCTTCGCTCCCTCTAATCCGCCGCAGCGCACCCCGGTAGATACCGAATACCCGGAGATTGAGGGCCTGCCGGAGGGCGTATCTGTTTCCCGCGTTGAGTACCTGACCAACCGCCACCTCATGGTCTACATCAAGTCCGCCGCCATGCCGGACAAGGAGCAGGTCGTACAGATTCAGCTCGCGCGTGACTGGTACTCCAGCCCGGACAAGACCTTCCCGGAGGTCTGGGCGCTGGACGGCCTGCGTGCCCGCGATGACGAGTCCGGCTGGACTATCGAGACCAACATCCTGTCCCAGTACGCCGACCGCAACGTCAACCTCATCATGCCGGTGGGCGGCGAGTCCTCCTTCTACTCTGACTGGCAGAAGGAGGACAACGGCACGCACTACATGTGGGAGACCTTCCTGATGCGGGAGCTTATCCCGATTCTGGAGAAGGGCTACCGTTCCAACGGCAAGCGCGCCGTCACCGGTATCTCCATGGGTGGTACCGCCGCCATGAACCTGGCCGAGCGGAACCCGTGGGCCTTCAAGTACGTTGGCTCCTTCTCGGGCTACCTCGATACCACCACCACGGGTATGCCGGAGGCTATTACCGCTGCCCAGGCTGATGCTGGCGGATTCACCTCCACCAACATGTGGGGTGACCTCTACTCCCAGGATTGGATTGACCACGATCCGAAGCTGGGCATCGAGAACCTCAAGGACATGAAGGTCTATGTCTCCGCTGGCAACGGCAAGGATGACTACGGCCAGCTTGGTTCGGTGGCCAAGGGCAAGGCCAACATGGCCGGCGTGGGTCTAGAGGCAATCTCCCGCATGTCCACCCAGACCTTCGTTGACTACGCCAAGCGCGCCGGTGTCGAGCCGGTCGTGAAGTTCCGCCCGACCGGCGTTCACAGCTGGGAGTACTGGCAGTTCGAGATGACCGAGGCCTGGCCTTACATCGCTGATTCCCTCGGCCTGGACAAGAGTGACCGCGGCGCTGACTGCACCCCGATCGGCGCTATTGCAGAGGCCACCAAGTCCGGCATTATCGGTGACTGCGTGAACAACGAGTATGACGTTGCCGATCGCGGCAAGGCCCAGGACTTCCAGGCCGGTACCGCTTACTGGTCCCCGGAGACCGGTGCCCACGCCGTCATTGGCCGCATTGGTGCGCGCTACTCCGAGCTCGGTGGCCCGACCTCTTGGCTGGGCTTCCCGAAGACCGGCGAGGAAAAGACCCCGGACGGCCGCGGCCGTTACGTCCACTTCGAGCACGGTTCCATCTACTGGACCCCGGAGACCGGCGCTTGGCCCATCTCGAAGGACCTCTTCGATGCCTGGGGCAAGAACGGCTTCGAGGGCGGCGACCTCAAGTACCCGGTGTCCGAGCCGCGCAAGGTTGGCGAGGGCGAGGTCCAGGACTTCGAGAACGGCGTGCTGACCCGCAACCCAGATGGCTCCACCCACATCGTGCACGGTGCCATCGGCGCGAAATACAAGGAGCTGAAGGCTGCCGAGTCCGAGCTGGGCTACCCGGTGGGCGAGGAGACGGCCGTCAACGGCGGCTTCTTCCAGGAATTCGAACACGGCAACATCTACTGGTCCATGGATTCCGGCGCGCACTACATCCTCAAGGGCAAGATCTTTGATGAGTGGGGCAAGCACGGCTGGGAGCAGGGTGAGTTTGGCTGGCCCACCAAGGACTACGCCTCCATTCCGGCAGGCGGACTGACTCAGTCCTTCCAGCACGGCGTCATCCGTGAGGTCATGGGCCAGGTCCAGGCGGATAAGAAGTAGGGACTGTCATGCGTCTTTTCTCTGCCCGACCCACCGCAGCAGCTGGTGCGGCGGTGCTGCTTGCGGCCGGCACCTTGCTGAGCGCTTGCGGTTCCGCCACCGTCGACGAGGGTGATGCCACCGAAACCTCCGTGGCTCCGCTGGAGCGCTCCTCGGTGGCGAGTGGTGAATCGTCGGCAAGCAAGGCATCCGAAAGCTCTGCATCCGCCTCGGCCGAGCGAACGCCAGGCGAGGAGCCGGAAGACCGTGGTGCGCGCGAGATCTCCGAAATCCCAACGCCCGCGCCCGCGCAAGGCCCGGACCAGGACTTCCTGGCTGCAGTGGCTGAGAAAGGTGTGAACATCGACGGCGTAGAAGACCAACTGGTGGGGGCTGCGCAAGCTTCCTGCCAGGGCGATGCCGTCACCGTGCCGGCTGTGGCCGGGCAGCTCATCGAGCAGGGTCGCACGGAACTCAGCCACGAGGACGTCGTCCAGCTCATCACCGAGCAGGGCAACAAGCTCTGCGCTCAGTAATGTGGCAGGGATTTTCCAGCCAATCCCGCGCCTTGTCAAGGTAGAAATTTCTTCATGCGTAAAACACTCACCGTCCTTGCCGTCGTTGTTCTCCTAGCCGTGATTGGCGGGGGAGCGGTCCACTTTCTCAATAGCAATGAGGAAGGAGAGCAAGGGAACCTGGCGGAGCCCGCCCCCTCCCAGGAGGAGGGGGACGCGAGCCCCGAGCAACCGGACTGGTGCCCGCGCGTGGAGTTTATCTCCGCTCCGGGAACGTGGGAATCCGCTGCGGACGATGATCCCATTAACCCAGGCGCGAACCCGAACTCCTTCATGCTGTCGATTACGAATCCTCTGAAGGAGGCCTACGTCCCCGAGGACGTCAAGGTGTGGACGCTGCCGTACACCGCGCAGTTTAAGAACATCAACGCGCAGCACGAGATGAGCTACGACGATTCCCGCAACGAGGGAACCTCGCGCCTCGAGGGCGAGTTGACCTACATGTACGAGACCTGCCCGAACACGAAATTCATCCTGAGCGGCTTTTCGCAGGGTGCGGTCATCGCGGGTGATGTGGCGGACCGGATTGGCGGCGGTAACGGTCCCGTGCCCGCAGAAAGCGTGGCGGGCGTAGCTCTCATTGCGGATGGGCGGCGCCAGGATGGCGTGGGCATTAACCCGGGCGCGCACGTCGGCGGTGTGGGCGCGGAGATTGCCCTGCAGCCGGTCTCGACGTTGATTCAGGGTATCGTCCCGGGTGCCACGATGCGCGGTGAGCGCGCCAATGGCTTCGGGGCGCTGGCGGACCGCACCTTCCAAATCTGTGCGCCGAATGACTCGATTTGTGATGCCCCGCTGGATGTCAGCAACGGGCTCGAACGCGCGCGTGATCTCATCGACGCCAACGGTGTTCATGCACTGTATGCCTACAATCCGGACGTCATCGAAGGCACCACGGCCAATCAGTGGGTCACGCAGTGGGCGAAGGACACCATCGACGCGCAGTAGTGCTTGGCGACGCCCCCGCACCCCACCTCCACCGCGTGCCATGTAACGCTCGGCACATCTCTTCTGATATTTTCAATGTCAAAAGTACGTGAAGTAGGGGTGCGTGCCCCTCTCAACCCTACGAAGGAGCTTTCCCACATGGACCTGAAAGCCTTGATCGGCCAGTTCTTCGACGAGAAGGGCAACATTGCCCTGCCGCCTCACCTGACGTTGGCGGGGCTCGCTGAACACGTCTATGCCGCGGAGCAGCAGGCGGGAATCCCGGATCGCCCGGTCATGCGCCAGTGGGTCTATACCGATAACCCGGAGGGCACCCCGCGCGATATCACCCGCTCCCAGGTCAATACCCGCATCAAGGCGGTAGCAGCACGCCTGCAGCAGGTAGGCAAGATGGGGGATCGTGTGGCGATCCTGGCGGGCAACTCTCCCGAGTACATCTTCGGTTTCCTCGGCGCGATGTACGCGGGCATGACGCCGCTTCCGCTCTACGATCCGAACGAGCCCGGCCACACCGATCACCTGCGGGCAGTCTTCGGCGATGCCAACCCGTCGATCGTGCTGACCAACAACATTTCAGCTGCGGCTAACCGAGCTTATTTCGCGGACCGCCCGGCGTCTGAGCGCCCGCGCATCATCTCCATCGACTCCCTGCCGGATTCCTTGGCGCAGAGCTGGGTGAACCCGCTGGAGACCGAGGAGGGCAAGGTGGCCCTGGCCGCGCTGCAGACCGCGCCGGTGGACCACCCGGCCTTCCTGCAGTACACCTCCGGCTCCACCCGCACCCCAGCGGGTGTGCTGCTGACCAATCGCAACATCATGACCAATGTGTTGCAGATCTTCACCGCGGTGCAGATCAAGATGCCGGCGCGCGTGGTGTCCTGGCTACCGATGCACCACGATATGGGCATCATCCTGGCAACCTTCGTGACCATCCTGGGCTTCAACTTGGAAATCATGACGCCGCGGGACTTCGTACAGCAGCCCAAGCGCTGGATTGACCAGCTCAAGCGCCAGCCCATCGATGAGCAGCTGCAGGGAACCTATGCCGTGGTTCCCAACTTCGCCCTCGAGCTCGCCGCGCGCTACGGCGCCCCGGCGGAAGGTGAGACGCTGGACTTCAGCAACGTCGATGGCATCGTGATCGGCTCGGAGCCGGTCACGGAGTCCGCGGTGAATTCCTTCTGGGAGACCTTCGGCAAGGAAGAGTACGGCTTGCGCCGCGATGCCCTGCGCCCCTCCTATGGCATGGCGGAGGCTTCGCTGATTGTGACCACCCCGCAGACATTGGAGCGCCCGATTATTTCCCACTTCGACCGCGAGCGTTTGGCCGACGGCGAGGCGGTCATCGTGGAGAAGTCCGCGGACTCCGTGGCTTATGCCTCCTGTGGTCAGAGCGTCGTAGCTCAGCACCTGACCATCGTGGACCCAGAGACCAAGGCCGAGTTGCCGGATGGCCGAGTGGGCGAAATCTGGCTCCACGGTGATAACCGCGCGGCCGGTTACCTGGACCGCGCGGAGGAAACCACCTCGACCTTCCACAACACGCTGGGGGAGCGCCTGAAAGAGGGCTCCCGCGTGCCGAACGCGCCGGAGGATAACAACTGGTTGGCCACCGGTGACCTGGCGGCAATCGTGGATAACCAGCTCTACATCACCGGTCGCCTCAAGGACCTCATCGTGGTGGCTGGTCGCAACCACTACCCGCAGGACATCGAAGGCACCGTGCAGGAGGCCTCGGGCCACGTGCGTGCGGATTCCATCGCGGCCTTCTCCGTGGAGGGTGGTAGCACCGAGGAACTCGTGCTGCTCATTGAGCGCGCCGACGGTGCCAACCCAACCGATGATGCCGCCGCGTCCGAAGCCATCCGCTCCGCAGTCTCCGCGCACCACGGCGTGACGCCGGCCGTCATCCAGTGGTTCAACGCTAATGAGATCAAGCGCACCTCCTCGGGCAAGATTGCCCGCCGCGTGGCGAAGAAGAGCTACCTCGCTTCCTAGGCCTTCCGAAACCACGCCTTTTCAACCCCCGTTTCCGCGCAACCGCGGAGCGGGGGTTGTCGCTGCCTGTGGGTATGTCGGTTATGAAACCCAAGTTAACAAAGTGGGATAATTGTCCGATAACCCCTATATACGCATCGATGTGCGCGCTTTTGTGCTGCGCAAAATCGACCGCACATTTAGTTAGTTTTAGTCCGCGTAAGAAAGCTAGAGATTTATGACCGTTGAAGAGCTTCGTGGCTGGCTGCGCACCTGGGTTGCGCAGACCACCGGCCTATCAGCTGAGGAAATCACGGACACCAAACCGTTGGAGAATTTCGGGCTGTCCTCGCGTGACGCAGTCGTCCTCTCCGGCGAGTTAGAAAACCTCCTCGGGATTAAGCTCGAGCCCACCGTGGCCTACGAGTACCCCACCATTGCGCAGCTGGCCGAGCGCCTTGTCAACGGCGCGGCCGGCACCTCGGCAGAAAGCGCGCCGCGTGAGGCTTCGCCGCGTTCTGCTTCCCTCGCGGGCGGGGATATCGCCGTCATCGGCTATGCCGGCCGTTTCCCGGGAGCCAAGAACGTCGACGAGTTCTGGACCATGCTCGTCGAGGGCCGCGCGGGCACCGGCCCGTTGCCCGTCGGGCGCTGGTCGGAGTACTCCTCCGACCCAATTACCAGCGAGAAGATGGAGCAGCAAAACACCGACGGCGGCTACATCGAGGACATCGCCTCCTTCGACGCCGAGTTCTTTGGCCTTTCCCCGCTGGAGGCAGCCAACATGGACCCGCAGCAGCGCATTCTCCTAGAGGTGGCGTGGGAAGCTCTCGAGGATGCCGGGGTGCCCGCCAACCAGCTGCGCGGCACCGCCACCGGTGTCTACATGGGCTCCACCAACAATGACTACGGCATGCTGATTACCGCCGACCCGGCGGAGATGCACCCTTATGCCATGACGGGTACGTCCTCAGCGATCGTGGCTAACCGCCTTTCCTACGCCTTCGATTTGCGCGGCCCTTCCCTCAACGTGGATACCGCGTGCTCGGCTTCCCTCGTCGCGGTCAACCAGGCGGTGAAGGATCTGCGCGTGGGTGCGGCCGATACGGCCCTCGCCGGCGGCGTGAACATCCTGGCCTCGCCGCACGCCTCCATCGGCTTTAGTGAGCTGGGGGTTACCTCCCCCACCAGCGCCATCCACGCCTTTTCCGATGATGCCGATGGCATCGTCCGCGCGGATGCGGCGGGCGTGCTCGTGCTCAAGCGCTTGGAGGACGCCGAGCGCGACGGCGACACCATACACGCCGTCATCAAGGGCTCCGCGGTCAACTCTGACGGCCACTCCAACGGCCTGACCGCCCCCAACCCAGACGCGCAGGTCGACGTCCTCGAGCGCGCCTACGCCGACGCCGGCATCCGCCCGCAGGACGTGGACTACGTCGAGGCCCACGGCACCGGCACCATTCTCGGTGACCCCATTGAAGCCACCGCGCTCGGCCGCGTGTTGGGCCCGGGCCGCCAGGCCGCCAACCCGACCCTGCTGGGCTCCGCCAAGACCAACATCGGCCACTCCGAGTCCGCCGCTGGCGTCGTGGGCCTCATCAAGGTCATCGAAGGCATGCGCCACGGCGTCATCCCACCAAACATCAATTACGTGGGCCCCAACCGCTATATCGATTTTGACGCCGAGCACCTCGAAGTGGTCGAGGATCCACGCGAGTGGCCTGAATACTCCGGCCAGAAAATCGCCGGTGTTTCCGGCTTTGGTTTCGGCGGCACCAATGCGCACGTCGTCCTTACGGATTACCGCGGGCTGACCCACCAGGATGCCCCGCAGGTCGCCATCGGCGAGGGCCAGCCAGTAGCCCTGCCGGTCTCCGGTTTGCTGCCATCCCGCCGCGCCGCGGCAGCGGCTCACCTGGCGGACTACATCGAAGCGGAGAACCCGAACCTGCTCTCCCTGGCCCGCACCCTCGCGCGCCGCAACCATGGGCGTTCGCGTGCGGTAGTAACGGCGTCGTCAAGCGAGGAAGCTGTCAAGCGCCTGCGTCAGGTCTCCGAGGGGACCGTCTCCGTCGGGATCGCCGCGGCGGATTCCCCGACGGTGCACGGACCTGTCTTCATGTACTCCGGTTTCGGCTCCCAGCATCGCAAGATGGCCAAGGACATGATTGAGGTCTCGTCGCTGTTCGCCGAGCGCTTGGAGGAGCTCGATGCCATCGTGCAGCGCGAATCCGGCTGGTCCATCCTGGAGCTGGTGCACGACGACGCCCAGACCTACAACACCGAAACCGCGCAGGTGGCCATCACCGCCATTCAGATTGCGCTGACGGACCTGCTCGCCACCTTCGGGGTGCACCCAGCTGGCGTTATCGGCATGTCCATGGGGGAAATCGGCGCGGCCTACGCTGCGGGCGGAATCACGGCGGCCGACGCCATGCTCATCGCCTGCCACCGCGCGCGCCTCATGGGCGAGGGCGAGGCTTCGCTGCCGGAGGACCAGCAGGGTGCCATGGCCGTCGTCGAGCTTTCCGCCGAGGAGATTGACGCCCTGCCGGGTTCCATCGAGCCTGCCGTGTACACCGGCCCGGGCATGACCACCGTGGGCGGCCCGCGTGAGGAGGTCCTCGCGCTGGTGGAGCGCCTCGAGGGCGAGGGCAAGTTCGCCCGCGCGCTCAATGTCAAGGGTGCTGGCCACACCTCCGCCGTTGACCCGCTCCTGGGTGAGCTCTATGCAGAAATCGCTGGCATCGAGACCCGCCCGCTGCACACGACGCTCTTCTCCTCCGTGGACCGCGGCAAGGTCTACCGCCCCGGTGCGGTGCTGCACGATGAGGACTACTGGATCCGCATGACCCGCAAGCCCGTCTACCTGCAGGAGGCGGCGGAAGCGGCGTTCGCGGCCGGCCACATGCAGATCGTGGAGATTTCCCCGAACCCGATTGCGCTGATGGGCCTGATGTCCACCGCTTTTGCCGCGGGCAAGGCGGATGCGCAGCTGCTCTACAGCCTGAAGCGCAAGGTGGAGCCCACCGAGTCACTTCTGGACCTGCTGGGCAAGCTCTACGTTGCTGGAACGCCGGTGGATTACACTAAGGTCTTTGGCTCCGGCGCGCTTGTCGACGCCCCCCATACCCACTTCCGCCGCCAACGTTTTTGGACCAATGCTCGTCCGTCTTCTGGTGTGTCCGGTCTGCCGGGTGCGCGCGTGAGCTTGCCGGAGGGCGCGGTGGCTTTCTCCACGAACGCCGACCAGGCGCCGAGCGCGCTGGCCATCCTGGAGGCTGCCGCCGAGGCCGTGACCCCGGGCGCCCATATCGCGGCGAGCGAGGAGCACCTCGACCTGCCCGCGAAGGGCGAGGTCACCACGATTGTCCGCCGCACGCTGGGTGGACTGTCGCTGGCGGTGCACTACGTGGACGGAGCAAGCACCAAGCTTGTTGCGGAGGGCTTTGCCTCGACTCTCAACCTTGCCGAACCCGCTGCGGCCCCGGAGCCGAGCCTGCCGCAGGCTGTGACCGCGCCGCAGTTCGCGGACCCCGACGTGGGCGCCGATGCCGTGCGCTGGGACCCGGCGACGGAGAGCGTGGAGGAGCGCTTGGCACTCATCGTGTCGGAGTCCATGGGCTACGACGTCTCCGATCTCCCGCGCGAGCTGCCGCTCATTGACCTGGGCCTGGATTCGCTCATGGGCATGCGCATCAAGAACCGCGTGGAGAATGACTTCCAGATTCCGCCGCTGCAGGTGCAGGCGCTTCGCGACGCCTCCCTCGCCGACGTCATCACCATGGTTGAAGAGGCCGTGTCCGAGCAGCCCGGTTCTGCCGCACAGGCACCGGCCGACGCGGCTGCTGAAGCTGGAACCGCGAGTACTGACGCACCTTCCGCGCTCACCGAGGCTGACCGCACCGGCGCGAACGACACCACCGTGAGCGCGAAGGGCGGCGCAGATAAGCCGAACGGCGAAAGCGGTGGCATGGACGAGAACCGCGAAGGCGTAGGCGTCGCACCGCGCGATGCCTCCGAGCGCATGGTCTTTGGTACCTGGGCCACCTTCACGGGCAAGGCCGCGGCCGGCGTGACCTCTGCGCTGCCGCAGGTCAGCGATGAGGTCGCCGCAAAGATTGCCGAGCGCCTCACCGAGCGCGCCGGCATCGAGGTCACCGCACAGCAGGTCCAGGAAGCCGAAGCCCTGGAGAATTTGGCAGACCTGGTCCGCGAGGGCCTGGAGACCGAGGTCGAAGGCAATATCCGCGTGCTGCGCGAGGCCGATGGCCCGGCCGTCTTCATGTTCCACCCGGCCGGCGGCACCACCGTGGTCTACCAGCCGCTGACCCGCCGCTTGCCTGCCGACGTCGCCGTCTACGGCGTGGAGCGCATCGAGGGCAGCCTGGAGGATCGCGCCGCCGCCTATATCGAGGACATCCTGCACTACGCGCGCGGGCGCAAGGTCGTGCTCGGCGGCTGGTCCTTCGGCGGAGCGCTAGCCTACGAGGTGGCCTACCAGCTGCAGGAGCGTCAAGCTCGCGGCGAGGATACTGCTGAGGTTGCCTTTATCGCTCTGCTGGATACCACCCAGCCGGCTAACCCAGCGCCGAAGACACTGGAGGAAACCAAGGCCCGCTGGGGGCGCTACGCCGCCTTCGCCAAGAAGACCTATGGCCTCGACTTCGAGCCGCCCTACGAGATGCTGGAGACCGTGGGCGAGGATGCACTCATGGCCATGCTCGCGGAATTCCTTAGCTCCACCGACGCCTCTGAGCACGGCCTGTCCGCCGGCGTGCTAGAGCACCAGCGCGCATCCTTCGTGGATAACCAGATTCTGGGCTCGCTGGATATGGGACGGTGGGCGTCGGTAAGCGCGCCCGTCATCCTCTTCCGCTCCGAGCGCATGCATGACGGCGCCATCGAGCTCGAGCCTGCCTATGCGGAGATTAACCCGGACGGTGGCTGGGGCGTTATCGTGAAGGATCTGGAGATTGTGCAGCTGCCGGGCGACCACCTGGCGGTTCCCGACGAGCCCGCAATCGGTATCGTGGGCAAGCACATGGAGGAATGGATCGAGGAGAAGATTCGGAAGTGACTAGCACCGCTGACAAGCTAGCGGACCTACGCGAGCGCCTCGAACGCGCCCAGGATCCCGGCAGTGAACGCTCCCGGGCGCGCCGCGACGAGGCTGGGCGTTCGACTCCGCGCCAACGCATCGCCGCGCTTCTCGACGAAGGCTCCTTCGTCGAAACCGGCGCCCTGGGCAAGACCCCCGGTGACCCGGATGCGATTTACTCCGACGGCGTGGTCACTGGTCACGGCCGCATCAATGGCCGCCCGGTGTGTATCTACGCGCACGATAAGACCGTGTATGGCGGTTCCGTGGGCGTGACCTTTGGTAAGAAGGTCACCGACATCATGGATTTGGCCATCAAGATTGGCTGCCCGGTTATCGGTATCCAGGATTCCGGTGGTGCGCGCATCCAGGACGCGGTGACGTCTCTGGCCATGTACTCCGAGATTGCCCGCCGCCAGCTGCCGCTATCTGGCCGTAGCCCGCAGATTTCCATCATGATGGGTAAGTCCGCTGGTGGTGCGGTGTATGCGCCGGTGACCACGGACTTCATCATCGCCGTCGATGGTGAGGCGGAAATGTACGTGACGGGCCCGAACGTGATCAAGGAGGTCACGGGCGAGGAAATTTCCTCCCACGACTTGGGCTCCGCGCGCCAGCAGGAGCTCAACGGCAACGTGTCTGTCGTGGTGCCCTCGGAGGATGAGGCCTTCGACCTAGTTCGTGACTTGCTGGATCATTTGCCTCTGACCTGCTTCGACGAATCCCCGGTCTTCGATGCGCCTTCTGATGAGGAGGTAGCCCAGGACACCGAGCTGGATTCCTTCATGCCGGATGATACGAACGCCGGCTACGACATGATGGACCTGCTCACGCAGCTTGGCGACGATGACGATCTCATCGAAATTCAGGAAAACTACGCCCCCAACGTCATCACTGCCTTTGGTCGCATTGATGGCAAGGCCGTGGGTTTTGTGGCCAATAACCCGATGCATTCAGCGGGTTGTATCGATGCGGATGCCGCCGATAAGGGCGCGCGCTTTATCCGTATTTGCGATGCCTACAACATCCCGCTGGTCTTTGTGGTGGATACGCCGGGTTACCTGCCGGGCGTGGACCAAGAGAAGGCGGGCTTGATTCACCGCGGCGCGAAGTTTGCGTTTGCCGTGGTGGAGGCCACCGTGCCGAAGGTCTCGCTCATCGTGCGCAAGGCTTATGGCGGCGCGTATGCCGTGATGGGCTCGAAGAACCTGACCGGTGATATCAACCTGGCGTGGCCGACGGCCCAGATTGCCGTGATGGGCTCGGCCGCCGCCGTGGTCATGATTGCGGGCAAGCAGCTCGAGGCCGCCGAGACCCCAGAGCAACGCGCGATGACGAAGAAGATGTTCATGGACTTCTACGACGAGACCATGACCGCACCCTATGTCGCCGCGGAGCGCGGATACCTCGATGGCATGATTAAGCCCTCCGAGTCGCGCTTGGCCCTGCGCCGCGCGCTGCGCCAGCTTGCCGATAAGCAAGAGAAGGACCTGCCCAAGAAGCACACCATCTCCCCGCTCTAGCGTCCTGGGGGTTAACTGCCTCGTGTTAGCTGCTCCCGGGATGCATGCTCACTGGGCGACCTAAGCCTCCGCCGCGCGCCCCAGGCACGGGGCGTAACGTTTGGGACCGTTTCGTACGATAGGCATAAAGTCTAGGAATTCAATCAAAGGAGAACCCCAATGCTTTCTAGCGCCCTTGACCTCGGTGGCGACATCATCAATCTCGTCATCATGCTGCTCAACCAGGCTGGCGTGAACGTTGGCGCCCTGAGCTCGAAGTAAGCCAGCGCTTCTAGCCCCTCCTTGTGGAGGGGCTTTTTAATCCCAGACCGGGCTGGGGATGGGGATTGGTGGAGCGCCGTCGGGAGGCAGCCATGCCATACGGCCCTCAACTCGGTCGATGCGCCCGCGATATGTGGGTCGGGCGGGGTCATCGTCATTGATGGCGTTGTGATATTTACATAGCGGCACGAGGTTGTCGAGGTTGGTCGGTCCGCCATCCTGCCAGCGCCTTATATGGTGCATCTGGCACTCCGCGGCTGGTCGTGTGCAGCCGAGCCAGGCGCACGTCGGATGCTCTGCACTGAGCAAAAGTCGCTGTTTATCGTTGGCAAAACGGCTCCCGTAATACAGATTCACCGGCCCCTCGACCGGGTGGAAGAGCGAGACAAAGCCTCGCTCGGCAAACTGCGTGCGGAGAAATTCAGCGCCGGTCATGGTGCCGCCGTCAGTTGCTTGCAGAATAATATCGTCGCCCTCACCGCGCACAATCTTGTCCAGCTGCTCTAGTCGCACAATCACGTGCGCATGCAAGGCTGGCTTCGGTGCGCCGCCGCCGGAAAAGACTTCGTGGACGGCCTTCAGCAGGTCGTCGGAGGTGGCCTTAAGTGTGCCCACCAGATTGGCAATCGCGCGCGGACGGTCCGTGATGATGAGTTTGTGCATGCCTCCCGCACTGCGTCGCACGCGGACGCCGGGGCTAGGCTCGGGTTTAAGTTCCGAGAGTCTTAGCTTCGCCACGCGCGCAATCTCGCCCTCGGGGGTCGAGCACAATTCCACTCGCAGATCCCAAGCTTGGCGTGAGTTTTTGACGCGTGCCACATGACGCTCAATCTGCAGCAGCGTATCCAGCGCATGGTCCGTCTCCCGCGCACGGCGCTGCTTGGCAGTGAAAGCAGTCTGGCCAAAATAAACGCGGTGAAGTCCTTCGAGCTGCCGCGCCATGCGTGGCGTCGCCCCCCAGCGCGAGCATCTCCTCGCGCGTGTGGCCTGCGCACAAGGACACGACGTGCATGCCGCGAGCGAGTGCCCCGAGTAAGTCCCCCAACTTCATGGCTCACACCCTAAACCGGCCTGAAGTGCCCCGCAACCGGAGCGCTAAACACCCAGTTCAAACGCCCAACCGTAAGGCGTGAATGCGCCACTTCGACCGGAAAGTAGTCGTGACGCGTTGGACTCCAGCGGATGCTCAAAATGAAAGCAGGTCCCCGGAGTCGTGTAGGGCGAATTGGCAGTTGAAGCACAAACCTTAGGCGCGGGAGCGGGACGCAAAGGCCGCGATGGCTCGCCAGCCAAAGAAGAATAGCGCGGACATCACGGTGGCCACGATGAGGAAGGACCAGTGCGGCAGGCGCCCGTTGACCAGCATCCACAAAGCCATGCCGCCGATGACGGCGCTCAGCCACACGACGGCGCCCTCCTTCCACAGGCCGCTTAACTTCGTGGCCATGATGATGACCCAGCCCACGAGCGCGCCCACGGTCCACGGCCAGAAGGCATCAACCCAGGAGCTAAAACTCAGGCCACCATGCGCCAGGCGGGCGAGGATGGCGAAGAGTACGAGAGCGAGGACGTCGATAAGCGGGGCAACGCGCATTTAGGATTCCTTCCGGTTCAACGCCGCGTAAGAAAAGCCATCGCGGGCGTAGTGGGCGAAGTAGATGACCCATCCAATGATAGTGATGAGCGCAAAGGAAATAAGCCGGTAGATGATGGCCGCAGAGGTGGCGTGCACCACGGTCAGGCCTGTCGCCACCAGAGGGGTGATGAGCGCGGCCTCCACCGTGCCCACACCACCCGGGGTGACCTGCGCGGACCCAGCCAGCTTCGCAGCCAGGAAGGCCAGGGCCACACCGGCTAGTGTGGTGTCGTCAGCACCGGCGCGCAGCCACGGGATCTCCCCGGTTACCGCCCACACGGAAGCCCATAGCGCGGCCATATCGGCCAGGCGGTGAACCAGCGACGCCCCGGCAACTACAACAAAGGGGCCGCGCGAAAGGTGGACCTCGCCCAGGTTGCGGACTTCTTGGATCGCGCGGTCCCGCTTCGGGCCGGGCCGCAGCTTGCGCAGCCAGCGCTCAAGGGTCACCGGGTGCGAGGTCAGCCAGAAGATGCCGCCGAGTGCCGCGAGCATGAGGGCGATGGTCGTGATCAGCGAACCCAAAGCCATATCTGCGTTGAGGAAAAACACCCCGCCCAGGCCAATGAGCGCGAGGAACATCGAGCTAATGATCGAGGACAAAAACAGGAAGTAGCTGCACAGCGCCACCGACGCGCCCCAGCGGCGCTGCACCTGGAAGGTGAGCAAAGCCGAAAAGGCAGGGCCCGCAGGCAGAGTCGTGGACCAGGCATTGGAGGCCAGCGTGATGGCGTAGGTCTCGCGCAGCGGCACCTCAACGCCGCCGGCACCGATGAGCCGCTTCATTACCTCCGCCATACCCGCGATGGACAGCAGCGCGAAGAACACCACCAGCACGACGGGGAAAGGTTCGGCGTGGCGCAGGCGGCGCAATCCCTCGGAGATGAAGTCCAGCTGGTCGCGGAAGAACCACGCCAGCGCGGCCAGAATCAGCAGGGAGATTATCCAGGTCAGCCAGTTCTTCTTCATCGACCATCCGTGGAATTGAGGCGCTTGACCAGCTCAGAGAAGGGGATGAGCTCCTCGTCAGTATCGGCACTGCGGTTCCCGCGTACGGCGGCTTCGTTCGCGGCGCTTGCCGACGCCCCCTCCACCTCGACCTGTTCAGCCGGAGTCACGGGGGAGTAGTGCGGTTCTGCCTGCTCGGTGGACCCAGTCGAAGAACGCGGATCGTCCCGCTCGCTAGTAACGGCGGGGGACGGCGCAGCCTGTTCAGTCGGTGTGGCCTCTTCGTTGTTCAGTACTGGGGCGGTGGGCGCCGGCTCGGCAGCCGGGGAGTTCTCGCCGCCGAGGCGATGGGTCAGGCGGGTGAGGAAGCGCGGGGCCCACCAGTTGTCCTCGCGTAGAAGGTGCATGACGGCGGGGACGAGGAGCATGCGGACGATGGTGGCGTCGATAAGCAGTGCAAAAATCATGCCGAAGGCGATGTATTTCATCATGACGATGTCGGAGAAGCCAAAGGCTCCCGCGACCACAATCATGATGAGCGCGGCCGCCGTGATGATGCCGCCGGTGTGCGCGGTACCCGCCGCGATGGCCTCGTCCGTGGAAGCGCCCCGGCGGCGGGCTTCTACCATGCGCGAGACCAGGAAGACCTCGTAGTCCGTGGACAAGCCAAAGACGATGGCGATGATGAGTACCAGAATCGGGCTCATGAGCGGGCCGGCGGTGAAGTTGAGCAGGCCGGAGCCGAGGCCATCGACGAACATGAGCGTCAGGATGCCCAGCGTGGCACCCAGGGAGAGCAGCGTCATGATGATGGCCTTCAGCGGCAGGATGAAGGAGCCGAAGACCAGCGCCATGAGGAGGAAGGTGGCCAGCACCACGTAGAGGGCCATCCAAGGGAGGGTCTCAAAGAGCGCGTCGAGGGACTCGACCTCCATGGCCGGGGTGCCGCCAACATAAAGCTCCACGCCTTCTGGTGCCTCGATGCTTTCGAGCTCGTGGACGATGCGCGCGTAGTCCTCGCGGTCTTGGATGCCGGCGCCGAGGACGGTGGTGCCGTCGACGGTCGCGGTCTTCGGGCCCATCGGCTCGGTAAGGCCCTGGATGGAGCGGGCTTGCATGACGACGTCGACAAGCTGCTCATTGGTCGCGTTCTTCACCACGAGCTTGACCGGCTCGGTGCGGAAGGAGGGAAATTGCTCGTTGAACTGGTCCTGCGCTACGCGCGCGTCCTGGTTGGGCGGCAGGTAGGTCTCATTGATGCCGCCGAATTTCACGCCCAGCACCGGCAAGGTCAGCGCGATGAGCAGCGCGCAGATGGCGGTGGTCATCACACCCGCGCGGCCCATGGCCCAGCGCGGCATCCGGTACCACCACGTGTCCTCGATGCGGCGCCCGCGCCGCGAGGTCTTGCGCACGGTCCACTTATCGATGTTGGGGCCCAGCATGCCAAATAGCGATGGCAGCACCGTCACCGACAGCAGAGCGGCCAGGCCGACGGCGGAGATGGAGCCGTAGGCCACGGATTTGAGGAAGGCCTGCGGGAAGAGGAAAAGCCCGGAGAGGGATACGGCCACCATGGCGGCGGAGAAGACCACGGTTTGGCCGGCAGTAGCGGTGGTGATCGCCACGGCCTCCTTGGTATCGCGTCCCTTGTCCAGCTCCTCACGGAAGCGGGAGACCATGAACAGGCCATAGTCGATGGCCAGGCCCAGTCCCAGCAGCGTGACGACGGCCTGCGCGAACACGTTGACCTGCTGGAAGCCAGCCAGGATGGAAAGAATGCCTAGTGAGCCCAGGATGGACAGCCCGCCCACGACGAGCGGCATGAACGCCGCCACGACGGAGCCGAAGACCACGAGGAGCAGCAGGCCGACGAGCGGCAGGGCGGCCTTCTCCGCGCGGGAGATGTCCTCGGCCATGCCCTCATCCAGCGCGTCGGCCACGGCGGTGGCACCCGCTACCTGCACAGGGACGTCGGCAGCGTGCAACGAATCCTCGATGGCGCGGAAGTCCTTGAGGGTCTGCTCGCCGTCGCCCTTCAGGCCGATGGCGGCGAAGGCCGTGGAGTGGTCCTGCGTGATGAGGTTCGGGTTGCGCTTATCAAAGTAGCTGGTGACAGAGTCAATCTGTTCCGGATGCTGAGCCTTGAGGTCATCCAGAAAGGCCTTGGCCTCGGTGGCGTGGGCATCGGGATCGTCGAAAAGCAGGATGACGTCGCCGGAATTATCGCGGCCGAAGGTCTCCAGCTCGATCTGTGCCGCGCTTGTCGACGCCGCCCCCGGGTCCTCCCAGCCCTCCTGACTCATGCGCTCTTCGAGGCGGGTGCCGAAGCCGAAGAAGAGGCCAAGGATGAGACCCACGATGATGAGCGGGATGACCTTGCGGTGGGCATAGGAAAAACGGCCCCAGGAATAAAACATGCGGCTCCTAACTGTGCTCGGGCGCGCGTTCCGGAAGCAGCGCGGACAGCGGGCGGAAAGGCTGCAGCCAGGCGCCATCTGGAGGCAGATTATCTAGGTTAACGCGCGGCAGCGGCTCGCGGAAGACGCCCTCGATGTCTTCGAGGTCGACGAATTCGATGTCGGGGTGGGTCAGCGCCCAGGAGGCGTGCTCATGGAAACCGAGCACGCAGGTGGGCAGACCGGAAGCAGAGAGCTGCTCCAGCAGGTGCTGGAAGTTCTGGCCATCAGCCGAGGCCACGATGACGCCGGAGAGGTTCTCGCGGTTGGCCTTGATGTATTCGACCATGTCGGGGTCGACATCATCGTCGTCGTGAAGCTTTGGCTTGGCGAAGACGGCGAAGCCGACGTTGCGGATAGCCTCGACCCAGGGGCGGATGACGTCGGCGCCGCCGGGAGTGACGTTGGTGAAGACGGCGGCTTCGGGGGTGGCGTCGTTGTCAAAGGCCAGCTCCACCAGCCAGCGGCCGATGGCATCAAAACGCGGGCGGTAGGCGGCGGTGGGGCGCCCGCCGAGGATGGCGCCGAGCCCCATATCCATGTTGGGCGCATCCCACACCAGAAGGTAGGTGCCGGCCATTACTTCTTCTCCCAGAGGTACTCGGTGATGACGTGTTCCTTATCCAGGCCCTTGCCCTCAAACTTGGTGATGACCTGGCGGTCCGTCAGGATGGGGCATTCCGGCCAGGGCCAGCCCTTGTAATCGAGGGAGGGCTCGACCTCTACGAGCTCGTCGATCCACTCGGCGTAGCCGGCGTGGTCGGTGGCCACATGAAGCACGCCGCCCTTCTTTAAGCGGGAGGCAAACAGGTTGAGCGTGCCGGATTGGATGATGCGGCGCTTGTGGTGGCGGGCCTTGGGCCACGGATCCGGGAAGAAGATACGGATGCCGTCGAGGGACTCGGGCGCGAACATGCGCATGAGAACCTCAATGCCATCGCCGCGGACCATGCGGATGTTCTCAATATCGTTGCGGACAATGGAGCCCAGCAGCTTGGCTAGGCCTGGCTTGTAAAGCTCGACGGCAACAATGTTGGTGTCCTTTTCCAACGGGGCCATCGCAGCAGTGGAGGTTCCGGTGCCGGAGCCGATTTCCACGATGGTCCTGGCGCCCTCGCGGTTGAACCAGGCGGGGATGTCGAGGGGTTCGTCGGCAAGCAGGCGTCCCAACTGAGGCCAGTGCTCCTCGAAGAGGGCATTCTGGTTGTCGGTGAGGGTGCCGCGACGGAAGGTCACGTTGCCGAGGCGTGGGTAGTCCAAATCATTGTTGAACTCGGCGTTGAAATCCGTCTGGAGGCCGCGGCCATGAGGCATCTGCGCGGCGGGATTCTGGGAGGAGTCTGCACTATTCATCAGTTGACATTGTTCCCTTAAGCAGGGGTGAGGGGCAACGTGCCGCGCCGTGGAGGGTGGAGGGTGCCTAGGCGGAGACAGATCAGGGCTCCGCGGGGGTAATAGGACGGGCGTACTGGATGAGTGATGCTTAGAAACAGAGCCCCCGTATGGGGGCGATTGGGGGCGGTGGGTGCCATATTTCACACTTCGCTGTCCTCGACATAGTCGGCATGAGCTGGGTGGATATAACCGGGGTGGCGGGCATTACACGTTCTGTTATCACCAGTATCCGTACTCTGGTTGGTGAAACGTCGATAGGGGAAACCTTCGGCGATATAAAGCACCCTGGCCACACCGACCACAGGAGAATGTGAGATGACCGCAACTATTAAGGGCCTTGTAGGTGAACTGCCCACGAAGAACGAGAAGCTTATTTCGTGGATCAGTGAGAGCGTCGAGCTCTTCCAGCCGGAAGAGGTCGTCTTCGTAGATGGCTCTCAGGAGGAGGCTGACCGTCTCGCCGCTGAGCTCGTGGAGAAGGGCACCCTGATTAAGCTCAACGAGGAGAAGCGCCCGAACTCCTACCTGGCGCGCTCGAACCCGTCGGATGTCGCGCGCGTGGAGTCCCGCACCTTCATCTGCACTGAGACTGAGGAGGACGCAGGCCCGACCAATAACTGGGCCCCGCCGGCAGCCATGAAGGAAGAGATGACCGAGGCCTTCCGCGGTTCCATGAAGGGCCGCACCATGTACGTGGTGCCTTTCTGCATGGGCCCCATCAGCGACCCGGACCCCAAGCTCGGCGTGCAGCTTACTGATTCCGCTTATGTTGTGCTCTCCATGCGCATCATGACCCGCATGGGTCAGCAGGCTCTGGATAAGATTGGTGAGAACGGCGATTTTGTCCACGCCCTGCACTCCGTTGGTGCTCCGCTGGAGCCGGGCCAAGAGGATGTCGCGTGGCCGTGCAATGACAAGAAGTACATCACGCAGTTCCCGGCAACCAAGGAAATTTGGTCCTACGGCTCCGGCTACGGCGGAAACGCCATCCTGGCTAAGAAGTGCTACGCGCTGCGCATCGCTTCCGTTATGGCGAAGGAAGAGGGCTGGATGGCAGAGCACATGCTCATCCTCAAGCTCACCAACCCGGAGGGCAAGAAGTACCACATCGCGGCCGCCTTCCCGTCTGCCTGCGGTAAGACCAACCTGGCCATGATCACCCCGACCATCCCGGGCTGGAAGGCTGAGGTCGTGGGCGATGACATCGCCTGGATGAAGCTGCGCGAGGACGGCCTGTACGCCGTCAACCCGGAGAACGGCTTCTTCGGTGTGGCGCCGGGCACCAACTACGACTCCAACCCGATTGCCATGAAGACGATGGAGCCGGGCAACACCCTGTTCACCAACGTCGCGCTGACCGACGACGGCGATGTCTGGTGGGAGGAAATGGGCGAGGCCCCGGAGCACCTCATCGATTGGCACGGCAACGATTGGACCCCGGCTTCCACCACCAAGGCGGCGCACCCGAACTCCCGCTACTGCGTGCCGATCACGCAGTGCCCGTCTGCCGCTCCGGAGTTTGATGACTGGAAGGGCGTCAAGATTGACGCCATCCTCTTCGGCGGCCGCCGCGCAGATACCGTTCCGCTGGTGACCCAGGCCTTCGACTGGAACCACGGCACCATGATCGGCGCCCTGCTCTCCTCTGGCCAGACCGCTGCCGCTGAGGGCAAGGTCGGCGCCCTGCGCCACGACCCGATGGCCATGCTGCCCTTCATGGGCTACAACGCCGGTGACTACCTGCAGCACTGGATCGATATGGGTGAAAAGGGCGGCGACCGCATGCCGGCCATCTTCCTGGTGAACTGGTTCCGCCGCGGTGAGGACCGCCGCTTCCTGTGGCCGGGCTTCGGCGAGAACTCCCGCGTTCTCAAGTGGATTGTGGACCGCATCGAGGGCAACGTCGACGCTGTTGAGACCGTCGTGGGCCACACCGCTCGCCCGGAGGATATCGACCTCACCGGCCTGGACTTCGACATCGAAGACGTCCGCGAGGCACTTGCCGTGAACCCGGCCGATTGGGCTGGCGACATGGAAGACAACAAGGAGTACCTGACCTTCCTGGGCTCCCGCGTTCCGTCTGAGGTGTGGGACCAGTTCAAGGCGCTCAAGCAGCGTGTTGAGTCTGCCAGCTAGTTTTGGCATCTAAAGAATGCTCCCCTGCGGGGGAGCATTCGGCGTTTTACGGGGGATTAAGCGCGTAGGACGAGGACCAGGTTGGAGGTGAGGAACTCGCGAAGCACCGGCACCTTGGTCACCCACCAGGCCCAGGCAGGGTGGTAGCGCGGAAAGGCTGCGAGGAGCTGCGAGCCTTGCGACGTCACGCCCCGCGCCCAGTCCAGACCTTCGCGTGCGGAAAGCGCGAAGAGCGAGGTGCCGAAGACGTTCTTCGGCGGGTGGCCGTGGCGGCGGATATAGCGGTCGCGGGCGAACTCGCCGCCCACGTAGTGCTCCCACAGGCCGGTCTCGTGCCCGCCGAAAGGTCCCAGCCACACCGTGTAGCTCAAGACCACCAGACCGCCGGGTTTGGTCACGCGCAGCATCTCCTCGCCCATGGCCCACGGGTGCGGGATGTGCTCGGCCACGTTGGAGGAATACGTGATGTCGAAAGTGTTATCCGCAAAAGGCAGGCACGTGCCATCGCCGCGCACTGCTTGGGCCACTGAGATGCCGGCGGCGGCTATCTCACCCACGTCCGGCTCCAGCCCCACATAACTGGCACCGCGCTGGGCAAAGGCGGAAGCGAAATAACCGGGGCCGCCCCCGACGTCGAGCACGCGCGCGCCGGTGAGGGACAAAGAATGATCGCGGGAGAGGGCGTCGACAAGCGCGGCGGTGTCCTCAGCCAGACCGCCATAAAAGATCGCGGGTGCTGTCTGCTCGAAGCGGAAGGAGCGCAGCAGCCGCCAGGAGCGGCGCAGGGTGGCCAAGGCGCGGGTGCGTTTCATAACCCACTAGGCTAAAGCATCGTCATGAAAATCCTTCTTTTATGTTGGCGCGATTCCACCCACCCGCAGGGTGGCGGTTCCGAGCGCTACCTTGAGCGCGTCGGCGAGTACCTCGCTGCCCAAGGCCACGAGGTGGTCTTCCGCACCGCGCGCCACATGAACGCCGCCAAGCGCGAGCGCCGCAACGGCGTGCTCTATTCGCGCGCTGGGGCCAAGTTCAGCGTGTACCCGCGCGCGTTGGTGGCGATGTTGTTCGGGCGCCGCGCTTTGCGCGGCGCTGACGTGGTGGTGGATACCCACAACGGCATTCCCTTCTTCGCGCGCCTGGCCACCCGGGCTCCCGTGGTGATCCTGACGCACCACTGCCACCGCGAGCAGTGGCCGGTGGCCGGGCCCGTCCTGGCGCGGCTGGGCTGGTTCCTGGAATCTCGCGTGGTCCCCGCGCTGTATCGCGAGAACACGTGGGTGACGGTCTCGGAAGCCTCGAAGCGCGATTTAGAGAAACTGGGGATTCACGGTGCGCGCATCATTGAGAACGGCCTTGATCCCCTGCCGCAGCACGTGCCCACCTTGGAGCGTGAGGCCGATATCCACCTGGTGACACTGTCGCGCCTAGTTCCGCACAAGCAGATCGAGCACGCCATGGACACCGTGGCGCGGATTCCGGGGGCGATTCTCGACGTCATCGGTTCCGGCTGGTGGGAATCCCAGCTGCGCGAGTACGCCCGGGCCCACGGGGTGGAAGACCGCGTGCGCTTCCGCGGTCAGGTCACTGAGGACTATAAACATGCGCTCCTCGCGCGCGCCGACGTGCACCTTATGCCCTCCCGCAAAGAAGGCTGGGGTTTGGCAGTCATGGAGGCGGCCCAACATGGGGTTCCCACGGTAGGTTATGCCTTCGGCCTGCAAGACAGCGTTATCGCCGGTGAGACTGGTGTGCTGGTGCAGCGCGAGGAGGAGTTCGCGCAGGCGGTGCGCACGCTTGTCGACGACCCCTCCCTCCGCCACCGTTTAGGCAACGCGGCGCGCGAGTTGGCGGCTACTTTTTCGTGGGAGAAAACCGGCGCGCGCTTCGAAGAGTTGCTAGAAGCGGAAGTGCGCACCAAGCGGCGCTAAGAACCCACGGGGCGGGTGTCGGTTGGGCGTTCGTGGTGACAACGATGCGGCCATCATCGACGACTGCGCCCACGCCGAGTTCCTCCAGCCGGTTGAGGTCGCGGTTGGTCCAGGCCCCGGCGGCCGCGAGGTAGCGCGGCGATGGCTCATCCACTGTCACACCGTCGACGGTGAGCTCGCCGGAGTCGAGCTTGTTCGCGGCCTTGGAGTAGGGGTCGAGGGCGATGCCGCCGTCGACTACGACCATGGCGGGGCGGTCGGCGAAGAAGGTCAGGCGGCCATCGAGCTCTTCGATGAGCTGGCGGTCGATGCCCGTCTCACGTGGCTTCAGCACGGCGAGCTCCCGCGGGGCATCGGGGGCTTGGAGTAGACAAGCGCACAGGGCGAGCGCGGCCGGAAGCTGGCACAGAGACGCGATGCCCGCCACGGCCAGCGGCAGGGCGAGCAGGGTGAGCTTGGAGGAATCGCGCAACAGGCCCGCGCCGGGAATGTGTTCTACGGCGAAGGCAGTAAGCCCGGGTGCTAGCGCGCCGAGGATAGCCAGGCCCATCCCAACCACCGCCAGGGTCGCTAGCGGGCGCAGCTCGCGCCGGGACAGGCGGGCAGCGCCCAAGACGGCGAGGGCGGCAACAGCAAGCCCCGCCACGGCGAAGCCATGTTCGCGGGACGCCGGCACCGCGGCGGCGTTCCAGATGCCACCGAAACCGAGCAGTGAGCCGACCATTCCCGCATAGGCCTCTGCGCGCGGGGCAAAGGCCGCGGCCTGGGCGGCGGGGTCGCCGTGGACCATGGACACGCCGGCCGCGAGGCTTGGAACCAACCACGGCAACCACAACAAGACTGAGCCGCCCGCGAAGAGCCACTTTCTTCGCCCTTCGCGCTCACAGGCAACCCCGATGAGGCCCCCGAAGAGCCCGCCGGTGGGCGTCAAGGACGCGGCCCACAGCGCCAGCCACGCCACGCGCGGGTGGCAGTTTAAGCACCCCCACGCGATCACGGGCGCCAGCCAGGCCGCGACCGCCAGCGACCACTGGCCCTGCAAGAGGCGCTCGATGACGAAAGGATTGGCCACCGCGCACGCCATCGCCGCAGCTGCTGCCCACGGGCTGAATTGTGGGCGCTGGCACGCCCATAGACCCGCCACCCACGCCGAAGCACTCGCCGCGCCGAGGATAAAAACCCTGGCCAGCCACGCCCCGCCGACCATCGCCAGCACCCCGTCCTGCGGAGCATTGCGTGCGGGCAGATCGCCGGCGCCGAAGGCAGAGGCGGTCAACGCCGGGTGCTCAAGCAGCACCATGTCACGCCACAGGAACTCGCCGGGCAGCACAAAGGGCCAGCACACGGCGATCACGAGTACTAAACCCCATGCGCCGAGGGCGGCGCGCATCGCAAGGGAGGCCCGGGACGTAGTCACGGGTGCCTATGCGCTCTGCGCCGAATGACGGCGCATAAACATCGCGGCCGCCACCGCCAACAACGCCACGCCGATGGCCTTGCCCAACCAGCCCACGAGGCTCAAGATCTTGACCGTGTCGATGACCCCGCGAACCGAGTCGAGGCGTTCGGTGCGGGTGGAGTCGGACCAGGAGAGGGGGACGTCGAGAAGCGCGCGTTCTTGTGTGTCATCGGCGTCGACCATGGCCTGGGCCTGGCGCACGTCGGTGGCCCAGAAGATGCGCGGGTGTTCCTCCTCGTTGACGATGGTGCCGGTCGTGGGCTCAACCCACACCGTGCGGCTCACCGCGTAGAAAGGCTCGAGGATGACGTGCGAATTCGGCTTGAGGTTGTAGCGCTCCAGGGACTCCGCGGAGTAAAAATCGCCCGCGGGGCCGGAGCGGTGGGCGTCGAAGGCGAAGACCTCCCCGAGCGAGACCGGCGCGACATCCTGGTGAAAGACGTAGGTGGGGATGCTGTCGAGTTTTTCATCGCGCAGGAAGTCGATGGGCTCCGTGTCCTGTGTCAGCGGATCGAAGAAAGGATAGGAGCGCTGCTCCGCGCCGGAAGGGAAGAAATAGCTGATGCCGTCGCGCTCCACTCGGTCTTCCACCTGCACGTCGAAGGCGGGCAGCTCGATGTGCTGAGTCGTATTCGGCCCCGCCACCGGGTAGGCGGATTCGCGGTTGAGCTGGGATTCCTCGGTGATGTGCGCGATGGTCTCGCCGTTTAAGGTGAGGTCAGTGGTGGACTGCGCGCGGGCCACGGAATCCTTCATCGCGGGGGCGGTGGTGGTGTGGCGGGTAAACGTGACTCCGTCGTGCTCCGCGTGGATCTCTAGGTTGAGGTCCCTGGGCAGGGGGCGGGACTGGTTGTTATACAGCGGCGGAAGGATGGACCCGAGTAGGAGGAACACCGCGGCGGCAATCGTCACCTGCGCTAGGCGGGAGCGAAGGAACACGTCAGCTCCGATCGGTCGAGGGATTCACTGCAGAAATAGTATCGTAGTGGGCCATGCGCTTTCTCCCTGAGCTCGAAGGCGTGCGTGCGCTGGCCGCGCTGGCGGTCGTGATCACGCACGTGTCCTTCCAGACGGCCACCGGCTGGGCCTGGGCTGAGCGCTTGGATTACGGGGTAGCGGTCTTCTTCGTGCTCAGCGGATTCTTGCTGTGGCGCCGGCGGCATGCGCACACGGCGGGGCAGTATCTTCTTTCCCGCGTGGCGCGTTTGGCACCGCTGTATGTCGTGTGCGTGGTGGCGGTACTCGCCTTGCTTCCCGACGCCTCCCCCCTAACCCTCCCGCAAGTCATCACTAACGTGACGGGCACGCAGCTCTATATTGCTGACGGCCTGGTTCCTGGGTTAACGCAATTGTGGTCGCTGTGCGTGGAGTTCGCTTTCTACGCGGTGTTGCCGTTGTTGGCGTGGGGGTTGGATAGGTTTTCTGCGCGTTTAAGGGTTGTGCTTCTTGCGGTTGCTGGCGTACTGAGTTTGTTCTGGGGCTTCCTGCCATTCGTAGCCGGTTATGAATCCGGGGATGTCAATACTCAGATTTGGCCGCCGGCGTATTTCTCGTGGTTCGCGGTGGGGATGCTGGCCGCGGAGGCGGAGGCCGCGCGGGTACGCCTGCGCGCCGGGCGGATTGTGCGTCCGGTCTGCTGGGTGGTGGCCGTGGGCTGCGTGTGGCTGGCGAGCCGCGAGTGGTTCGGACCGCAGGGGTTGGTGCATCCTGAGCCTGGCGAGTTTGCGCGCCGCATCGCGGTGGGTGCTGTGTGCGGGGCCTGCATCGTGGTGCCGGTAGCGCTGTCGCCGCGGGAAAGCTGGCTGGCCTCCGAGTGGATGCGGGCGCTGGGCCGCTGGTCTTATGGGGTTTTCATGTGGCATGTGGCGGTGCTGGCCATTGCCTTCCCGCTGTTGGGTGTGTCTGCCTTCTCCGGCTCAGTGTGGGATTTCGTGGTGGTGCTGGCTTTTACGGTGGTGGTCAGCTGTGTGCTGTCTGCCGCGACCTACGCGCTAGTCGAGGTCCCCGGCCGCGACCTCATCCGCTCTCTCGCCTTTACTCGCGGCCGCATCGCCGTCCCGCGTTCCCTGCCGCGCCGCGCCGCCGATTCTGCGAGCGCTTCCGGTTCCGGATCCCCTGCCAACGTCGCTGGTTCTACTAGTTCTACTGGTTCTACCGGTTCGGTGGGGCCGTAGACTGCACGTCACACATGGCATTTTCCAGAAGGCATTAGTCAAACGGTTTACTTGACCCCAAACAAACCTTTTGCTCCTTCACAGATGGTTCTCTTGCCCCCAAAGACGCCTTTTGACTAGTGCCTTCTGAGGGAAACCATCTGGGGCGGGGCTGGGTACCTAGGGCGTGCGGCGGGGTGGGAGGCAGGCGCACGTGAGAGCCGCGACGCACAGCAGTTGCACGAGCAGCGAATCGCCGGCGTAGCCCTCTGCGGGCCAGGGTGCGCGGGCGAGCATCGCGCCCGCGGCCAAGGTGAGCGCGCCCGCCAGGTAGTCGGGGCGCAGCGTGGTCCAGCGAGTGATGGCCCACGCCGCGGCAGCGGCGGCAACACCGGGAAGACCCGCGACGAGCGCCATCGTTGCCGCGATGAGTAGTGCCAGAAGGACACGCGCTGAGAGAGACGAGTGGGCAACATGGGCGGGGAAGGCCGTTTGGGAATCCGTGGAGGATGCCGGGAGGGCGGCATCGGCGACTGGGCCGGTTGCGGCTGAATCGTGTGCTGCGTAAGTCGCGGATGGGGCAGTGGCTTGGGAACGGGGACCGCGGGCCATGACGAGCAGGCACAGCGCGGTGGTCAGCGCGGCGAGCGCGCCGCCGAGGCCCAAGCCGACGCGATAGGCGCGGTCGGCAGCAAAAGACATGTGGAAGGTGCCACTGGCACCGGCGGGGACGAGGAAGGCCTGCGTGTCCGCATCGATGGAACGCGGTTCGAGGGCCAGCGGTTCCGAGCTAGTGGCCGGCGCTGAGTTTGGTGCTGAACCTGGTGTCGAGACCGCGGCTGTGTTGGGGGAGCGCAGCTCGCCGCGCAAGCCCTCGTTGAAAGCACGCCCGGTGATGAGAAGGCGGTCGTGGTCGGCAGGCTCGATGGGCTCGCCGGAGGCGAGCGGAGTATAGCCGGAGTTGGATGGGTCGGCTGCGACGGCTTCCTGGTTAGAAGAAGCGGCTGAGTCCGCAGAAGATGCGTGAGAGGAGGCGGGGAGGGGATCGGGCAGGGAAGACGCGGTATCGGTCAACGCTGCCCAGTCGCCGGTGGTGCGCAGGAGGTGCTGCCCGGCGGTCAGATCGAGGGTGGAGCCAGGCGGGAAAGCGTGGCCGTCGACAAGCACGGTCTTCTCGCCGGAGACCCGCACCGTCATATCGCGCGGGGCGGTGAAGGAGCGGATGAGGATGTGCTCGTTGTCCTGCTGGAAGAGGAACTGCTCGGCCTCCGGCGAGGTATCAGGCACGGTGACGAGGCGCCGCGGGGTGGGCTGGTCCACGATGGACGCCTCCGCAATTCCGGTGCGGCGCTGTGGCTCGATGCGGATGTTGGAGGCCTGCGCGCCGGGCACACGAATATCGCGGGCGCGGTAGGCCTCCATGGTGACCATGACCTTGGAATCGCCGTTGTGGATGGTCACCTCAGTCGTGCCGGTGGTCATCAACCGCAGCGTCGGCGAGGACCACGGAGACGTAGAATGCAGCTCCAACCAGCCAGAATCACCAGGCGCTGGCCACCAGGCGGAGGAGTTTTCGTCGTCGACGGCCGCCGTGAGAGAGCGCGCCGGGTTCGCGCCGCCGAAGGCGGAGGCATCTGCGGCAGACGATGACGCGGTGACGCGGCCATCGTGTTCCACCACTTGGGTCAGCGGGCCGGCAGAGGGGTAGTCGCGCAGGCGATTGTGCACCGTCGATGGGTCGCTCGAGGCCAGCGGCGCGGACACTGGGCCGGAAAGCGTGCCGTAGTTGCGGTCACGCAAGGTGGGCGTATCGGTGACGATATCGGCGTTGGCGGAGACGAGCTCGTGGGGGCCTTCCAGGAGCGCGAGCGATTCCCCACCGCCCGCCACACGCGGCGGATCCGCAGGTGTCACGTTCATGGAGAGGTCGCGGTCGAAGACGACGACATCGACCTCCCCGAAGGTGTGGACCTCGCCTGGAATATGGGCCGAAGAACCGGAAATCAGGTCGTGGCGCACCGCGACGGCCCCGATACCCAGGCGCTGCAAAACCACAGGTGCTGTAGCGGGATCGCGCTCAATCTGCGCCATGGCACCGTCCATGCCACGGATGGCCTCGGGCGGGATGAGGGGAACGGCGTCGCGGACGGCCCAGGGGACGTCGAGAAGCGGCTGTGCCGGCTCATCGCGCGTCCACCCCCAGTCCTGCCGCGCAAAGGACGCCGGCGGGTAGATGAGCACGCGGGTATCCAGCGAGTTCAAGAAATCGGTGGCCTCGTGCCAGTAGGCAGGGACCTCCTCGTAGGCGCCCTTCGGTAGCAGACGGCTCGCCCAGGCGGGGGCGGTCGCGCCTACCACCACGAGGCACACCAGAAGGCCCGCTGCTTCACGACGCCCCGGGGCCAACGTCCGCGGCAACCTCACCCGGGCAGCAATCGCGGCCACGCCGAGTACCAGTGGGATGCGCACCAGCGGGTCGAATTTATGCACGTTGCGCAGCGCGGCCAGCGGGCCATCGAGCGCGTCGAGGTACCACGCGGCATGCGTGCCTAATATGGCCACGCCCACGAGCAACATCGCAGGCCACAGGCGCGGCAGGCGGGCCAGGCCCATAAGACCCAGGGCGGCCACGGCCACGGTGACAAGCACGAAGACCGGCTCGGTGGCCAACTCATTGCCAGCGACGCGTTCGGTATCCACGAACGGCGCCCAACTGGTGGTGCCGCGCAGGATTTCCGCCAGGTTGAGCCAGCGCGTGGTCACGCCAGCAGATTCGATGAATTCCGTAAAGGGCGGGGCATAGCGGCCCAGGATGAGCAGCGGGGTAATCCACCACGCGGACACCGCAGCGCATCCGGCTAACCACACCAGGCCGGTCTTGCCCGCGCGCCGCCACAGCAGAATCACACCCGCCGGCAGGCAGGCCGCTAGCGTGGCCGTGGCGTTGACCGCGCCCATGCAGGCCACCGCCACCACCGAGGGCGCGGCGTCCCGCCAGCCCAACCGGCCCTGTCGCAGGAAGGGAAGCAGCACCCAGGGGGCGAGCATGACCGGCCAGGTCTCCGAGGAAATCGCGCCCAGCGTAGTCAGCGTGCGCGGGGAGAGCGCATAGAGCAGACTGCCCATCAGCGCGGCAAAGCTAGGGGCAGCGGGAAGCACCGTGCGGGCTAAGCGGAAGAAGCCCAGAAAGCCCACCGCCAGGACCAGGAACCACCAGGCACGCTGCGCTATCCAATCCGGAAGTGGATCCGCCAGCAGGAAAAACAAGCCCTGGGGGAAGAGGTAGCCATAGGCCTGGTTTTGCAGCTGTCCCAGCGTGAAGGTGTCGGTATAAGCATGCAGTGCGCCGGCCAGGAAACGCGCCGGGTTGGCCGCCAGATCGTGCTTGGTATCAGCGGCGGTCAGCCCCCACGGCTGCACCAGAACCACGAGGGCTAAAAAGAAAAGCCCCCCGATGCGTGCGCGCACGCTACTCGCGGGAGCCGTACTCCGGCCCGCCCATCACGGCATCAGAGGCCTTGACGGAATTATCGTTCGGCACGGCATCTGCCTGCGAGAATTGGGCAATGCCCAGGATGGTCACGACCCCCAACGCCACGCCGACGACAGCGCTGCCCAGGGCCGGGCCCAGGGTACGCTTGTTGAGGGAATCGCTGTCGAATGCCATGGCGCCAGATTCTAGCAGCTAAAAGCTGCCTTTAGGAGTCGCTTTCTTCCGCGTCGTCCTCATCATCGTTCTCCGGTGGCACGATGAAGACCGGCAGGCCCGCATTGCGCACGATGTACTCCGCCGTGGAATTAGTCCACAAGGAGCGGAAGCCGGTGAGCGCGCGGGTGCCGGTGACGATGACGTCGATGTCGAGTTCTTGGGCGGCGTCGACAATCGCGCTCTGAATCGTCGTCACGGATTCCACCAGGTGGGCATGGCCCCGCAGCCCCAAGGTCTCCGCCTTGGCGATTCCCTGGCGGCAGATGGCGAGGGCCTCCTCGTAGGCCGGATCATCTTCCACGCTCTCCGGCGAGACCGTGGACTGGTGCAGCCCGGTGCGGCTGACGGCGCGGGCGGCCTGGCGTGCGGACGGCTCCCACGCGGTGAGGATTTCGACGTCGGTGGGGCGCAGCAGCCGCGCGGCGTACTCGAGGGCGCGGTCGGCGCGGTCGGAGCCGTCATAGGCAATGAGCATGGTCTCTCCGTTATTCATGTGGCCATCCTAACAACCAGATGTTGCCCGCGTGGGTGCTTCAGGCACACTGGTGGGCATGAGAAAAGCAATGCCCGCCCTCCTGTTGAGTGCTAGCTGTGCGCTGAGCGCGTGCAGCGAGGAATCCGTGCTTTCCGACGCCCCGCCCAGCGAAACCAGCGCCGCGCCCACTAGTGCCGTATCGGAAGGCGCGGCACCGCAGGATGCCGCTCCGGAAGACGTCCGCGCCCGCGCCGCCGCCACACTCATGCCGCCGGCGCTGAACTACGAGGATGCCCGGGCGAAGCTCGAAGCCGGCGTGGGCGGGCTCTTTATCCCGAGCTGGGCAGATCCTGAGCTACTCAGCGATGGCCCGCGAGGAGTAAACGCTTTGCGCGAGGAGATGGGCCGTGACTTTGAAGTTTCCATCGATTTCGAGGGTGGGCGCGTGCAGCGTTTCTCCGAAATCTTGGGCGACTACCCCTCCCCGCAGGCCATGGCGGAGGGGCATAGCCCAGAAGAGGTCGAGGCCTTGGCCACAGAAATCGGGCACAGCCTGCGCGCACACGGCGTGACGGTGGACTTTGCACCAGTGCTCGACGTGGATGGGGGAGACCTCGAGGTCGTCGGTGATCGCGCCTTCTCCACCGATCCGGAGGCCGCCGGCGAGTATGGCGCGGCCTTTGCCCGCGGGCTGCAGGCCGCCGGTGTGAAGGCCGTGTTCAAGCACTTTCCTGGCCACGGGCGCGCCTCCGGGGACACGCACCTGGGTGAGGCCGTGACCCCGCCCCTGGAAGAACTATATGGCCATGAGTTCGTGCCCTTCCATACCGCCCTCCCACAAGCCCCGGAAGCAGCCCTCATGATCGGCCACCTCGTGGTGCCTGGGTTGGGGGACGAACCCGCCTCCCTCAACCCGCGGGCCTACCAGCTGGCCCGCGAGGAGCTGGGCTTCGAAGGCACGATTTACACCGATGACCTGGGTGGAATGGCCTCCATCTCGGAGAATTTCAGCGTGCCGGAGGCCGTGGCCGCGGCGCTGGCCGCCGGGGCCGATATGCCGCTGTGGTCCACCGACGAAGACATCAACGCGGTCATTGATGCGGCCGCGGAAGTCGTGGCCCAGCAGGAGGGCGACTAGTAAAAACTAGCTGGCAGACGTTAATCTCGTACACGTGAAAAAGGCAATCGGACACAGGCAGCAGCGGCGCAAAGGGCTTCACGTCACCCTTGGCGTGCTCGTCGGCCTGATACTCATCGCCGGCATCGCCTATGCGTGGGATGTGATGGCCAACCAGCACAAGGTTCCGCGCGCGACGTCGGTCGGCGGCGTGGACATCTCCCGCATGGAGCGCACCGCTGCGGTGGAGAAGCTGGAGCAGGAACTCGGGGACGTCGCGGCCCAGCCCGTGGATATCCGCGCCGGGGAGAAAAGCTCGCAGCTTATCCCTCAAGACTCCGGCCTAAGCCTGAATTATCAGAAGGCCGTCGATGGCATTCCCGACGCCTCCCTGAACCCCTTCTCGCGCTTGTACAGCTTTATCAAGCCCACCCAGGAAATCCCTGTCGCCGTGGACGTCGATGAAACGCAGCTCTCCGGAGAGCTTGAGCGCGTTGGCAACGATCTGAAGGTCGAACCGGAGGATGGAAACCTGGAGCTTATCGACGGCTCCCTCAAAGAGACCAAACCCAAGCTCGGCCAGGCGGTGGAAGAGGGAGAGTTGCACGAGGGCGTCGTTAAGCACTGGCTCGACCCCGAGGGCGTAGACGTCGAGCCGATGGTGGTGGAGCCACAGATTAATGATGCGGCGATTGAGGCCATGCGCACCGGGGATGCCGCCCGCGCGCTGGATAACCCACTCACCCTGAAAGGCGAGAACAACACCGCCGGTACGCTGCGCAAGCCGGAGATTTCCCAATTTGTCTCCATCGCTGCCGAAGACGGCGAGCTGCGCCTCAAGGTGGATAAAGACCGCGCGCGCGAGCTCTTCCAAGAGCGCATGCAAGGCTCCGAGGTGCCCGGCACCAACGCCAAGATTTCCTTCAGCGGAAATGACAAGCAGATCACGCCCTCGGTGGATGGCTCCATCATCGACTGGGAGAAAACCCTCGAGGGCTTCGAGGATCGCGTGAGCAGCGAGGATGACCGCGAGTGGGACGCCGATTATAAGCCGGACCCCGCGGACTTCACCACGGAGATGGCGGAGAAAGCCACCTTCGATGAGACCGTGTCCGAGTTCTCCACCGGCGGTTTCTCTGGGGCCTCCGGCACCAATATCCGGCTGGTGGCCCAGCAGGTCAACGGTGCTGTGGTCAACCCGGGTGAGACCTTCTCCCTTAACGGCTACACCGGCCCGCGCGGAACCGCGCAGGGCTATGTGGAATCCGGCATCATCATCGACGGCCACGCGGGTAAGGCCGTGGGCGGCGGCATCTCTCAGTTTGCCACCACCTTGTACAACGCCGCGTACTTCGCAGGCATGGAGGATACCGCGCACACCCCGCACTCCTATTACATTTCGCGCTACCCGGCTGGCCGCGAGGCCACCGTCTATGAAGGTGCGATTGACCTGCAGTTCAAGAACACTTCGAACCACCCGGTGCGCATTGAGACCGACTTTGGCAGTGAGATCACCGTGCGCTTCAAGGGCGTGAAGACAGTCGAGGTCGAGTCCATCAACAACGGCCGCTGGGCCAAGACCGAGCCACATCGGAAGTCCGTGAGCGAGGATTGTTCGCCCTCCTCCGGCGCGCCGGGCTTTACCACCTCCGATACCCGCGTGATTAAGGACCTGTCCGGCAAGGAAATCTCCCGGGAGACCACCACCACGGTGTATGACCCGCAGCCCATCGTTACTTGCGGCTAAGCCATGACCCGGCCGATGCACACCGCGGTGAAGGACCCGGCGGACGTCGATCAGCTGGCCCAGCACCCAGTGAAATTTGGCCGCGTCGCCGGCCTGTTTGCCCCGCACCGCGGCACGCTGCTGCTGGTGGTTGCGCTGATTATTGCCACCTCGGGGCTGACGGTGGTGCAGCCTTTCCTCGTGCGCCGCACCGTGGACGAGGCGATTCCTGAGCACGACACCACGCTGCTGTTGTGGCTCGTCGGCGGCATGCTGGCCATTACCGTGGTCTCCCAGGCCATTGGCGTCATCCAGTCCTTTTTATCCGCGCGGGTGGGGCACACCATCATGCACGATCTGCGCACGCAGGTCTTTGCCAACCTGCAGCGCCAATCGCTGCAGTTCTTTACCAATAACCGGGGCGGTGAGATTCAGTCGCGCCTGACCAATGACATCGCAGCGATGCGCGGCATGGTCACCACCACGGCGACGTCCGTGGCCAGCAACCTCACCATGACGGTGGCCACGCTGGTGGCGATGGTGGCGCTTTCGCCCACCCTCTCGCTGTTGTCCCTGGTGGTGCTGCCTCCCGCCGTGTGGCTCACCCGCCGCGCCGCCGTTCTGCGCCGCAGCCTCATGGAGAAAAACAGCCGCGCGCAGGCGACGTTGCAGCAGACCATTTCGGAGAATCTGTCCGTTTCCGGCATGCGTCTGGCGGCCACGTTGGGAGCGCAGGAACGCGTCTATGACGGGTTTGAGAAGACCTCCCGCTCCCTCATCCGCTTAGAGTTGGAGTCACAGCTGGCCGGGCGCTGGCGCATGGCGCTCACCCAAATCATTTTCGGGGTCATGCCGGCGCTGATTTACCTGGTTGCCGGCCTGCGCCCGGGGATTACGATTGGCACGCTCATCGCCTTTTCTACCCTGCAGACCCAGATATTCCGCCCCATTACTGGCCTGCTCAACGTGGGCGCGCAGTGGGTGGCGTCCATGGCGCTGTTTAGTCGCATCTTTGAGTACCTGGACCTGGAACCCAAACTGAAGGAAGCCACTGAGCCCGCCCAGCTTGCCGACGCCTCCCTCACCCTTAGCCACGTCTCCTACCGCTACCCCGGCACCGACACCGACGCGCTTTCCGACGTCTCCCTTTCCATCCCGGCCCACACCACCACGGCCCTGGTGGGGCATACCGGCTCCGGTAAATCCACGGTGGCCTCCCTTCTAGCGCGCTTGGCGGATCCGACCGAAGGCACCGTGCTCTTAGGCGGAGTCAACCTGCGTGACATTCCTGCCGAGCAACGCTCGGCGGTCATCGGCGTGGTCTCCCAGGAGACCTACCTGATTCACGGCACGGTGCGGGAGAACCTCCTCTTCGCGCAGCCGGATGCGAGGGAGGAAGAGATGTGGGCGGCCTTGCATGCCGCCCGCGTGGATGAGGTCATCGCCGCGCTTCCCGAGGGACTCGATACTCTCGTAGGCTCGCGTGGTTACCGCTTCTCCGGCGGTGAACAGCAGCGCCTCTCGCTCGCGCGCACGCTGCTGCGCCGGCCACAAGTGCTCATTCTGGATGAGGCTACCTCGGCCCTCGATAACGAAACCGAGCGCGCCATCCAGGAAGCAGTCCTTGGAGCGGACGCCACCCGCCTGGTCATTGCGCACCGCCTGTCCACCATCCGCGATGCAGAGCAGATCGTCGTCCTCGATGCCGGCCGCGTGGCCGAGCGCGGCACCCACACTGAGCTGCTGGCCCGCGACGGGGCTTACGCCGCGCTCCTTCGTGCCGTGTCCGCTTTGGGTGAAGATTCTTAATTGTTCGGGGCTTCCTGCCGTTATTTGGCGAATTTATGGTTTTCGGACGTCGCCGTGACAGGTGTGACACTCGACCTTCGCTCTAAGGGATGGCTGTTTCCTGTGTGACGGGTGTAAAGATTGGCTTAAAATACCCCGCGCTGGACGGTGTGGCGCGTTTCATAGAAGTGCACCTAAGCCTGGCAGGTTACTCGCAAAACTCATGTGACCTGCTATATTGACAGCTTCTCCAAGGTGAGGATGGCCGGATTCTGGGAATTTCTCGCAGACTGGTGTGAGAGGTTGTGGCGGCGATGCTTTCTTTATGCTTTCAGTATAGAATTCAGTTATGCAATCCACAGACTATCGTTAGCTGAGTCTTGGGCCCTGTGCAGCTACTTTTTTCGATAGAACGTTGGCCTAGGCGGGGTGAAAGACTCTAAATACTGAGTCGGATCATGGTGCGTGAACCGTGGGGAATGGATTGCACACAGCCAATGGGGCGCGGTGCCTCATTTCATAACTCGTGTAAAGGACCAGTTTCCGTTGGGGTTGCCCGCAAATCGTGGACACGTAGTGGAGCTACCTAGTGGTTAGGCAGCTATTTCTTTTCTGCTGTTGATTGCGCCGGTGTGGTTCTCGAAGTCGACGGGGCTGACCATTCCGAGTGCAGAGTGCCGGCGCCGACGGTTGTAGACGACTTCAATCCAGTAGGCAACGGCCTTGCGTGCAGCATCACGGGTAGGCCATCGCTTACGGTCGTAGAATTCAGTCTTTAGCGTCGACCAGAACGACTCAGCCATCGCGTTATCGAAGCACACACCAGTACGCCCCACAGACTGAGCAATGCCCAGTCTGCTGCAGACCTCCCAGAGCTTCTCACTGGTAAATTGCGTTCCGCGGTCAGCGTGAAACACCAGCCCATCAGGAACATCACCGCGCAGTGTATGCGCCATCCGCAGGGCCCGTTCGACCAGGTGTGTGTCTTGCACGCTATCCATAGCCCAGCCCAGCACTCTGCGGGAATGACCATCGCGGACCGCGCACAAGTACAACCAGCCCTCACCGGTGCGAAGGTAGGTAATATCTGACATCCACACTCGGTTGAGCTCACCAGTATCAAACATGCGCTTGACCAGGTCAGGAAGACTCGACTTACGCTTGGCTTGGATTGTAGTCACCGGGACAAAGGCACGCGGTGAAATCCCTTCAATGCCCATCATGCGCATCCGCTTCGCCACAGTCTTACGGTTAAGCGAAATGTGGTAGCGCTCGGCAAGCTCTGCGGTGATCCGCGGAGCACCATAAACCTCATCGGAGTCTTTCCAAATCTGATGAATCTTACGGTCAACATCATCGTAAAATGCTGCCCGATCATCCTTTCCGGATAGTCGTTTCTGCTGCACATGGGCCCATTTGTAGTATCCAGACCGAGATACTTTTAATAGTCGTGCCATGCGCTTGATGCTGTAGTTCGCCTTCTCCTGCTGCATTAGTTCGAACTTTTCTGCTCGCGTTGCCTCAAAGCGAAGAAGGCTGTCGCTTTTGACAAAAACTCGTTATCCATCTTGGCTTCCGCCAACTCACGGCGCAGACGAGCATTCTCAGCACGAAGATCAGCCTCACTCATCCCATCCGAGGCTCCTCGGCGTTCACGCTCGAGTTTGACCCACCGGCCTAAAAGCCCGGCGGAAACACCGATTTCCTTAGCCACATGGGCAATTGGGCGCTCTGACTCGATTACCAGGTTCGCGGCCTCACGCCGGTACTCCGGCGTGTACTTCTTGCGCTGTTGACTCACAATGAACATCCTCTCTTACGGACACAAGATCCGTACAAATAGGGTGTCCACTAAACGAGGGTAACCTCACCGTGAACAAGATCTCTCGTACCGCTCGTTCGGTTACCTTCGCTGCAATCGTTGGCCTCTCCCTGGGTATCTCCGCTCCGGGTGCACTGGCCCAGGAGAACGCTGGCACTGAGCAGGGTGCCGTGAACAAGGCAAACATCGACTTTGCCAAGAAGGGCTCCATCACCCTCTACAAGAAGAAGGGTGCTGAGTCGACGACGCCTGCTACCGGTAAGGAAATGCAAGATGTTCCGGGCGAGGCGCTTCAGGATGTGACCTACAAGATCACCAAGCTGGATTATGACCTGCAGAAGGGTGATTGGACCAAGTTCCCGCAGAACGCTGCCGATGCCAAGGGCCACGAGACCGATACAACTTTCGAGCAGACCACCGGTCCCGACGGCAAGGTGGCTTTCGAGAACTTGGATTTGGGCATCTACTTGGTTGAGGAGACCAAAGCCCCCGCCGGCATCGTTTCTGGTGCTCCGTTCATCGTGTCGGTGCCGATGGTCAATGAGGCTTCCGATGCGTGGAACTACGACGTCATCGCATACCCGAAGAACACGGAAACCAAGACCGAGAAGACTGTCAAGGATGCAGATAAGAACATCCAGGACGCGTACTCCTACACCATCAATGCGGATGCCCCGACTTGGGGCGAAGGTAAGAGCCTGACTGCTTTCCGTTTCGAGGATCAGCTGGATCAGCGCCTTGACTTCCAGAAAGTCACTGAGGTTAAGGCTGGTGAGACGGTTCTCACTGCGGGTGACTACACGGTCAATGACCCGAAGGCTAACGGCAACAAGCTTGTTGTAACCCTCACCGAGCAGGGCCTTGCCAAGGTCAAGTCCGGTGACAAGTTGTCTCTGACCTTCGAGGTTAAGCGCAATAAGGTTGGCGACACCACCGAGCTGAAGAACCAGGCTGACGTCATCTTCAACAACCCGAACACCGGCAACGAGGTTAAGAACAAGACCAACGAGGTCGTCACCTATCACGGCAAGCTGAAGGTCGTGAAGAAGGACGGTAAGGAAGCCGGTAAAGTCCTGGAAGGTGCTGAGTTCGAGCTCTACCGATGTGTTTCCGCGCAGGATAAGCTCGAGAACCCGCTGACGGTAAACGGCGCGAACAAGTGGACCACTGGTGAGGACGGCACCATCACTATCGATGGCTTGCATGTCACCGATTTTGCGGACAACGCACAGGTCACCGACGTGAAGAAGTTCTGTCTGAAGGAGACCAAGGCCCCGGCCGGCTATGCGCTGCCGGAGAAAAACGTTACTGAGATTGACTTCACCCGCGACAACATCGCGAAGACTGGTGAACTGAACGGTGACGACAAGATTACCCTCGTGTCTGAGATCGACAACATTAAGCAGGACACCCCGAATCTGCCGATGACCGGTGGCGCCGGTGTGGGCATCCTGGCCGCCATTGGCGCAGCGATTGTTGCTGCTGGTGCCTGGTTTGCTCGTCGTACCGCGCGTAACTAATAGCCGGGCGTAGTTCCGGTGGTGCAGACTGTCCATGATGGTCTGCACTGCGGGTCGGGTAACCAAAAGTAGGGCGCTCGATCCAGTAAGGGGACTGGACTAGATATAGACTTTGGTCCCCTTCTTTTTCTTTCGTTGTAATCCCGGTCGCGCTGTGCTAGCGCGTGGGGCATTATTTTGGGTGGTGCGGGTCGTTGACTTCGGTGGTAGGTCAAGAAACTGGCCGACGACACAGGCGCCGTGGAGGCCTCGTTCTTCCGGCGGTGGTAGTTGTCGTCGGGTTATTGGTGATGCTGTACCCAGTGGTCTCGACTGCATGGAACAACTGGAATGCCTCAAGAGTGGCGCAGGAATATGCGCGACTGGATAAAGAGACACCGGTGCAGGTTCAGGACTCCGTATGGGATGCTGCGCATGCGTACAACGAGGAACAGACCTCGGGTCCGATCTTGGATCCGTGGTTGAACCGTATCGGGGAAGACAATCCTGACTATGAGGCTTATCTGAAGCAGTTGGGCGAGAACGAAGCGATGGCTCGCCTCGTGTTTCCAGCGGTAGACGTTGATTTACCGGTGTTTCACGGCACCGCGGATAAGACGCTGCAGCGTGGACTAGGACATTTATATGGCTCTGACTTGCCGGTCGGCGGACCAGGAACTCATTCCGTCATTACGGGCCATACGGGTCTGGCAAATTCGACGATGTTTGATCACCTTGATTCGGCTTCCAAGGGAGATGTTTTCTACATCCAGGTTGCTGGCCACAAATTGAAATACGTCGTAGACGACATTCAAGTTGTGCTGCCGAGCGAGGTGGATGGTCTGCGACCAGTCGCTGATCAGGATTACGTCACGCTGATTACGTGTACCCCGTACGGGATCAACACACATCGCTTGTTGGTACGTGGCCATCAAGTTCCAATGGAGCCGGGGGAGGAGTCGGTATTTGATGACTCCCACGGCCCGGGTTGGCAATGGTGGATGTACGCGCTTTTGGCCGCGGTGATTGTCATTGCTTGTTGGTTGGTGTGGTGGCTGCGACGCCAGAAGTCGGCTACCGGAGCGCAAGAAATTATTAATAAGGAAAGTAGCGTGCGGGAGTAAGGCGATGAAGAGGTTGACAAATGCATGGTCGGCCCGAGTGGTTGCCGTCGGAGTAGCGTGTGCGGTTGCGTTCGCGGGGCCGGGCATGGTTGCTGCGCAAGCGGTGCAGGTTGTCGGGCAGCAGTCTACTGGCGCGGAACGCGCCGTAGATACGGATACGGTGACTGTGCGGCTTACGCAGGGCAATCCCGACGACGATGGGCAGGCACCTTCGGGAAAGATTCAGGGAGTCACGATACATCTGGCCCGGCTCGCCGGCCTAGATCCAAACAACGCTGACGATGCAGCGCGTGTGCAAAATGCGAATCTGGACGGGGTTCGTGAATGGCGTACCGACGTGCACGTGGATCAGGTCACCGATGCCAATGGAGAGGTGACCTTTGATGGTCTAGCGGATGGCTTCTACGTAGTGACGTCGTCGGCGCCGGATAACTCCTACCGAGAGATTAACCCATTTGTGGTAGTGGTTCCGTTCCACACTGTGGTGGACAATCCGAACCCAGTACCAGGAGTAATTGTGGCCAAGACTCACAAACCGGGTGAAACACCAACGCCGCCCACGACGCCGACTACTCCGCCGTCGCATCCGAATACGCCGCAAACAACTCCAAACTATCCACCAACTAAGCCGGGGAAGCCGCCACACCAACCCGAGACAACACCGCCGAGTACTCCAGGTGCCGGTAAAGCCTCCACTCCGGCAGCTCCGTCGAAGAACAGTGGCTCATTGGCGATGACCGGCGCACAGGTAATCGGTGTAGTAGCCGCAGCGTTGGCATTGATTGCCACTGGTTTCGTGATGATTGCCGTTAGCCGCAGGAAGAATTCAGAAAGCGAGGGACGCTAATGTCCTGGACAGATACTCACCCGGCCGAGCCGGTAGTGTACCGCTGGCGCGTCTTAGCGGCGTTCATTGCGGCGCTGGCCCTCATTTTTAGCGTTGCTGCACCGGCTGCTCTGCCCGGCATCATTGGTGCTGTCGCTGAAGCACAAACCACGGCCCTGCGCACCAAGCTCGATTCCGCAGACCAGCTGAGCCTGACTGCTGGCGACTCCGCAACGTTTGAAGGCCACGTTATTGATGCCGGAACCGTGGAGGACTTGGAGTTCACTGTTGAGACTGCAGGACTGGAGTTCGACGGCTCGGCCTACACACTGACTATCGACGGCGAAGAGATCCCCGTCCGCGAAGGAGACAACCTCGTTGTAAAATCAACCAGCTCTTCAGTAACTTTCCGAATCGCTGGCCTTTCTACTGACGTGCCAGCAGGAGCAGCTTTCTCATTGAAGACCCCGGCGGTCGCAGAGGATTCCGAAATGAGTGGGATGTCCGTCGATGCGCGTGGAGTAGCCGAGGAGACTACCAGCACGTCTTCAACGGAATCCAGCGAAACCTCAGAAGCTCCTTCGGAAGTGACTGAGCCGCTGGAAATTGCTGACGTAGACGAGGCTCCAGCTCGCCTGATGGCGGCACCGAACATTACCCCGTACGCTGCAGGCGACCGCACCATCACGATGCAAAACGATGGTTACGTGCTTAAGGGAAGCCGATATATCCCGAACTTTAAGATTCCGTCCGGTGAGCTTTTTGGTGGCCAGCTGTCCATTCCGCAAGGCACGGTGGTTACCCTCAAATCCAGCGTTAACAGTTATTTATCGACTAACCCTGAGGACCTGACGATCTATTACACCGGTGCCAACGGAGGTTGGTATGAGGCGAAGGTGACCTACAAAAAGATTAGCGCCAAGGAATACCAAGTCACCCTGCCGCAGATTACTATTGGTGGCACCGCACAGATTCAGTTTAAGGGTGTTCACCGCGGGCCAGACAATACAGTGTTTACAGCTTCCTTCACTGTTCCTGCGAAAGAAGAGTGCCAAGATCCGGTTACAAGCAGGCAGCCAAAGCGCGAGCTCACCCCAGCTGAATTTGCTGACGGTAGCCCTGTCTACGTTGTGACCAGTGAGCCAAAGGATCTTCGCCGAGATACTTCTATCCTGAGCCGGCAAGTAAATCAAGGCCAAGACTTCCGGTCGGTGGGGGAAAAGTCGCGGTGGGTTTACAACGCCCTCGCCTTCAACTCGAGTGATAACTGGCTTTATGCGGTAAGCCAGATTCGCGGTCAAAATGGTGATCCCTGCTACCCTGCAGGAAATCTCCTGCAGATTAATCCGGCGACCGGTGTGGTACATAACCTTGGGCCTATCCTTACGTCCGGAAGCACCGGTACCCCTTTCGAAACGAACGGCGATCGGGATGTGCTTAACGCGGGCGTGTATACCAGCGAGGGTTTCTTCGTGGGCAATACGTCTACCTCTGGTACTCGGCACCTTTATAAGGTTGACGTCGACAAAGTCACTGCTGAACGTGTGTTCGGAAACCAGCGGTCTTTTTCGGAGGACTGGGCGGTGCTCCCGCAAGCCCAGAAGTATATGTGGGGTTTCCAGAGTAGGGCCAGGGCAGGTGATAAGCTTATCCTCGAACGCATTGACACACAGACCGGCGCAATCACGACCTGGGATCTCACCGGCATCAAGACTTTGGATGGGCGCACGATCTCGAACCCCTCTGCTTCTTGGGGCAAGGCGTGGACCTACTCCAATGGAAACCTGGGTTTTGGCTCGGGTAGTGCGAATGCGAATCAGCTGGGCTTTGAGTTGAAAATCAGTAATCCGGATTCCGGTAGTCCGACGTTCGAGTTGGTCAACATAATGAACAACCTGCCTGCTTCATTTAACACGGACGCGGCCTCCGACCTAGTTCCGCCGCCGCCAGCGCTGCGATCAAACATTGCGGTGAAGAAGCAACGCTCTGAAACCAAAGTAGTAGACGGAGAGGTGCGTACTTTCTGGACAATCTCCGTGGAAAACACCACGGATAACACCAGTTCGGGCGGCACATTCTGGGAGTACCTACCAACGGATACTCACTATGGTGTGAAGGCTTCCGGCCCCACTGCTAAATTCGAGGGATTTGGACCGGGATCAACTGTGATCAACGGGAAAATGCCGGGACCTGATCAGTATGGTTCTGGAAGTGGTATTTATGCGGGCATGACGGTGCCGTCAGGAGCGGACGGTGAGTCCCGGTACATGATGGGCTATGTTGGTACTCTTCCTGGACACGCGAAGGTAGAGTATGTCGTCTCTGCGCCGGTGCGAAAAGATGAGAACGGCAACCTCAAGACGGTGTGTAGTCCGAATAAAGTGGCTTTTCCAGGCTACTGACGGTGAATCCACCCCGGCTGAAGAAGACAACGTCGCTACTGAAGCCTGCTTCAATAAGGTTGCCGTCGACAGCACACCGCAACCTGTTCCTGGTGCAGCGAATGAATACACTGCGAAGTACAACGTCGTAGTTGAGGCACCCGACGCGCCTGGCTTCGACACCAATGAAGTGATCTATGGAAAGTTGACGGACACCCCGAAGTTCGTTGGCGCAGCCTCGGTTACTGGAGCCACTGTGGTCTTCAAGGACGAGTTCAACAAGACCAGTCAGTCGCAGTCGTACCAGGGCACCGGTCCGTACGAACTCAACAAGAATGACACTCCGAAGATCATTAAACCCAAGGGCGTTGGCGGAAGCACTGGGCAGCATGTCTACGAGGTGACGGTGCGCTTCAAGCTGGATCGTTCAAAACTGGACAGCACCTCTGTACCCGCCGGGTACCCGAGCCAACCTGCAGGTAACTCGCGCTGCTACACCAAGGGTGGCCTGCACGAGCCTAAATTTGGCCTCATGAATGAGGCAGAAATGGGCGGCTGGAAGGATACTGACTGTATCCCGCTGGAGACCAAGGAAACGATGGACGTCCTGCTCGAAAAGGCGAGCTATAACCCGGACAACCCGGACGAGATCCAAACCGACGGGTTGCTCGGTGGCGCGCAGTTCACCGTCCATCGCGGTGATGCTGACGGAAAGCTGAAGCTAAACGCGGATGGCAGCGTCAACACTGATGCTAACCCTGTGGTGAAGCAGTCCACGACCACCACCACGGGCCGTGTGAAGCTCGAAGGTTTGGACGCCCCTGGCGTTTATTACCTCATCGAGACCAAGGCGCCGAACGGCTATAACCTGCTGCCCGCGCCGATCAAGTTCTCCACGGACTGGGATAAGGATGGCAATGCAGTCATCAAGGTGCTCTCTGGAGGGACCGCGATCACCAGTAATAGGTGCGCTGAGTCTGACACCGCTGACAATTGCGTGAAGAAGATCGGCGTCCTTCAGGTCGCTGACATCACCAAGGGTGCGCTGCCCAAGACCGGTGGTGAAGGCGTAGGCCTGTGGGCTCTCGCTGGTGCCGCTATTGTCGCGGCAGGGTGCCTTGCCTTGCGACGTCGCCCGGCATAGAACCAGCGCTTGCAGCTACTTTTAGAAAAGGCCCGCTCTTCCAACAACCAGGGAAGGGCGGGCCTTATTGCATATTCATTGTCGGTTAGGAGTCCTGCGGGTCGTCGTCAAGCACGGCGTCCTTAGCGTTGCTGACATATTTGCGCCACCAGTAGATGAGTAGAAGCATGATGATGGCTGCGGCAGCCAGAATGGCCCACATCCACCACTGCCAGTGCACACCCGAGCTGTTGAATGCGGCCTCGTCTTTCGGATCCATCGGCACTCGGTGGCCGGTGACGAGCAAGCGGTGGGTATTTACGCCGTAGGGAGTACAGGTGATGAGCGTAACGAGGTCTTGGCCCGGTACGCGGTGGAGCGAGCTGGTGTCCGCAGGCTCGACGACCCGAATATCGTGTACCTCGTATTTGAGCTTCTCACCGCCGGCAGCGATGTAGAAAGCATCGCCTTTCTTGACCTTGGTGAGGTTGTCCCACAGCGTGGCATTTTGTAGGCCCGTGTGGGCGGAAAGTGCTGCGTGCCGACCCTCGCCCTCACCTACGCCGCCGACAGGTAGGTCTGTGCCATAGAGGTGGCCAGCGCCGCGGGAGAGCGCCTTTTCTGAAGTGCCGTGATAAATGGGCAAGTCGGAATCGATCGAAGGGATAACGATGCGGCCCATCGCATCGGTCTCGGACAACACAGACAGGTATTGGCGGTAGCGTTGGTACTCGGGAGAGTCTTCGTCATCGGTGGTGGTCCAAGCGTCTTCCACACTGATTTGGCCCAGCTGGGCGTTGTAGGCCTGTGCCTCCTCCCAGGCGGTGTGCAGTACTTCTGGCGGGGCTTGCTTCTCCAGCTTGGCGTATTCCTCGGCGGCGCGGGATTGGGTGTGGTTGTTCCACTGCGTGGCCACGACGGGGTAGAGCAAGACACCGAGACCGACGAGGATCAGAATTAACGCAATGATGGCGTTGGGGTTGACGCCCTTCTTCTTGGGTGCGTCGCTGATTTCCGCTGGTTCGTGCTTGCCCATTGTGTCCTGCCTGTGGGGTTTGCTACCGCACGCCCTGGTATTGACGTGGGGGTAATTTTTGAATCTCAGGCTAGGGACGATGTAGCTCTGAGAGAAAACGTGTCTGTCTAGTCGCCGATAACGAAGCACAGGGCTTCATACCGATTCAGAGTGGCCTCGTCGATGGCTAAAATTTGATCAACCGCGCGCTGTTCGCGGAGCTCATCGATTGTGCGGGGCGCAAGATCTTGAAGTACATGCTCACGTTCAGCGCGAAGCTCCGCTGTGGTTTTGGGCGTGAAGATAGGGGCTGTCATGGTCCATCCTGTAGGTATGAAATTAGTCCATGAACTGGGAAAATACGTGGAGCCGACGACGGGAATCGAACCCGCACTCTCAGCTTGGGAAGCTGATGTTCTACCACTAAACTACGTCGGCGCAATGCAGATTGTGCATCGTTGTAAAGCTTAGCACCGCCGCCGCCCGAGGCCATAAACACCCCAGTGAGGAGGTAGACTATGAGCCGTGCTTCTTTCTGATCGTGATATCCGTGCCGCCATTTCCGCCGATGATTCAGAGCGTTTGAGCGTTGAGCCTTATGACGCCGAGATGATTCAGCCTTCCTCAATCGATGTGCGCCTAGACAAGTTCTTCCGCGTGTTTAATAACTCGCGCTACACGCACATCGACCCTAAGCAGGAAATGCCGGACCTCACCAGCGAGGTGGAGGTGGCCGAAGGCGACGCCTTCGTGCTGCACCCCGGTGAGTTCGTGCTGGGCGCCACTCTGGAGAAGTTCACCCTGCCGGCTAACCTGGCGGGGCGTTTGGAAGGCAAGTCCTCCCTGGGTCGCCTGGGCTTGCTGACGCACTCCACGGCAGGCTTCATCGATCCGGGTTTCTCCGGGCACATCACGCTCGAGCTGTCCAACACCGCGAACCTGCCCATTTCACTGTGGCCGGGGATGAAGGTGGGTCAGTTGGCCATCTTTAAGATGTCCTCCCCAGCAGAAGCTCCGTATGGTTCCGGCGCGCTGGGCTCGAAGTACCAGGGCCAGCGTGGACCGACGCCGTCGAAGTCCTATCTGAACTTCCGCTAAACTTTTCGTTCTCGCCGCGCGCTTCAGGTCAACCACGCCTAAAATTCCCGGTTATGCGTATGACTGTGATTGGTACCGGCTACCTAGGCGCGACGCACGCCGCTTGCATGGCGGAGCTCGACCACGAGGTGCTCGGCGTAGATGTTGATGAACACAAGATTGAAGCTCTCAAGAACGGCCGCGTGCCGTTCTACGAGCCTGGCCTGCCGGAGGTACTCGAGCGCAACATCGTGGCCGGCCGCCTAGACTTTTCCACCAGCTATGACGACGCCGCGGAGTTCGCCAACGTGCACTTCCTCGGCGTTGGCACCCCGCAGGCCCACGGCTCCTACGCCGCGGATCTCACCTACGTGAAGTCTGTCATCACGGAGCTCGTACCGCGCCTCAAAGGCGAGCACATCATCTTTGGCAAGTCCACCGTCCCGGTAGGTACCGCGGCAGAGCTGCAGCAGATGGCCGATGAACTTGCTCCAGAGGGCACCAGCGTGGAGATTGCCTGGAACCCGGAGTTCCTGCGTGAGGGCTACGCCGTCAAGGACACCATCACCCCGGACCGCATCGTCCTCGGCGTCGGCGAGGCAGGGCGAGCCGACGGTGAAAGCAGTGCCGAAGAGGTCGCCCGTGAGGTCTATGCCCAGCCACTGGCGCAGAACACCCCGTTCATCGTGACGGACCTGCAGACCGCCGAGCTGGTCAAGGTCTCCGCCAACGCCTTCCTGGCCACCAAGATCTCCTTCATCAACGCCGTGTCTGAAATCTGCGAGATTGCCGGTGCGGACGTGGTGAAGCTTGCCGACGCCATCGGCTACGACGAGCGCATCGGTCGCAAATTCCTCGGAGCTGGCCTGGGTTTCGGCGGCGGCTGCCTGCCCAAGGATATCCGTGCCTTCATGGCGCGTGCCGGCGAGCTGGGTGCGGACCAGGCCCTGACCTTCCTGCGCGAGGTCGACGCCATCAATATGCGCCGCCGCGATCGCGTCGTCGACCTGGCCAAGCAGGCTTTCGATGGTTCCCTTTTGGGCCACCGCGTTACCGTGTTGGGCTGCGCTTTCAAGCCCAACTCGGACGACGTCCGCGATTCGCCAGCACTCTCCGTGGCCGGTTCGCTTTCCCTAGCAGGAGCCGCCGTGACGGTCTATGACCCGCAAGGTATGGAGAACGCTAAGAAGGTGTTCCCGACGTTGAACTACGTGGCGTCGGCAAGCGAGGCGCTCAAGGACACCGAGCTGGTCATCCTCGCTACTGAGTGGCAGGAATTCCGCGACCTCGACCCGGCTGAGGCCGGCGAGCTCGTGGCCCGCCGCCACATCATCGATGGGCGCAACGTGCTCAGCGTCGATGCTTGGCGCGAGGCTGGCTGGACCGTCGAGGCGCTTGGTCGCGTCCTTCCGGCACAGTAAACGCCGCAATCACGGTGGTCAGCGGTACCGCAAGTGTCAAGGCCATCGCGCCCAGCAGGGAGCGCAGAACCTCCGTGGCGACGAGGTCACTGGAGAGGATCTGCAGGGCTGGGCGCTGCGCCGCCGTGATGAGCATGAGCAGGGGCAGGGCCGCGCCGGTATAGGTCAGCACGATGGTATACACCATGGAAGCGATATGGTCGCGGCCCACCTTCATGGCTGACAGGAAAAGCGCGCCGGGCCCGGCTGCGGGGTCGGCGGCGTGGAGCTCGCGCACGGTGGAGGCCTGCGCCACCGCGATGTCGTTGAGGCTGCCGAGCGCACCGATGATGAACCCGCACAGCAGCACGCCCACCACGGAAACCCCAGGCATGTAGAGCAGCAACTTGAGGTTATCCTCCGAGCTCGAGCCTGTTAACGCGGTGCTGCTTATCGACGCCCACCCCAACGCCCCCGACAACGCTAGCGCCACCAATGCGCCTCCCAGGGCGGAGGCTGATTTCCAGTTCACGCCGTGCACGAGAGGAACGGCGAGGAAAAGGATGGCCGCGCAGGTCACGAGGGCTAGTGGCAGCGCCGAATGGCCCTCAATGAGAGAGGGGATGAGGTAGAAGAAGACGATTGCCAAGCTGATTACAAGGCCCACCAATGCGCGCAGTCCGTGCCAAGCGGCGAAGCCGACGATGACAAGGGCCGCGATGATAGCCCACAACGCAAGGTTTCCATTGCGCTGGAAATCAGCGAAGGCATAGGTGCCGTCGCTGGAAACTGTCAGAATTACCTCGTCACCGGGGTGGAGGGTCGGGTCACTGGCCACGCCATAGAATACGAGCTGCGTCTTGCGGCCTGCGTCTGCGCCGGAGGTCAGGTCAATGAGGGCGCGGGAGCAGGAGGTGTCGTCGCCCTCGGTGGGGATGAGCGGGGCCTCATCGAAGGCGCGGCCCGTGTGGGGATCGGAGCACAGGTGGTTATCCACGGTCTCGACGGTGCCTTCGACTTGTGGATGATTGAGGGCGTAGGTGGTGGAAAAGTCCGGGCTGGTGTGCTCAGTGAGCGCGCTGGTGGGGCGGAGGATGAATAGTCCCGCGAGGGTTGCGAGGGCCGTGATGGCAAGAAATCCTAGGAGCCCCGTGCGCCACGGGCTGAGGTTAGTCATGCCTACTATTGTGAATGAGATTCATAATAAAGAAAAGTATTGCTGATACGGTCAACAAGTTATCCACAGGCTGGCGGCGGTGCCGTTGTGCGGTGCGGGTGGGGCATTTAGCGTTTGTGGCATGAACCTTGTAGAAGCGCATCTTCGCAGCCAGGCGGCGGGCATCGAGCTCGTCGCCGGCGTTGCGGGGCTCAGCTTCGAGCAGCTGCGGGCGTGGGGTCCGGAGTCTGTGGCACGCTCCTTGCTCGCGCTTTTCGACGTCTACTTTGCCCCCACCTCCTTCACCCGCAAACAAGCGCGCGCCATTGCAGCGGCGCGCGCTAATGGGCACGACCTGCCCACGCTGCTGCTCATTGAACGCTTCGCAGGACAGCTGAAGAAGCAGCGTGAGGCGTGGGATTTGCGCGTTGAGTTGTGCGGCATTGCTGGTGATGAAAAGGCCGTGGCCCGCTATGCGCGCAAGCGCATTGCTGAGCTCAACCCGCCGCCCGCGCCGAAGCCGGGCGTGACAATTCGCCGCGGCAAGGAACTGTCGAAGCTCACGCTCACGGCCCCGGCCGCGCTCATCGAGGACCTGCGTCCCAACATCGACGAAGACGATCCCGTCGGCTCGTTTACGGCTGCGTTTCGAGAAGGCCGCCTCGCCCGCCCCGCACCCCAGACCCTCGCCGTCATGGAGCTTCCCGAGTACGCCACAATCTTGGGCCGCTTGGGCGACCCGTCCACCCCGCGCCCCGACTCCGCAGAATCGAATGCGCCTTCCTCGGCACCTCTTTCCTGCACAACAGCGTCTTCTGCAGCCACAACTCCTGCTTCCAGCCAGCCCGCCGACGCATCACCGTCTAATGATTCTGACGAGCCTGCCATTGGAGAGACATCCGGCCACGACACCACAGCGTCCGGTGAGCGCACAGCGCCGGACCTTGGGGATATCGTGATTCAGCTATCCAACGGTGCCAAGATCACGGGCAAAGAGCTCATCGAGCGGGAGCTCGCGGAAGAAGGCCTCGTCATGCTCGTCGACCGCGTCAAAGGCCCCGTCGAACTCCACCGCACCCAGCGCGTTGCTTCGGAGAAGCAGCGCATCATGGCCAGCGGCGAGCAACCCACCTGTGCCTGGGGCCGTTGCCTGTGCGGCGCCGACTATTGCCAGATACACCACATCCAAGAATGGAGACACGGCGGCGAAACGAATCCTGAAAACCTCACCCCGCTGTGCAAATACCACAACGCTATTAACGGACTGCCGGGTCGTGGCCGCATCGTGCGGGAAAACGGCAAGGTTAAGTGGGTGCCGGCTGCTCCCCGCGATCCGCGGGAACCGGTACATCCGCACCGCGCACCACGCGCCCAGCGGATTCACGAAAACCGTCAAGACACAGTAAGCACCGTTGCGGTGCCTAGCACAAGCCGTCGCGCCCAGACCGCAAAGCCGGCCGAACCACCGACATCCACACGTTCTGAGCCGGGAAGCCCCGCCCCGCCGGAGCGCTAACGCTTGAGGCAAAGGGGGGCGCATCCTGCGCGCACTCTTTTGTGCTGAGTGCGGCTCTTTGCGCCTGCCCGATCGCGCGAAGTCCCGTCCCGCTGGACCTGCGCGCCGTAGATACTGCACAACAAGGCAGGGATGTCGGTGGCGCGCTACTGGCGGTAGCTCACCAGGAAGTTGCCGAGCCGCTCAATCGCGTTCTCCAGCTGCGATGCCCACGGCAGCGTAACCACGCGGAAGTGATCCGGCGTAGGCCAATTGAAGCCGGTGCCTTGCACCATGAGGATCTTCTCGGCGCGCAGAATGTCGAGCATGAGCTTCGAGTCATCGTGGATCTCATAGACCTCTGGATCCAAGCGCGGGAAGCAGTACAGCGCGCCCATCGGCTTTACCACGGACACGCCGGGAATCTCATTGAGCTTCTCGTAGGCAATATTCCGCTGCTTGAGCAAGCGCCCGCCCTCACCGGTGAGCTCATAAATGGACTGCCGCCCACCCAGCGCCACCTGGATCGCGTGCTGTGCCGGCACATTTGGGCATAGGCGCGTGCCCGCCAGCAAGTCCAAGCCCTCGATGAAGCCACGCGCATGGGACTTCGGGCCCGTGAGCACCATCCAGCCAGCGCGGTAGCCGGCCACGCGGTAGGCCTTGGACAAGCCATTAAACGTGATCGTCAGCAAATCTGGGGCCAGGGAGGCGATGGAAATGTGCTTCGCACCGTCATACAGAATCCGGTCATAAATCTCATCCGCCAGAATCAGCAGGTTATATTCGCGCGCTACATCCACGATTTTCTGCAGCGTTTCACGCGAGTACACGGCACCCGTCGGGTTATTCGGATTAATGACCACAATGGCCTTGGTCTTCTCCGTTACTTTCGCGCGAATATCTTCAATGGAGGGATTCCAATCGTCCTCCTCATCGCACAAATAGTGCACGGGCGTGCCGCCCGCCAGCGACGTCGCCGCCGTCCACAGGGGGTAGTCAGGGGCGGGGATGAGAACCTCATCGCCGTCGTCAAGCAGCGCCTGCGTCACCATCGAAATCAGCTCGGACACGCCGTTGCCCAAGTACACGTCATTGACGTCGAAGCTGGGGAAATCCTCCAGCTCATAGCGGGTTACAATCGCGCGCCGTGCCGGGATAATACCCTTCGACGTGGAGTAGCCCTGCGAGGTCGGTAGCGCCGCAATCATGTCGCGCATGATGACATCCGGCGCATCGAAACCAAACACCGCCGGGTTGCCGGTGTTGAGCTTCAGAATGCTGTGCCCGTCGAGCTCCATGCGCTCGGCCTCCGTAGAAACCTCGCCGCGAATATCGTAGGCAACGCCCTGTAGTTTGGTGGATTGATCAAAAATCCGGTTCTGAGTCATGCCGGATATGTTACTTCTGGTTCCACTGTTCCAGCTTGCGTTTGGCCAGATTCATCGCATCCCCAGTAATTTCACTTGCTTGGCGACGCCTCTCCGCCCACTGCGCCTGCTCCAACGCCCGCATCTGCGCGCGTTCTTCAGCGCCGGCGGCTTTCAGCTCGCGCATGCGCTGGCGCTCGATCTGTCGCGGCGACGGACGGTGCCAGGACTCCGGCCCCACCTTGGCCACGTAGAGCATGATCCACAACGCGGGGATGAGGAAGAGCAATCCGGTGCCGGTGAGTGCGGCGGTGACGCCGGACAGAGCAGCGAAGGATGCAATCGAGCCGAAAAAGAGCCCTAGCGAGCCAACCAACGCGGTGGCCAAGCGGGGTTTCCGGGTTGATTGGTAGGCGCGGGCGACCTCACCTTGGGAGTAGATCTTGAGCTCGCTGCTGGCCTTGGTGGGGATATCCATGAAGACATCTGCCAGTTCGCGGCGGGTCGTTGCCTGCATCACCGCGTCGGTGCGCTCCTCAAACTCATCCATGGTGAGGCGACCTTCACCCAACGCCTGGGCGAGGTCATTGACGGCGTCGGTCCGTTCGGCGTCGGAAAGCCGCATGCTGAAAGGATTAGTCACATTGGCTATTTTAACAGCCTTAATCCTCTGCCTTTGCGGGTTCCTTTTCGCGCACAAGGCCGGAGAGGAACGGGAAGATTGCAACGGTGAGCGCGCCGCCGGCGATGAAGATCGAGGCGATCTCAGAATCGACGATGCCCGAATCCACCGCTAGCGTCATCACCGCCACGATAATGGGCAGGCCGGTCGCCGCGTAGAGGGCAACCTGGATGCGTTCGCGGGTGGTTTCGACGTTGGAGCCGGTTTGGTGAAGGTTTTCGCGTAGGAACACCGGCAGGCCGCGGGTCACCAGGATGAGCAGCGGGATGCCGAGGACCTTGATGGGCTCGTCCATGATGACGTTCCAGTCAATCGCCATGCCGGAGACCACGAAGAAGACGGGAATGAGCATGGAATAAAAAACCACGTCGAGGCGGTTTTCCAAGCCTTTATGGAACTCATCGGGAATGATGCGGTTGAGGATGATGCCCGTTGCAAAGGCGCCCAGGACGATGTCGAGTTCGAATACCGCCGTCACTGCCATGAGGATGGCCAACATCAGGATGATGAGACGCATGATGGTTTGGTTGGTGGAGCCCGCCCCGGAGATGAAGGCGTCCTTGAACCACGGCATGAGGGTGGTAATGGCGAAGGGCATGACGGCCACGGTGACCGCGATTGCGATGAAGGCGAGAAGAATCAGCATCGTTGTCCACGTGGAGCGCGTTCCCAACAGGAGCGCCATTGCAGTAATTGGCGCGACCTCACCGATCGCGCCGTGGATGACCACGGAATCGCCCACTCGAGTGCCCAGGAGTTTGTCCTGTTTGAGCATCGGGGTGATGGTGCCCAGAGCAGTCGACGTCAAAGCGATGGCCATGACGATGGCGCTGGGGATGTCATCCATGAGGAAGTAGGCGCCGACGCCACACGCCACCACGCAGATGAGCCACGTGGATAGCCCTGTGGCGGCTTCCTTCGATTTCAGGGCGGCGAGGTCAATTTCGAAACCCGCAAGGAGGAACAGCGCGCCCACGCCGAGCTCCTTGAGCATGCCAATGCCGGGGTCTTCGTGCGCCAAGCCCAACATCGAAGGGCCGATGAGCATGCCGAAGAAAATAAGCAGCGCCACGGCCGGCATCTTCTTGCCTAGGGCATGGGATACCAACGGTGCTAGCAGCGCTACCGCCATGATCCATGCGAAGGACACCAGCGAGTCGGTGTAATTGCTTTCGCCCGAGGCGAGGACGTAGGTCACGTCAGTGTGCATGGAGTAGAGCGTACCTGTGGGGTATCAGGCACGCCTACCTTGCGCGGCGTTGATGTGGCCGACGTCGCACTAGTCCTTGCTTTCCGACGCCCCTTCCTCCGGAGCCTGCGGCGCAGCCGGAGCCTTCGGCGGGGTAATCGGCGCGGACGGAGCGGCGGGTGCTGCTGGCGCAGTCGGAGCTTTCGGCACCGAAGGAGTATCCGCGGGTGCTTGCGGTGCCGCGGGCGCCGCCGGAGCTGCGGGTGCTTGCGGTGTGTTTGGTGCCGCAGGAGCGCTGGGCGTAGGCGGTGCTGAAGGGGCGGCTGGTGCCTGAGGCGTCGTTGGCGTGCTCGTCGCCGCCGGAGCTACGGGTGCTTGCAGTGTGTTTGGTGTTGTCGTAGCTTTGGGCGCCGCCGGGGCAGTCGGTACAGCGGCCGCGTTTGGCGTCGATGGTGCACCGGGTGCCTGGGGTGCGGCAGGTGCTGCGGGGGCGTTCGCTGGTGCCTGGGGCGCGGCGGGTGTGTTCGCTGGTGCCTGCGGTACAGCGGTTGCGTTCGGTGCCGGAGTGTTTGCAGATGGAGCCCCGGGCGCGTTCGGTGCGGGCGGTGCTGTAGGTGCTTTGGTAGCACTTGGTGCCGTAGGAGCAGTTGGAGCTCCTGCCACCTGAGGCGTAGTTGGGGCCTGCGGGGCACTGGGAGCCGTTGGCGAAGCCGCGCTGGGTGCAGTCGGCGTTGATGGCGCCTGCGGTGCGCTCGGCGCGGCGGGTGCTTGCGGTGCGCTCGGCGTGCTGGGGGCAGATGGCGCTGCGGGCGTGCTCGGCGCTGCGGGTGCTTGCGGCGCGGTGGACGGGATGTTGGAAGCCTCCTCCGGGGCGGGCTTTTCTGGGACGGGTTCGCGGCGGGGCGTATCGAGGAAGGCCTTCTCGCGCGCGGCGGGAAGTTCGCCAGTGGGGGCAATGGCGTCGCGCAGCATGAGCGCCACATCGCTGACCTGAGTCTGCGGCGCGATGGACTTCACGCCACCCGTCAGCATGACATTGCAGAACGGGCAGCCCGTCGCAATCTGCTCCGCTCCGGTCGCCACGGCCTGCTCTGAGCGGAATTCATTAACTCGCTTGCCCTGGTTTTCTTCCATGAACATGCGCGCGCCACCGGCACCGCAGCAGAAGGCCGCATCGCGGTTATGGTCCATCTCCGCCAGCGTTGCACCAGTCGCCTCCACGAGCTCACGCGGCGGGTCGAAGACCTTGTTGTGGCGGCCCAGGAAGCACGGGTCGTGATACGTAACGGGTCGGCGATTCTCCGGGGAACGTGGCACGGGCACGAGCAGCTTCTCCCGCACCAAACGGTTGAGCAGCTGCGTGTGGTGCAGCACATCGAAATGGCCGTCGAAGTCCGGGTACTCGTTGCGAATCGTGTTGAAGCAGTGCGGGCACGTCGTGATGATTTTGCGCTGGCCTTTGGGGACGCCGGCGAAGGCGTCGTTAAGCGTGGCAACATTCTGCTCCGCCATCACCTGGAACAGGAACTCATTGCCAGCACGGCGCGCCGGGTCACCGGTACAGGTCTCGCCCGTGGCCAGCACACCGAACTTCACGCCCGCAGTGTGCAGCATGTCCACCACCGCGCGCGTCGTGGCGCGGCCCTTGTCGTCGTAAGCACCCGCGCAACCGACCCAGAACAGGTACTCCAGGTCCGAAAAGTCGGCGGCGTCCTCGCCGATGATCGGCACCTCGATGCCGTCGGCACGCGCCTCATCAATCCACGCGCGCCGCTCCGAAGCATTGCGCCCCCACGGGTTGCCCTTCGTCTCCATGTTCTTAAACAGCCCGGTCAGCTCCGACGGGAAGTCGGATTCCGCCAGCACCTTGAAGCGACGCAGGTCCGCCACGTGGTCGATGTGCTCGATATCCACCGGGCACTGGTCCACGCACGCACCGCAGTTGGTACAGGACCACAGGACGTCATCATCAATCGTGCCCGCCATCGCCAGCACGTTGAGCCCCTCGTGTGGGTTGTAGTTATCCAGCGCACTCTGGCGCAGGTCCATCATGAGCTTCTTCGGGCTCAGCGGTTTGTCGGTGTTCCATGCGGGGCACAGGTCCTGGCAGCGGCCGCATTCGGTGCAGGAGGAGGCGTCGAGAAGCATCTTCCAGCTCCCTGGCTCGAGGTCCTCCAAGTCCGGCGTGGGGAGAGCGCCCAGCGCCTTCTCGCCGTCGGCGTTGCGTTGGAAGAAGATGTTGAAGAACGCCATGAAGCGGTGCCACATCACGCCCCATTGGAAGTAGTGGGCGATGCACGCGATGAACACCAGGCCCGTCAGCAGCTTCACCAGGGCAAAGAATTGCACCATGCTTGGCGACGCCTGCATAACCCCCGCCACACGCATCGTCAAGAAATCAGCCCACGGGGAGCCACCGCCGTACGTGGCGATGGCGGCGGCCTTGACGGCGAGCATGCCGAGGCCTTCGAAGAAGACGATGGCCTCCACCAGGCGTGCGGGGAAGACTTGCGAGTTGTAGAAGCGGCTGCCGCGATCGGTGTGGCCGAGCTTTAGGCGCACGCCGATGAGGAAACAGATACCGAGCACGGTGCCGATGGCGAGGACCTCTTCGATGAAGTGGTACACCGGCCAGTCGCCGAGCCACGGCCAGCCTTTATCGGGCGCGAAGGTTTGGATATAGGCCTCGAACCACACGATGGCGCCGAAGAGGAAGCCCACCATGACGAGCCAGTGCGCGGCGTTGACCAGCGGCCGGCCTTTGAAGTGGGTATGGCCGAAGACTTCGATGAGCACGCGGCCGAGGCGCGCCATGGGGCGGTCGGTACGGTTCAGCTGTGTGGGCCCGCCGGAGCGGATGAACCGAAACAGCACCGTGAGGCGGTAGAAAAAGTACAGCCACACCGGGACCGATGCGGCGATGGCAATCCAGCCGAACATGAGCGCTCCTTTGATTGCTGCTGTGCGTGCCTCCTACCTTAAATCCTCGCCGTCTAAATCAGTGAGTCAGGATTCAGCTATCATCTTGAGGGCTAAGAATTCAGGAGGCGTTGTGGGCAGAATCAATGTTCCGAAGGCCGCAGTGGGCCTCGTTGCGGGCTTCGCAGCATTCGGAGTGGCCGGAGTTGCGGTTGCGCAGGGCGGTCTGACGGCGAATTTGGCGCTCTCGGGTACGTTCTTCAACGTCAACATTCGTCACTTGGAAGGCGATGGCTTTTCCTTGTTTGTGGATAGCGACAAGAAGGGCGAGGAGGATGTTCCCACCGCGCGGCTAAAGATGGAACACGCCGTGGCCTCGGATTTGTGTCTTTATGTCACCACTGACCTGCCTGCGGTGGGGGAGTCCACGCTCGCGCTCAAGGCGAAGGGCGATAACAGTGTGGAGGCCACTGGTCTCCTCGTTGGTGCGTCGAATATCGAGGGCTCGCTGGTCATGCAGGACGCGAACGTGGGCATCGACGCCAGTCAGCTGTCCCAGTCCGCCGACCCGGGAACGTGGGGCCTCTATGCCAAGCAGGTTTCGCTGACTGCCGACGACGTCCGTGCCACCTCCCTCGGCGCGAAGACCTTGTCAGCGAAGAACGTGGGCGTATCTGTGGAGCGGGGCCGCGGCAATGTCTGCTGATCACGCTAGGGATTCCGACGCAGCACTGCATGGAGCAGAAGCGCCGGATTCTCTCGATGTCGACCAGGCTGTAGCTCCCGCGGCAGCCACAGGTGGGGTGTGGGCGCGGTTTAAGGCGTGGCGTGGCCGGCGGCCGTTCTTTCCGGGGTTGCTGCTCATACTTTCGGGAATCGTCATCGCTATGCCCGCCTATTTCACGGTGCAGATTTCGGATCTGCTCGTCATGATCTCCACGGTGTCGGGTGTGTCCACGCTGCTCATCGGGGCGCTGTTGGTCATGTTTGGCCTCGGCGCGTGGTTCCGTCCCACCACGGCGACGTACCTGGGCGTGCTGGGCATCATCGTGGCGGTCATCGCTATTCCGACCTCCAACCTGGGAGGCTTCCTCATCGGCTCAGTGCTCGGGATCATCGGTGGCGCGCTGACCTTGGCCTGGGAGCCTAGCGATGGTTAAGCACCGGCTCCGCCCTTCGCGCTCACGGAAAGTAGTCATCGCTACCGTGGCGGCCCTCGCAGTGAGCGCGACGGGCGTGAGCGCGCAGGTCGCCCCGGCGCAGCCCTACTTTTCCACCGTGACGGCTGATGAGGTGACGCTGACGGGGAACGTGAAAGCCTCGCTGTGCACGATGCCCACCCGCGACGGGGAGGTGCGCGTCCTCGAGCTCACCGGGGACCGCCTCGTCGTGCGCGATTTGGCTATCACGCTGCCGGGCAACGCCGGCGATGGCCTGCTCACCACCGACGACGCCTTGACCGAAGTGGAGGGTTCAGTGCGTATCGTGGCGACCTCGCTGACCGTCACCCCCACCGTCGAAGGCGTGCGCACCGTGCCCGTCACGGCGGATCTCACCAGCGACGATATCAATGCCGTCCTCGATCAGCTCGGTATACCCCAGCCGAATCCTGTCCCAGACGCCGAGCTTCCCGACGCCCTCATGGATCACCTTTCCTTAAGCGACGTCACCCTTGAGCTGGCGAACCTCACGGGTGACACGTTCTCGGCCCCGATAATGTCCGTGACGGTCGACTAGCTCTCGTCCTCGCGGAACTGGGACTGGTGGAGGCGCCAGTAGGCGCCGTGGGCGTCGAGAAGCTCGGCGTGGGTGCCCTGTTCGACGATGCGGCCTTCTTCCATGACGATGATGAGGTCGGCGTCGCGAATCGTGGAGAGGCGGTGCGCGATGATGAAGGACGTGCGGTCCGCGCGCAGCGCATTCATGGCTTGCTGAACGAGCACCTCGGTGCGGGTATCCACGGATGAGGTGGCCTCATCGAGGATGAGCAGCGCCGGCTGCGCCAGGAAGGCGCGGGCGATGGTGATGAGCTGACGTTCGCCGGCGGAAATCGCGCCGCCATCCTGGTCAATCTTGGTGTCATAGCCGTCGGGGAGGGAGTGGACGAAGCGGTCCACGTAGGTGGCCTTCGCGGCGGCAATGACCTCCTCGTCGGTGGCGTCGAGGCGGCCGTAGCGGATGTTGTCCATGATGGTGCCCTCGAAAACCACGGCGTCCTGCAGCACCATGCCCACCTGGGAGCGCAGCTCGTGGCGGGACATCTGCGCGGTGTCGACGCCATCGAGGCGGATGGTGCCCGAATCGATGTCGTAGAAACGCATGATGAGGTTGACCAGCGTGGTCTTGCCAGCCCCCGTGGGGCCGACGATCGCCGCGGTCTGCCCCGGCTCCACGCGCAGGCTGAGGTCCTGGATCAGCGGCTTGTCGGGGTCATAAGCGAAGTCGACGTCTTCGAATGCCACGAGCCCCTTCGCACGCCCACCCAAGCGGGAGGTGGGCTCCTCGGCGGGCTCTTCTTCGGCGTCGAGGAACTCGAAGACGCGCTCCGCCGATGCCACGCCCGACTGCACCTGCTGCATCATGCCGCCGAGCTGGCCCAGCGGCTGGTTGAACTCGCGGGAATACTGGATGAAGGCCTGCGCGCCGCCCAACGTCAGCGAGCCGGAGGCCACCTTGAGCGCGCCCAGCACCGCGATGACCACGTACGACAGGTAGGAGATGAACTGCATGATCGGCATCATCATTCCGGCCAGGAACTGCGCCAGCGACGCGGAGCGGAACAGCTCCTCGTTGCGCTTATCAAACTCCTCCGTCATGGAATCGATGCGCCCGAAGACAGTCGCTAGGTCGTGGCCGGAGAAGGCTTCCTCGACCTGTCCGTTGAGGTCACCGGTGGCTTTCCACTGCGCCTTGAACTGCTTCTGCGCGCGCGAGCCAACCACCGCGATGACCACCGCAGTCAGCGGCAGCGCCAGCAGCGCCACGAGCGCTAGCTGCCAGGACACGGTGAACATCATGACCGTGATGCCCACGACCATGAGCAGGTTATAAAACAGCTGCGAAATGGCCTGCTGCAAGGCGGACTGGATGTTATCGGCGTCGTTGGTGGTGCGCGAGAGAAGGTCACCGCGGGATTGCGTGTCGAAGTAATTGAGCGGCAAGCGGTTGAGCTTGGCCTCGATGTTCTCGCGTAGGTCGAAAACCACCTTCATCACCAGAGAGTTGAGCAAAAAGCCCTGCCACCACTGGAAGAGAGAGGACACCACGTACATCGCAATCACGATGCCAATAATCGTGCCCAGCTTGGAAAAATCAATGCCGAAGCCGGGGTGCAAGTCCATTGCTGAGGCCATGTCGGCGAACTTTTCCTGCCCACCCGCGCGCAGCGCCGCGATCGCCTGGTCCTTGGTTACACCAGCGGGCAGCTGGCGGGAGATGACGCCGGAAAAAATAACGTCGGTGGCCATGCCCATGACCTTCGGCGCGGCCACGGCGAGGAACACGCAGATGATATTCATCGCCGCAATTGCCCAAAGCTGCGCCTTGAACGGCGCGAGGAGACCAAAGAGGCGCTTGGCGGAGGGCCAGAAGTTCTTGGCTTTGCGCGGGGCGTTCTCGCCGGTCTTCTCCTCGATCTCGGCAGTGGTGTCTTCACTCAACGTAGCGTTGTCCTGCTCAGTCATTTATGCCACCTCCGAGGTCTTCTGGGATTCCACAATTTCGCGGTACGTCTCGGAGGACTCGAGCAACTCCCCGTGCGTGCCGCGGGCGACGACGCGCCCGGCGTCCATGACCAGAATCTGGTCGGCATCCACGATCGAGCTCACGCGCTGCGCCACGATGATGGTTGTGGCTTCGGCGGTGTACTCGCGCATTCCGGAACGCACGGCGGCATCCGTGAGCACGTCCAGCGCGGAGAAGGAATCATCAAAGAGATACACCAACGGGCGGGCGACCAGCATGCGCGCGATGGACAAGCGCTGGCGCTGCCCACCGGAGACGTTGGTGCCGCCCTGGGAGATGTGCATGTCGAGGTCCTCAACAAAGTCCGCCTGGGCCACGCGCAGCGCGTTCCACAGCTCCTCATCGGTGGCCTCCGGCGCACCCAGGCGCAGGTTGGAGGCCACGGTGCCGCTGAACAGGTAAGGCTTCTGCGGCACGAGGCCCACACGCTTGACGACGTCCTTCCGAGCCATCTCGGCGATATCGGTGCCGTCGAGAAGCACGCGGCCCTTCGTCGGGAGATAGAGGCGCGGGATGAGGGAGAGCGCGGTGGTCTTGCCGGAACCGGTTGCGCCGATGAGCGCGGTGGTGGTGCCGGGGGTGGCGGTGAAGGAGACGTCGTGAAGCACGGGCGCTTCGGCGCCGGCGTATTGGAAGGACACGTTGTCGAATTCGACGACGCCCTCGGAGTGCTCCGGGGTACGGGGTTGAGCCGGCTCGGTGATGGAGGGTTCGTGTTCGAGGACATCGGTGATGCGGCGCGCGCAAATGATGGCGCGGGGGAGGATCATCGCCATGAAGGTGCCCATCATGACCGCGGCGAGGATCTGCAGCAGGTACTGCAGGAAAGCGGTCAGCGAGCCGACCTCCACGAGGCCTTCGTCCACGCGGTGGCCACCGAACCAGAGGACCGCGCCGGTGGCCACGTTGAGAATGACGGTGATGATGGGGAACATGAGGATGAACAGCTGGCCGACCTTGAGGGAGAGGTTGGTCAGGTCGCGGTTGGCGGTGCGGAAGCGCTCGGCTTCGTGCTCCTCGCGAGTGAAGGCGCGGACGACGCGGATGCCGGCGATTTGTTCGCGCAGGGTGCCGTTCATGACGTCGAGCTTGCCTTGCCAAGCGCGAAAGAGCGGCATGAGCCGGACGATGATGAGGGAGATGGCGGCCAGCAGCACGATGACGGACACCGCGACGAGCCAGGACATGCCGGCGTCTTCGCGGATGGCCATGATGATGCCGCCGATGGACATGATGGGGGCAGTGACCATGAAGTTGAGGATCATCATGTAGACCATCTGGATCTGCTGGACGTCGTTGGTGCCGCGGGTGATGAGGGTAGCGGTGCCGAAGTTGCTCATGTCTTCGGCGGAGTAGCGGGTGACGCGGCGGAAGATATCGGAGCGCAGGTCGCGGCCGAGGCCCATGGCGGTGCGGGAGCCGAACCAGATGGCGGCGATGGCGGCGATGACTTGGGCGAAGGCCACGATGAGCATGATGCCGCCGGTGTGCCAGATGTAGTCGATGTCTACTTGGGCCACGCCCCTGTCGATGATCTTCGCGTTGAGCGAAGGCAGGTAGAGCGTTGCCGCGGTGGATAGTGCCTGGAGGAGCAGTACCGCGATGACGTAGCCGGTATAGGGCTTGGAGCGGGATAAAAGGATGCGAGCGAGTTCCATGTGCCAGCGTTTCGTGCATGTTGGCGGCCGCGCGGTTGCTGCGCTGGGCCGCTGAAGGGCATTGACCGCAAAAGTCTATCCGTTATGGTTGCGCGGGCGCTAGCCCGCGCGTCTAGCGAGTGCGGTGGTGCGAGGACTGGCAGCAGGCTTCCCTTTTAACGCGCGGGCGCTAGTCCGCGCGCTCGCGCGCTAGAAGCACACCGGTGCGCGCTGGGCCTGTTCCGTGACGGTGGCCCAATCTTCTACGTCGGCGGTGGGGTGGCAGAGGCCCTCCCATGTCGTGATGGCCACGCCGCGGGCCATGAGTTCCAGTAAAACCAAGTGGCGGTCGCCGGAGGCGGAAAGCTGGTTGAGATCCGAATGGTTGATGTCCGCGTCCGGGCCATTACCCACGCGCACGTTGCCGATAAGCCGCAGGCGCGGCGTGGTCCCCTTCGGGCATGGCGCGGCGATAGATTCTGCGCCGGAGAGCCCAGCGAAGCGTCGCAGCAAACCGAAGGGCGCAGGGCGCTGGCAGTACAGGTCCACGCACAGCCCGGCCCCGATGAGTCGCTCGGCGGTGGAGAGCGCTGCGGGGCCGTCCCCGACGATGGCTACACGCTGCATAAGAACCCCTTCAGTTCGGTAAAAATAGACTGTCTAGTCTGTAAATCTAGTCCGCTCGGTTCAGTCTGGCTAATTTTTATTCTCCCTACTACCCAAGCTCACAGCCCTCGCGCCCCTTAGTGGGGCTGCACACAAGCACAGCTGCCTTTAATGTGAGGAGTCATGACCGAACCGATTAACCTGCTGGACCGCGGCGACTACCGCGACCCCAGCATTAGCCCCGAAGGCACCCGCGACACCGCGCCGCTCGAGCCTGCCGTGGCCCAGCGCAACCAGGAACTCGTCGACAAGTGGGCCGATAAGCTCCACGATGCCTCCGCCGAAACGATTACCGCGTGGGCCGCCGAACACGCGCCGGGCCGGCTCGCCGTCACGATGTCCATGGAAAACACCGTGTTAGCCGAGCTCGCGCACCGCGCCCACTTAGACGCCGACCTGCTCTTCATCGACACCGGCTGGCACTTTCCGGAGACGCTTCAGGTAGCGGGGGACGTCGCCAAGCGCTATGCGGACCTGCCGCTGGTGACCGTGCGCCCACTGTTGAGCCCTGAGGAACAGGACAAGATTTACGGCCCGCGCCTCTATGCACGCGACGTTGCGGCCTATAACCGCATGCGCAAGGTGGAGCCGCTAAACATGGCCATGGACCCCTACGTCGGGTGGGTCACCGGCCTGCGCCGCGCCGATTCCGAGCACCGCGCCACCGCTCCGGCGCTGAGCCTGGACCGCACGGGACGGCTGAAGATTTCCCCGATTATTACCTGGGACCTCGATGACACCGACGCCTACATCAAGGAACACGATCTCATCATTCACCCCCTCACCCTGCAGGGCTACCGTTCCATCGGCTGCGCGCCGTTGACCTTCCCGGTAGGCGAGGGCGAGGATGCACGCTCCGGGCGTATTTTCGCTGACGGCAAGACAGAATGCGGGTTACACGAATAATGACTCTTTCACCACACCTTAAAGATTTAGAGAACGAATCCCTCCACATCCTGCGCGAAGTCGCCGGGCAATTCGACAAGGTAGGCCTGCTCTTTTCCGGCGGCAAGGACTCCGTCGTCGTCTTCGAGCTCGCCCGCCGCGCCTTTGCGCCGGCCACAGTGCCCTTCGAGCTCATCCACGTGGATACCGGCCACAACTTCCCGGAGGTCATCGACTTCCGCGATCAGCTCGTCGAGGAAACCGGCGCGCGCCTGCACGTGGCGCTGGTCCAAGACTGGATCGACCGCGGCGACATCCAGGAGCGCCCCGACGGAACCCGCAACCCGCTGCAGTCCGTGCCGCTGGTGGAGACCATCGCGGAGCGCGGATACGACGCCGTGCTGGGTGGCGCGCGCCGCGACGAGGAACGCGCCCGCGCCAAAGAGCGCATCTTTTCCATCCGCGATTCCTTCGGCGGTTGGGATCCGCGCCGCCAGCGCCCGGAGCTCTGGGACCTGTACAACGGCGGCAAGATGGCCGGCGAAAACGTTCGCGTCTTCCCCATTTCTAACTGGACTGAGTCCGATATCTGGGAATACATCGGCGCGCGCAACCTGCAGCTTCCCTCCATCTATTACTCCCACCAGCGCGAGGTATTTAACCGCAACGGCATGTGGCTGACACCAGGTGAATGGGGCGGACCGCGCGAGGATGAACCGTTGGAGACCCGCACCGTGCGCTACCGCACCGTGGGGGATATGTCCTGCACCGGTGCCGTGGAATCCACCGCCGCCTCGCCGGATGAAGTGCTCGCGGAAATCTCCATTTCCACCCTGTCCGAGCGCGGAGCCACCCGCGCCGATGACAAATTGTCCGAGTCCGCCATGGAGGACCGCAAGAAGGAAGGCTACTTCTGATGACGACCACCACCCTTGCGCCGAATGTCGGCGCCCTCAAACAGCGCGATACTCTGCGTCTGTGCACCGCCGGCTCCGTCGATGACGGCAAGTCCACCTTCGTGGGCCGTCTGCTTTATGACACCAAGTCCGTGCTCGCGGACCAGGTGGAGTCCATGGAGCGTTCCTCCGCCGACCGCGGTTTTGACGGCATGGATCTCTCTTTGCTGGTGGACGGCCTGCGTGCCGAGCGCGAGCAGGGCATCACCATCGACGTGGCCTACCGCTACTTCGCCACCGATAAGCGCACCTTCATTCTCGCCGATACCCCAGGACATGTGCAGTACATGCGCAATACGGTGACCGGCATGTCCACGTCCCAGGTGGTGGTGCTGCTTGTCGACGCCCGCAATGGCGTCGTCGAACAAACCCGCCGCCACCTCAACGTCGCAGCACTCTTGGGCGTGCGCCACGTCATCCTGGGCGTGAACAAGATCGATCTGGTGGACTATGACGAAGCAACCTTCCGCGCGATTGAGACGGAGTTCAACGACATTGCGGCGCGCTTGGGCATTACGGACTCTGTTGCCATCCCGATTTCTGCGCTCAAGGGCGATAACGTGGTGGAGCGCTCCACCACCATGGATTGGTACGAGGGGCCGACGGTCCTTGAAACGCTAGAGACCGTCCCCGTGGCCACCGGCCGCGCCGATGACTTGGACTTCCGTTTCCCTATCCAGTACGTCATTCGCGAACACGCCTCTGACTACCGCGGATATGCCGGCCGCGTGAAGGCCGGGCACGTGGCGGTGGGGGATGAGGTAACGCTCCCGGGCGGGCGCACCTCGACCGTCACCGCGATTGACACCACCGATGGCTCGCTTGCTGAAGACGAGGCGGCGCGCGCCGGCGACTCCGTGGTTCTGCGGCTGGCCGATGACATCGATTTGGCTCGCGGCGACCTCATCGCCGGCACGCAGCGCCCGGAGGAGGTGCGCGAATTCGCCGCCACCGCGGTGGTCCTCACGGACAAGGAGCTGCGCGCGGGACAGATGGTGAAGCTGCGGTATGGTGCGGCGCTGGTCAAGGCCCGCGTGGCGTCGGTGGAGCGCATCCTCGACCTCGATGGCGTGGCCGATGTTGAGGCGCCGGAATCAGCAGCCCTCAATGACATTGCGTTCATCACCGTCCAAACCCAGGCGGAGCTTCCCGTGGAGGATTATGCCGCTCGCGGCGCGGTGGGCAATTTCTTGCTCATTGATCAGTCCAGCGGCAACACCCTTGCCGCCGGCTTTGTAGGCCAGCGCCTGCGCTAGTCCCCCCTTAACCCGCGGCTTTATGGCCGCGGGTTTCGGCGTTTTAGGCGGTCTTTTCGGCCTGCTTGCGGCCCAAGGTCTTGCGCAGGGACCAGATGAATTCCGCAATCATCAGGTAGACCGGGGTACCGCCGGCGACCATAAAGAAGAAGGCGCCGGCGGAGCTAGCCTCGTCGACGTAGTCATCAGCGCCGTACAGAAGCTCGATACTGCTGGCGTTGCCGACCTCCGCGAGGGCGCCGAGGCCGCGAATGGTGGAAATGATCCACATGAAGGCCAGCAGACCCCACACGATGCACCACTGAATCGACTGGGCACGCTGACGGGAGGGCTCCACGGGGAAGGAGAAATCAACGTTGAAGCTGGAGGAGCCGGAAGCCTGGGCGCTCGAAGGCTGCGGCATGAGCTGCACGCCCGAGCCGGAGTTGGCGATCTCACGGATGCGGGCGACGTCCACCTCGGGGCCGAAGGGATCCGCGAGTGCTCGGTCATACTGCTCGCGGCGGTCCTGGCGGGAGAAGATGCTGTGGGCGGTGGAGAGTTCGTCGTAAAGCGCGGCGTTGGACGGGTCCGTCGCGGAAAGGCGGCGTTCGATCTCCGAGGCCAAAGTCGCAGAATCAGCGGAAGGGTCAAGGTTGAGGGAGCTATAGAGGTTGTAGTGTGCCACGAGGCGAAAAATCCTTTCCAAACTAAGTTGTTGCCCTAGCAGGGGTCGCTGAAGTCTGCATCGTTATTGAGCGAACGGGCGTTGCCACCGTACCGCGCCTTGAGTTTACAGACCTCATCCACGCTGTGGCCGGCGTCGTAGTAAATGGCAAAGACCTCCTTACCATCGACTTCAGAGCGCAAGGAATTGCAGGCCAGTCCCGGCATCGACTTAGCACCAGGATGCTGGGCGAGTGCCTGGTCGACGTATGGTGTTCTGAGTTCGCCGTAGGGCACAAGCACACTGTCAACAATGAGGATGTAGCTTCCGTCACAGAGGTCGCCCAAGTAGCCTGGTTTTAGCTCTTTCTCTTGGTCAGCTGCGGCCAACTCTTCAGAGGAGCAGAGGGGAACGTCATCGACATATTGCTCTGGAAGGCCATCCTCAATCAATTCCTTTCGGTCATAGCAGTCCATGTGTGAGTCTGAAAATTCGCCGTCGGCCTCGTGCGGGATCCATGAGTTGCCTGCCCAGGAATGGAGGTAATACAGCGAGCTGTTTTCTTGGGCGAGGAGCAGCCAGTCATCGTCGCAGAAGACGGTCATTGGGTTATCAATCTTGTCCCGGAAAGCGTCAGCCATTTCGCCACATTTTTGTTCTCGGGTGTATTCGGGGTCGTCGACGAACGTGTAATTCTTTTTGGTGGTTTCAGTAGTTTCCTCCGAACTCGGTATCTGTTCGCTTGGGGCAGCTTCGGGTGAAGACGCCGCGGCCGAGTCGGAGGAAGGGGTCGAGTTGGTGTTTGCGGCTATAGCCCACGTGATGCCCGCAGTCAGCGCAATGATGCCGACAATTGCGGCGATGATGACAGCGATGCGCTTCGGGGCGGTCGCCGGTGAGGGCGAGGAAGGGGGAGCGCCCCAGCTGTTGTTGTCAGTCATGTGATGGACTCCTTTGCATCTGGAAGAGAGAAAGCCTTGAGAGGAAACTGCAAGGTTACATTGAGAAACTGTGTCATACTATATCCGTACGGCTGTCAGAAATAGCTGCAGAAAGCAGGTAAGACAGGGTAGGGGTAGGGATCAATTGTCATGCTTAATCCAAACGCGGTATATAAGTTGCTACTATTTGAAGTAATTCACTGTGGATGGACCTCACGTGAGGGGTCGTGGAGGTATCGATTAGTCTTTCGGCGCCCCGCAGGCAACCAATGCAGAACCGGCTGTGCCTGGCTTAGTCCCACGCGTGACTCAGTGCGATTCCCCTGAACGGGGGAGAAAGGATAGAAGACTTGGTGCTTGATCGCCCCCTCAATGCAGCGGAACTGTATGCCACGCACAACCGAGTGAGCGTCTCACCAGATGTGGTGAGGAGGTTAGGCACTGCGTTGGGTTATGAGGCCATCGAGGCGTTTGGTGAGAACACCACCAAACGGCTCGCCACTGTCTTCGACCTCGGGGACATCATTGATCTGCTGCTATTGGGTCAGCTTCCCGATCTAGAGGTAGCCCCGGCTATGGAACAACAAGTGGAGGCGGACGTAGCCCGGAAGTTGGTGCGCCGCATCAGCGCGGGTGACTACCTCACCCGGCAACAGGTGCATGACCTTCTCCCGCGCGAGACTGTGACGCTTTTTCGCATGGGGCATCCCCGGCTATGGGCTTTTGCAGTGCGCCAGCGCCTGCCGAGAAACGCCGAGAAAGCCATTCCAGAGTCCTTCCACCGCGACATCACAGGCCCCTACACCACTCCGGAGGAGGCCTGGTTGGGCATGTACGTGGCCGATGCCACGCACTTAGGAGAGCTGGACGCGCGAGTGGAGGGGGCAGGGCTTGACGAAGACAGGCAGCAGCGCCTCCGCCTAGGCATGAGCCTGGCTGATACCTACCGTCAAGTGTGGAGCTCCGCCCGCGGGCATTGGCGGGTCAGCCCCAACACCACCTACATCGTGCCCTCCCGCCTGGGCTATTGCCCCTTTGTCTTCCGCGTGGCTGAGGGCGGGTGGCGCTGCGATTCTTTCGACGGCGGGCAGGACAGGTACATGGCCACCGAGGGCTATTGGATCGACGCGGAGCGCGAGCGCCTTATCCACTTGGGAGCGCCGGATCCGAACGATAGTTGGCTACCCACGGTGAGCGTTGCCGCAGAGCCGCCCAGTGAGACCGACCTGCAAGTAGCCCGGGCGTTGTCCGGGAAGCTGATCGCCCTCGGGGCGGCGCAAAAGAACATTACGATCCGGCTGCGGCAGAAGAACCGGACGCTGAGTTTTGACTAGTAAGTGCTGGGAGGGACATCACCGCTCATGATCACCTTCTGCTGGCCTTCATCCCAGCGGAAGCCTGCGTGCGTCTCGCCGGTGCGCCCGGCGGTGGTTTCGCCCTCGCGCGCCCAGTGGTAGGTTACGGCGATCTCGGCGTCATTTACGCGTTCGATGGTGGGGAAGAAACCATAAGGCTCGGCGGTCGCGGTGCCGAGATATTCGCCCTTGTGGAACAGCATGATGTGGTGCGGTGAGGAGGCCGTAGCCCCCTCGATGGCAATGATTAGCCAGCTCAAATCCGCGCAAGGGTCGAACTCTGAGGAGGAAGGCCGCCCCCAACCGAAGCCATTCCACGGTGCGATGGTGCCAATGCCTGATTGATAGGCCTCTTCAGCGTCAATATCCTCGCAGGACTCTGGTTCTTCGGTCTTCGGGGCAGGTGCCTGGTTGCTCGTTGGCTCCGGGCTTGCGGCCTCTTCCGTGGGGCTTGCGGCAGCAACGCTCGTTGGGTTGTTGCGGACCGCGCTAAACATTGGGGTGTCCACCTCGCCCTGCTCGCCCTGAGAACAGGCGGCGAGGGGGAGGCACATGAGTGCAGCGCCCACGAAGGCAGAAGCAGACCGGAGCATGGGTGTTCCTTCCATAGAATGTGCGCCTCATCTTGAGGCGCACGGTTTATCTTAGCTAGGCGGAACGTCGCCGCTCATGATGACTTTGTTCTGGACTTCATCCCAGCGGAAGCTGGCCTTTGACGTACCCGTCGGTGCGGCATTGGCGTCGCCATCTTGTGGCCAGTGGTAGGTCACGGAAATCTCGTTGTGATTGACCTGCTCGACGTCGGGGAAGAAACCATAAGGCTCAGCAGTGGCGGTGCCGAGGTACTCGCCATAGTGGAAGAGCATGATGTGGTGCGGCGAGGAGGCCGTGGCTCCCTTGATAGAGATGGTCTGCCAGCTTAAGGCCGCGCAAGGATCGAAGTGGGAAGAATCAACCAGCGCCCACTCGTGGCCATGCCATTGAGGAACGTGGGCAACGTTGTCATCGAAAGCCGCCTGGGGGTTGCCGGCCTCGCAGACTACGGGGCTGGCCTGGGCTTCTTCAGGGATGGCGCAGGCGATGAGCGGCATGCACAGGAGTGCCGCTCCGGCGAAATCTCGTGGTGTGAACATGGTGTTCTCCTTTCTGAGGTCTCGGTGTGGTTCCGAACCCTACAAGCGGCCGCTCCGCTCAGAACAGAGTTGTGGAGAGCATTCCTCGAGACAGCGGGTAGTCTCGCAGGCATGGAGAATCTGTCTGGTCGTACACTGTTCATCGCCGCCGTGGATGCTGAAGCCACACACGTTCCCGAAGGAGCGCCGCTGCTCATCACCGGTATTGGTACGGTTCCCGCCGCCATCGAGCTGACCACGGTGCTGGCCTCGGCACAGCAACTGCCGGAGCGGGTTATCAACATCGGTACTGCGGGCGCGCTTCGCGACGATCTCTCAGGCGTCTTCGAGGTCTCCCACGTGCGCAAGCATGACTTCCACCTAGAGGTGCTCAGCGATGTTTCCCGCTATCTCCTTCCCGAGGTGATCGAGCTTGAAACCTCCGGTAAGCTGCCGACCGCAACGCTTGCCACGGGTGACGCCTTTATTTCGGATACCCCGACCCGCACGCGCCTTGCCCAGGATTCCGAGCTGTGCGATATGGAGGGCTACGCCATCGCCGCGGTGTGTCGAAAGTTCGGCGTGCCGTGCACGCTGCTCAAGCAGGTTTCGGACACCGCTAATGAGGAATCCTATGGCTCGTGGGCCTCGGTGCTCGACCGCGCGGCGGAGGAACTGGCCGCCGCCTTCGGCACGGTGTCCGCGGACTAGGCCCTCCATACGGAAAGTGCCCTAGTTGCCAAAACCATCGCTCCCGCCGCGGGTGGTGGGGGAGAAGTTTGGCAACTAGGGCAGTTGCACGGCCGAGAAAGCTCGAACCATGCACCGGTTGTGTGGCTAGCGGGCGCCGCTGGCCTCTAGGTTCTCGTAGAGCTCCATGACGTCCTCATGGCCCTCCGCCGTGGAAATCTTAATGTTTTTAGCTTCGATTTCGCCGGCACGCAGGCTGGCCATCTCCTGGTGGTAGCGGAAGACCACGGCAATGGTGGCAGCCACCGGCACAGCCAGGAAGGCGCCGATGATGCCGGCCAAGGCGGAGCCGACCGTGACGGAGAGCAGCACCATCGCCGCGTGCAGGCCCATGGCCTTGGATTGCAGCATCGGCTGGAGGACGTTGCCCTCCACCTGCTGGACGATGATGATGAGAGCCAAGGCGAGCAAGGCCTTCGTCAGCCCATCGGAGACCAGCGCGATGATGACGGCCAAAGCGCCCGCAGTGACAGCGCCAATGACCGGGATGAAGCTGGCGAAGAACGTAACTACGCCGATGACAAGGGCCAGCGGTACCTGGAGAACCCAGAGGCCGAGGCCGATGAGGATGCCATCGACGGCCGCGACGGCTGCTTGCGCCTGAATGAAGCCAGATAACGTGTTCCACACGCGAGTCAGCAGCTCGGTGGCGTGCCAGCCGGCGGAGTAGCCGGTGTAGGTGCGCAGCCACGGCAGGAACTTATCGCCGTCCTTGAGGATGAAGAAGGCCACGAAGAGCATGATGGCGAGCGCCATGGCGATGGAGCTGGCCATCGATACACCGGAAATCACCCCGGTGGCGATGTTGGAAGCTTGGCCCTTGATGAAGGTCATGGCGTCATCGAGGACTTCCTGGACTTTCGCGGCATCAATATCGAAAGGTAGGTCCTTGGCCATATCGACGAGCTTGTTCAAGCCGCCTTCAGCCTGATTGACCAAGGACGCGCCCTGAGAGGAGACGACCGGGGCCATCGCCGCGAAGACGCCGCCGATGATGGCCAAAAAGCCCAGCAGCGTGGTGATGGAGGCCAGCGCGCGGGGGAATTTGTGCGCGCGCAACCAGTTGGTCACGGGGAAGAGCACCGTGCACACCAAAATGGCCAGGATGACCGGCAGCAGGCCCACCCAGATGAACTTCAGCAGGTAGCCGGCCAGGCCGACGCCCGCCACCACGATGATGAAGATCAAGCACACCTTGGCCAAGGAGATGGCATCGCGCCCGAGGACGCGAGACTTGTCATCGGTCTTCGACACCGGGAGGGTAGCTTCTTCATTAATGGGCTCCGCGGCGGCAGAAGCCGCCGCATCAGAGGCCGTGGAGGACGTGCCCGAGCGGGCACCGTCATCATTGTTGTTTGTCATGCGCTCCATCTTCTCATATGAGCGCAGAAAACGAACTATGCGCGGATGCTGCTTACCTGGCGGATGATGCCGAAGCGGTGCATCGTTACCGAGACTGCCTGCTCGAGGAGGAAGGGCAGAAGCTCGCGGCGGCCATCAGCCAGCACTGGCTGATCCAAGACCACGGAGTTGGATTCCACCGCCGCCTCAAAGACGCCCGGCTCGACAGAGCCCACTGCACGCACGCGGCCGGACTCTAGACGAGCGACCTCCCGGGCGAAGGCATCCGCCGACACGCTGTCAACCTTAAAGCCCAGACCACGCAGCTCCGCGGCCTTTTCCGGGGCGGCACTGAAGCGCACCGGGGAGTCGGTGCGGGTGGCGGCGAGGGCGAGACGGGAGACGTCGCGAAGCTCGGCATCGGAACCAATGCGTACCTGCAGCGGCGTGAGCACTGGGCGGTAGCGGAAGACGTTGGCCTCGCTGACCAGACCTGCGCGGTCGTGCTGGCGGCCAAACTCCTGCTGCCAAGCCAACTCGTCGAGCTCTGCTGCGCGCCACAGCCAAGCGGTATCCTCCTCCGAGAAGCCCAGCTCGCCGAAGGCACGCAGCTGGGCCGCCACCGGCTGGGAGATATCCACGTCGAAGGGGCGCAGCGGCCCCTCGGACCAGGTGCCGAACTGGGCCACGTAGTTCGGGCCACCGGCCTTGGCGCCCGGGCCCATGACGGACTGCTTCCAGCCGCCGAAGGACTGCCGCTGCACAATCGCGCCGGTAATGCCGCGGTTGACGTAGGCGTTGCCCACTTCGACGCGCTCGAGCCAGTAGTCGATCTCCTCATTATCCAGCGTGTGGATGCCGCCGGTCAGGCCATAACCGGTGGAGTTCTGCCACTCGATGGCCTCCTCCAGGGTCTCCGCATGCATGATGCCGAGCACTGGGCCGAAGCACTCGTTGACGTGGAACCAGGAACCGGGGCGCACGTTATCGCGGATACCCGGCGACCACAGGGTGCCTTCCTCGTTGAGCTTCTCCGGCTTCACCAGCCACTTTTCACCCGGCTCCAGCTGGGTCAGGCCGCGCAGCAGCTTCTCGCTGGGGGCTTCGGCGAGACCGTTCATCGTTGTGGTGATTTCGTAGCCGGGGCCAGGGATGAGGGTCTTGACGGCGTCGACAAGCTGGGAGCGCAGGCGCTGCGACTCGCCGGCCGCACCGACGAAGATAACTAGGGAGGACGCCGAGCACTTCTGTCCAGAGTGGCCGAAGGCGGAGAGGTAGAGGTCCTGGATGGCCAGGTCCGGGTCCGCGGACGGGGTGATGATGAGCGCGTTCTTGCCGGAGGTCTCCGCCATGATGTTGAGCTCCGGCTTCCAGGAGCGGAAGAGCTTGCCGGTATCGGAAGCACCCGTGAGGATGACGGCGTCGACATCGGCGTGGGAGACCAGCGCGCGGCCGGCGTCACCCTCGTCGGTGAAGACGAGCTGGACCAGATCCGGGTCGAGGCCCTGTGCCTCCAAGCCGGCGCGGAAAGCCTCCACGACGAGCTTCGCGCAGTGCACGACCTGCGGCGCGGGCTTGATGATGACGGCGGAACCCGCAGCGAGAGCCGCCGCAATGCCGCCGGTGGGGATGGCCACCGGGAAGTTCCACGGCGGGGTCACTACGGTCACGCGGTAGGGCGTGAACTCGGCGGAGTAGCGCTCCAGCAGGCGCGCGGACTGCGCGTAGTAGGTGCAGAAGTCGATGGCCTCGGAGATTTCCGGGTCTGTCTGCGTGACGGTCTTGTTGGCCTCGTAGGCGGCGACGGAAATGAACTCGCCGCGGCGGTTGGCCAGCTCATCGGCCACGGCCTCGAGCGCGCGGGCGCGGTCCTCGGCAGCGCGGGCACCCCACTCGGCACCGAGCTCGGCGGCGCGGGCCACGTGCTTGTCGACGACCCCAGTCTCCGTCACTTCCTCCACCCCGTGCTCACCCGGGTCGGTGGCCAGAGCCTTAAGCGCCCACTCGCGGTTGGCTTCCAGAGCTGGGTCGGTGTCCGGCTCGTTAGCGAAGCGCCCGGTGCGCGGTGCCTGGCGGCCGGCTGCCTGCTCGGCCTCCTCCAAGCGGTTCTGGGTGCGGCGCGGGCCGGCGAAGGTATCCCAGCGCTGCTCGACGGCCTCGCGGAAGACCTCCTCTTGGTCCTTCAGCGCCTGCTCCTCCGGGGCGAAGAGAGCGTAGAGGAAGTTTTGCGGCGCAGAGTTCTCCTCCAAACGGCGCACCAGGTAGGAGACCGCGACATCGAAGTCCTCCATGTGCACCACCGGGGTGTAGAGGATTTGGCGGCCCTCGAAGGCCTTGCGTACCGCGGTCTGCTGGGCCGGGGACATGCCCTGGAGCATCTCGGAATCCATCATGCGCATGACGCCGCGCTTGGTGCCCAGCTTGTAGGCAAAGGCCGCGGTGTAGAGGTTGTGTGTGGCCACGCCGATGCGCACGCAGTCAGCGAACTCGGGGCGCAGGATGTAATCGAGCAGGCGGTAGTAGTTGGCGTCCACCTCATCCTTGGTGGCATAGGGCGCTGCCGGCCAGCCGTGGATTTCACCCTGGACGTGCTCCATGGACAGGTTCGCGCCTTTGACGATGCGAATCTTGATGTGGGAGCCGCCCTCGGCCACGCGCTGTTTGGCGAACTCGGCGAGGTGGGCCAGGGCGTCGAAGGTATCCGGCAGGTAGGCCTGCAGGACGATGCCGGCCTCGAGGTTGGTGAACTCCGGCTCGCTGAGAAGCTCGGTGAACAGGCGCACCGTGAGGTGGAGGTCGTGGTATTCCTCCATGTCGAGGTTGATGAAGACCTTATCGGGGCGGCGCGCGGCGGCATCATAGAGCGGGCGCAGGCGCTCCTTGAGGCGGACCAGGGAGCCCTCGATATCCCACGGGTTGAGCTGGGCCACCATGGAGGAGGCCTTAACGGAGACGTAGGTCACGCGCGGGTTCTTGATGAGCTTGAGGGTGCGCTCGGCGCGGGAGCGCGCTTCGTCGTCGCCCAGCACGGCCTCACCGAGGAGGTTGAGGTTGAGCTGCTCGCCGGACTCCGCCGCCTTGTCCAAGGTCTTGTCAAGGGCATCGCTTTCGGCGTCGAGGACCAGGTGGCCCACCATCTGGCGCATGCGCATGCGTGCCAGTGGCATGACCAGGTTGGGCAGGATGGGCCCGAAGAACCCACCCAGGCCTACGAGGGAACCGTTGATGAGGCCGAGGAAGGAGGCGTCATAGGTGGTGGTAACGGACTTCAGTGCGTGGGCGGCTACCTTGTCATCTTCGGGGCGCATGACGCGGTCGACGAAGTCCATGGTGAAGGCTACTCCGTCCGGGTTGCGCAATAAGTCGGCGAGTTGTTCGGTGGCTGGGTCCTGCTCGTCGGCGGTGGAGGCGAGCCAGGAGTGGGCCTGGGCCGCGGCGGCGTCGATCAGCGCGGCGTCGATGTCGGTGGATTCGGGCACGGGGGTGTGAGCATCGTTAGTCATGGATTACAACCTTTATGGGTCTTAAGGCGCACTGATGCGGCCTTGCGGAAAGCAGAAATTGCAGACTTTCTAGTCCAACACGAGCGCACACTCTGCGCCGTGCCGGTCAGTCTGTGTGAAAAAGAGGTGCTTATTTAACGCTGGCGTACACAACCGGTGGCCGGTCGGAAGAACGACGCTGCCTAATGAAGTGAGCATTCATGTGCGACCACCCTTCTTGTATGTGGGGAGCAGCCAGGCAGCGGCCTGGCCTGATTAGCGAGAAATCGGTGACCGTGATATGGCCCGCCGCACAAAAATCGTAGACGTGTAACCCATCTCGCTTACATGAAAGCTAGCCCCTTAAGTTGGGGTGAGTCAATCCCACAGGTGTTGTTTTGAGGGGAGGTCGCTACCCCCGTGTTAGTGGCTGAGATACTCCGCGAGATCAGCAGCGATCTTCTGTGCGCCCAGAGGTCCTAAGCCGAGAGCCCACGTGTCATCACTGACCTCGATGGCATGGCCATCTTTGACCGCTGGAAGCTGCTGGAAAGCTTCAGTGGCAATGGCAGTGTCTTGGCCGGTGGCGGAAGGATCGCCGTAGCTGCAGTAGAAGATGTAGTCAGCGTCCGCTTGGTCAATGTTCTCCGGTGAGATTTCCGTAGCGAGCTCTTCGATGTCTTGGTTGGCGGGGCGGGCGAGGCCGGCGTCATCAAGCACCGTTCCAATGAGCGAAAGGCGCCCGTAAAGGCGTACCTTGCCTGGCATGAAGCGCAGAATGGTGACGGTGGTGTCTTCGCTAGCCGGCCCGTCCTTAATGGCCTTCTTTACTTCTTCGATTTTCTTGTCATAGTCGGCCATGACTTGTTCGGTGCGCACTTCTTCTCCGAGGGCTTCGCCGATGAGTCGGAAGTTTTCTTTCCAGGTGTATCCAGGGCGAATCGAGAAAACGGTAGGTGCGATGGAATTGAACTGGTCATAATACTTATCCATGCGCAGCTGCGAGCCGATGATGAGGTCGGGGTTGAGTGAAGCAATCTTTTCCATATTGACTTCGTTGATCGTGCCTACCGTTTCGATGTCACTTGCTTTGTCGGCCATGTAATCGGGGACGGGGTTCTGACCCTTGGACGTGGTCATGCCGACTGGCTTCATGCCGAGTGCTAGGACGGAATCGAGTTCACCGCTTTCGAGAACGACCACCCGCTGCGGCTTTTCTTTGAGTTCGGTCGTTCCACGTGCATGCGTGACCGTGCGTGGGAATTGACCAGGGGCTGCATCGCTGCCAAAGGTTTGGCTTTTCTGTCCTGCTCCAGCAAAACCTTCGCCTCCGGTGGCCACGGAGTCATTTCCCGAGGCTGAATTGGAGTTTCCTGATTTTTTCTCTGACGGTGAGGATGCAGAGTTGGAAGCGTCAGCGTTTGAGTTGGTGTTTTCGAGGCTGGCGCAGCCGGTGAGAGCTATCGCTGCGGTAAGACCAACAGCGGTGAGTCGGAGAAGTGGGGTGCGCGGTACGATTTTCTTTCGAATATACATAAAAGGTAGCCTAACCTAAATTGGGTCGAGCTAAGGAAACGTGAGCATATGAAGGTATTTGGGTGGTGTTGGTGATTGAGCAGGGGGTGTACGCCGGCAAAGGAAGTGCCCGGCGTCTTGGTTGGCTAGTGGTTGCTGGCATTGCCATTCTCGGTATCGGTGTTGCGCTGTCGCTCGCGTTGGGGGCGCGTAGCATTCCTTTAAGTGACGTGTTGGCTGCCCTTCGAGGGCAGCCTGGTATCGCTTCCTCGATCGTGTGGGAGAGGCGGCTTCCCCGTACTCTCGTTGCCGTGTGTGCGGGCTGTGCTTTGGCTCTCGCTGGCGCAGTCCTGCAGATTATGACTCGCAATCCGTTGGCAGATACCGGAGTCTTCGGCATCAACGTTGGCGCTAGCTTGGCCGCGGCCATTGCTCTGGGCTGGTGGGGGTGGCAATCACCTTTTGCTTTTTCGCTCGCAGCCATCATCGGTGCGGCAGTGACCATGTTGGTGGTCACCGCGGTAGGGCGTGGCAGAGCGGGCGATGTTGATCCGCTGAGACTGATTCTTGCAGGTGTAGCCATCGGGGCGGTATGTGAGGGCCTGTCCTCCGCGCTGATCCTGATAGATCCTCACTCTTTCGCACGTATCCGCGCTTGGGTGACGGGCTCTGTTGACGTGGCCTCGTGGACACCGGTGGCGATTACGTCCGGTGGGTTAGCAGTTGGTGTGGTGCTGCTGATTGTCTTTGCGCGTCACTTGCCGCCCCTTGCTTTGGGGGATGAAGCCGCGGCGAGTCTTGGGATCAACCTCAAGATGACGCGCTTGGGACTTATCGCAGCGGTAACGGTCTTGGCGGCTACGGCCACAGCGGCAGCGGGGGTGATTGTATTTGTTGGCTTGGTTATTCCGCATGTGGTCAGGCTGTGCGGAATTTATGAAGAGCGGGCGCAACTCGCTGCCTCTGCCGTGGTCGGGCCTCTGTTCTTGTTGGGTGCTGACATTGTTGGTCGCTTTCTTATCGCGGCCGAGTTGCCGGCTGGCGTCGCGGTATCGCTCATTGGTGCCCCAGTATTGATTGCGTTGTCCCATCGCGCTGGAAGGAGGTTGTGATTGTGAGCGTGAGAAGTGTTTTGTCCTTTGCAGGTATTGTGATCGTCGCGCTAGCTATTGCTGCCTATTCGCTCTTCTCGCCTGGTGCCGGGCAGGATAGCGCAGCGTTGTGGTCCGTGGCTACGAATCCCAATAGCACTGACTTTGCGGCCACCGTCGTGTGGCAATGGCGTGCTCCGCGGGTGGTTGCCGCGATTGTCGTAGGAATGTGTTTGGGCATAGCGGGCGCCATCTTTCAGATCCTCACCCACAATCCTCTGGGCTCGCCCGACATCATCGGGTTTAATACCGGTGCCTATACCGGTGTCATCGCGGTATCCTTGGCGGGCTTTAGTTCCGCATTTAATATTGCGCTAGGCGCGTTGGTGGGTGGGACTGTTACTGCGTTACTCATCATGGGGCTTTCATTTGCCGGAAGGCTCACGGGAGCAAGGCTGATTGTGGTGGGGATTGGAGTGACGTTCTTTCTTTCAGCAATAAACAAGTGGCTGATTCTAAGTGGCGAGTTGGAGCAATCCTTAGGTGCGGCGACTTGGGCGGCTGGAACATTGAATGCTGTGTCCTGGGGCTACGTTATCCCCTTGGGGGTGCTGGGAGGCGTGGCGTGCGTCGCTGGGTTGCTGCTGCGTGGCTGGTGCGACGCGCTTGCCCTGGGGGATAGCACGGCGAGTTCGTTGGGGCTGAACGTGAATCGTGCACGTGTGGTGATGGTTCTGGTTGGCACAGTTCTTGTCGCTGTATCGACGGCGATAGCGGGCCCAATCTCATTTATCGCCCTCGCGGCCCCTCATATGGCTCGCCTGCTCTCGCGTCCAGGCAGGACACCGGTGTTGGCTTCAGGAGTGCTCGGCGCTCTTTTCTTGCTCGCTGCTGACTTAGCGGGGCAGCGCCTATTTTTCCCTATTACTTTGCCCGCCGGCCTTGTAACTGTCTGTGCTGGTGGCATCTACCTTGCGGGTCTGCTGTTGTGGCAATCCCGATTTGCGCGCGTGAAAGGCCGGTAAAAATGAACGAACAAAAAGTGTGTGACGGTGCGCCGGGCGTGAGGGCTGAAAGGCTGAGCATGTCCTATGGCAGAACTGCCCCGTTAATTCTCGACTCGGTGGATGTGTCTTTCCCCGCGGGCAAATTCTCAGCCATCATCGGCCCGAATGGTTGTGGAAAGTCCACCCTGGTGAAGGTGCTTGCGCGGTTAGAAACACCGAGCGCAGGTGCGGTGCATATTGGCCAAGAAGACGCAGCTTTACTCTCGCGGCGAAAATATGCCCAGCGCGTTGCTGTGATGTCGCAGCAATCCGTAGCCCCTGAGGGGATTAATGTCCGAGAATTGGTTGCGCGAGGGCGCTTCGCTCACCAAGGATTTATGGGGTGGAGGAGCCAGGAAGACGAGCGTGCTGTTAGTCGTGCGCTAGCGGAGGTAGGCCTTGAGGAATTGGAAGAGGCCGAGGTGGCGGCGTTGTCAGGTGGTCAGCGTCAACGTGCTTGGCTGGCCATGGCTCTCGCACAGGAAACGCCTGTACTTTTCTTGGATGAGCCAACGAGTGCCTTGGATATTGGGTATCAGCATTCCTTCATGAAGTTGATGAAAGAGCTGGCGGGTAGCAAGACCCTCGTTGCGGTAATTCATGACTTGGCGCATGTGTTGCGTTATGCCGATTATGTCGTGGCGATGAAAGATGGAACGGTGTGGGATGCGGGCGCGCCGCGCGATGTCATTAACCCTGCCCTGATCGAGGATCTTTACGGCTTGGCAGTCCGCGTTGTGAATGCGGACGGAGAGCCAGCAATCGTCCCAGTGGGGTGAGCCGCCAATTGAGCAGCTTCATTTCCCCAGCGTGCTGGCAATAAATAAAAAGTTGAGTCGATCGGGAACAACTTTGAGTTTGTCCGCGTTGTGTAGGTTGAGTGACCGGCGCTCAGGTTTGGATGACTTTGAGTGTTGCTTCTGTTAGAGTCGCTGACTGGACGCGGCAGAAGTTGAGTCGCGCATTATCAACTTAAGAACAAACCCAACCAAGCAAGGAGAAAAGATCATGGGACGCGCAGTAGGAATTGACCTCGGTACCACCAACTCGGTCGTATCCGTACTGGAAGGTGGCGAAGCCACCGTTATCGCTAACTCCGAGGGCTCTCGCACCACCCCGTCCGTCGTGGCTTTCGCTAAGAACGGCGAAATCCTCGTCGGCCAGTCCGCGAAGAACCAGGCGGTCACCAACGTTGACCGCACCATCCGCTCCGTCAAGCGCCACATCGGCACCGACTGGACCATCGATATCGATGACAAGAAGTACACCCCGCAGGAGATTTCGGCCCGCACGCTCATGAAGCTGAAGCGCGACGCCGAGGCTTACCTGGGTGAGGACGTTACCGACGCCGTTATTACCGTCCCGGCTTACTTCGAGGACTCCCAGCGTCAGGCCACCAAGGAGGCCGGCCAGATTGCAGGCCTCAACGTCCTGCGTATCGTGAACGAGCCGACTGCCGCCGCGCTTGCTTACGGCCTGGAAAAGGGTGAGCAGGAGCAGACCATCCTGGTCTTCGACCTGGGTGGTGGTACCTTCGACGTCTCCCTGCTGGAGATCGGTGACGGCGTGGTCGAGGTTATGGCTACCGCTGGTGATAACGCGCTGGGCGGCGATGACTGGGACCAGCGCATCGTCGACTGGCTCGTAGATAAGTTCAAGGCTTCCCAGGGCGTTGACCTGACCAAGGACAAGCGCGCTGTCCAGCGTCTGCGTGAGGCTGCTGAGAAGGCCAAGATTGAGCTGTCCTCCTCCCAGTCCGCCAACATCAACCTGCCGTACATCACGGTGGACTCTGAGAAGAACCCGCTCTTCCTGGATGAGACCCTGTCTCGCACCGAGTTCCAGAAGATCACCCAGGATCTGCTGGACCGCACCAAGACCCCGTTCAACCAGGTCATCAAGGATGCTGGTCTGTCCCTGTCCGAGGTTGACCACGTGGTGCTCGTCGGCGGTTCCACCCGTATGCCGGCCGTGTCCGACCTGGTCAAGGAAATGACCGGCAAGGACCCGAACAAGGGCGTTAACCCGGATGAGGTCGTGGCAGTCGGCGCTGCTCTGCAGGCAGGTGTGCTGCGCGGTGAGGTCAAGGACGTGCTGCTTCTCGACGTCACCCCGCTCTCCCTCGGCATCGAGACCAAGGGTGGCGTGATGACCAAGCTCATCGAGCGCAACACCACCATCCCGACCAAGAAGTCGGAGACCTTCACCACGGCTGATGACAACCAGCCTTCCGTGCAGATTCAGGTCTACCAGGGCGAGCGCGAGATGGCTTCCGCCAACAAGCTGCTCGGTTCCTTCGAGCTCGGTGGTATTGCTCCGGCACCGCGCGGTGTACCGCAGATTGAGGTCACCTTCGACATTGACGCCAACGGCATCGTCTCCGTCTCCGCTAAGGACAAGGCCACCGGCAAGGAGAACACCATCAAGATTCAGGATGGTTCCGGCCTCTCCCAGGAGGAGATCGACCGCATGGTCAAGGACGCCGAGGCACACGCCGAAGAGGACAAGAAGCGCCGCGAGGAGCAGGAGACCCGCAACCAGGCGGAATCCACCTCCTACCAGACCCGCAAGTTCATGGACGAGAACTCCGACAAGCTACCGGAGGACCTCAAGACCCGCGTGACTGAGGCCGCCGATGCCGTCGACGAGGCGCTGAAGGGCGATGACATTGAGGCAATTAAGTCGGCCGTCGAAAAGCTTGGCACCGAGTCCCAGGAGCTGGGCAAGGCCCTGTACGAGGCCCAGGCTGCTGAGGCAGGCGCCGAGGGTGCCGCTGCTGGCGAGACCGCTGGTGACCCCAACGTCGTCGACGCCGAGGTTGTCGACGAGGACGACGAGAACAAGGAGAAGTAAACCATGACCTCCCCTCAGGACCCGGGCAACCCGGCCAACACCGACCCCGAGGCAACCTCCGCTGAGGCTGCGGAGGCTGCCGCCGCAGAGGCTGCTTCGGCCGACGGCGCCGTGGATGAGGCTGCTGAGGCACAGGCTGATGCTGCCACCGCGGGCACCGCTGAGGCAGAGGCTGCGGTTGAGGATGCCGCTCGCGACATCGCTGATGACGACGCCAGCGCTGAGAACTCCCTGGAGGCTCAGCTGGCTGAGCGCACCGAGGATCTGCAGCGTCTCAACGCGGAGTACACCAACTACCGCCGTCGCACTGAGCGTGACCGTCAGGCCGTGATCGAGACCACCAAGGCCAAGGTCCTGGCAGATTTCCTGCCTATCCTTGATGACCTGGAGCTCGCACGCCAACACGGAGACCTCAACGAGGGGCCGCTCAAGGCCATTGCGGACAAGCTCACGGGCGTGCTGACTACTAACCAGCTGACCCCGTTCGGCGCTGAGGGCGATGCCTTCGACCCCGAGGTGCACGAAGCAGTCCAGGACCTCTCGACTGGTGACGAGCAGGTCATCGGCACGGTCTTGCGCCGTGGCTACACAGTGGGCGAGCGCGTTGTGCGCACCGCCATGGTGATTATCGCCGACCCTGCCGAGTCAGCCGATACCGCTGATAGTCCGGATAGCTCGGATAGCGCAGAATAGGTATCGCAGGTGGCGTCAGGGCTCAGTGTTCCTTGGCGCCACTCTTCTTTTCACTACTTAATTAGCATTTTTACTTAGCAAAAAATCTTAAAACCTAACCGTTTATCGACTCTCCTGAAAGGAGGAGATGCCCAGTGAACGCTAAGCCAGAATGGGCAGACAAGGATTATTACGCGGATCTGGGGGTCTCCTCGTCCGCAACCGCCGAAGAGATTAAGCAGGCTTATCGCAAGCTGGCCCGCCAGAACCACCCCGACGCCAACCCGGATAACCCCGCGGCGGCGGAAAAATTCAAGCAGGTGGCGGAGGCCTATGATGTGCTCTCTGATAAAGCTACCCGCAAGGACTATGACGAGTTCAAGGCCATGATGCGCGGCGGTGGCTTTGGACGGAGAGGAGGCGCCGGGTTTCCCGGCGGGTTTCGATCCACGCACATGGGTGGACCGGGTGCGCAAGAATTCGACCTCTCGGACATCTTCGGAGGATCCGCTCGAGGAGCGTCTCAAGGCGGCGGTCTTGGGGATATCTTCGGTAGCGTTTTCAACCGCGGCGGTGGTGCTGGCCACACAGCTCGGCCGTCGCGGGGGGCCGACGTCGAAACGCAAATAACCCTCGACTTCCGCGAGGCAGCGAAGGGAACCACCATTCCCTTGCAGCTCAGTGGCGAAGCTCCCTGCACCACGTGCCACGGTTCCGGCTCGAAGAGCGGAAAGCTGACGACGTGCTCGACGTGCGACGGCACCGGTTTTACCTCTGAGCAGCGCGGTACCTTCGGCTTCTCGGCGCCGTGCGCTGACTGCGATGGCACTGGCCAGCGGGCCGAGGACCCGTGCCCGGATTGCTCTGGTTCCGGAACGGTGCATCGCACCCGCTCCATCACGGTGCGTATCCCTGCTGGAGTGATTGATGGCCAGAAGGTGCGCCTCGCTGGTCAGGGTGAAGCTGGTCCGAATGGCACGCCTTCCGGTGACCTCTTTGTGGCGGTCACGGTAAAGCCTGACAAGGTATTCACCAGGGAAGGCGATGATCTGCACGTCACCGTCCCGGTGTCCTTTGCGGAGCTGGCCTTGGGAGACACCATTACGGTGCCGACCCTCGATTCGCCCGTGCGCGTGAAGGTGCCGGCGGGCACACCCGATGGCCGCACGTTGCGCGTGAAGGGCCGCGGCGTGGCCAAGCGCGGCGGCAAAGCCGGTGACCTCATGGTGACCGTGCAGGTCACCGTGCCCTCCACGCTGGATGCGGCGGCTTCCTCGGCGCTGCGCAGCTACGCGCAAGCGGAGAAGGACTCCGGCTTCGATCCGCGTGCCGGTTGGGCCGGTAATACGGTAGCGCGCTAAAGGAGGTGTGAGATGAGCAAGGACAGAACAAGCCGAAGTGATGCGGCGCAGCCCAAGGCGATGTATGTCATCTCCGTGGCTGCAGAACTGTCCGGCATGCATGCTCAAACCCTGCGCACGTATGACCGGATGGGGCTGGTTTCCCCGGCCCGCACCTCCGGGGGCGGGCGCCGTTATTCCGAAAGCGACATCGAGCTCTTGCGCAAGATTCAGGCGCTCTCGCAGGACGATGGCGTGAACCTGGCCGGTATTAAATCCATCATCGAGCTGACTGCGGAGCGTGACCGCCTCGCCGCCGAGCGCGATGAACTGCAGGCAGAAGTTGAACGCCTGCGCAGCCAGGCCCGCCCATCGCGCGGTGAGCTGGTCCACGTACCGCGTTCGACCTCCGTGGTGATGTGGACGCCGCGTCGTAATCGACGCCGCGACAGCTAGAAGTTTCCCCCTCCTTCGCGGAGGGGTTCTTCTGTTTTATGCCCATCTACAGCCTGCTCAGCCGGAAGCTCTGTGCTCTTTGCTTAGCACGTGCCCTTGTTGCCAAAGTTCTTGTTCAAAATTGCTCTGGACCGTGAAACTTTGGCAACGAGGGCAGTTTGGGTAGCAACTGTCCTGGGGAGGATAGCTTTCGAAAACGTGAGTTTTGCAAAACTTAACACTACACTCGCACTCAACGTTGTGCGACCTATCACATTCCTAGGTGAATGTGTCTGGGACACCTTAGGTGAAGGCCCAACGGAGACCTATAAGACAACAAGAAAGGTGCGATGACCATGACTTTCTATGCGAACCCCGGAACCCCTGATGCCATCGTTAACTTCCGTGAGCGCTATGACAACTACATCGGCGGCGAGTGGGTACCACCGGTTGATGGTGAGTACATGGACAACATCACCCCGGTTACCGGAGAGGTTTTCTGCCAGGTCGCACGCGGCAAGGCAGCAGACATTAATCTGGCCATCGACGCCGCAGAGAAGGCCTTCGAAACCTTCGGTAAGAGCACCCCGGCCGAGCGTGCGCTCCTGTTGCACCGCATTGCGGACCGCATCGAGGAGAACCTGGAAAAGATCGCCGTCGCGGAAACCTGGGAGAACGGTAAGGCCGTGCGTGAGACCCTCGCTGCTGATATCCCGCTGGCAGTCGATCACTTCCGCTACTTCGCCGGCGCGATTCGTGCTCAGGAGGGCCGCCTTTCCCAGATTGACCAGGACACCGTGGCTTACCACTTCCACGAGCCGCTGGGTGTGGTGGGGCAGATCATCCCGTGGAACTTCCCGCTGCTCATGGCGGCGTGGAAGATTGCCCCAGCGCTGGCCGCGGGCAACACCATTGTGATGAAGCCGGCTGAGCAAACACCGGCCTCCATCCTGCTGCTCATTGAAATTATTGAGGACCTCCTGCCGAAGGGCGTGCTCAACATCGTCAACGGTGTCGGTGAGGAAGCGGGCGTGGCTCTGTCTACCTCGGATCGCATTGCCAAGATTGCCTTCACTGGCTCCACCCCGGTGGGCAAGATCATCAACAAGGCCGCTGCAGACAAGGTCATTCCTGTCACGCTGGAGCTCGGCGGCAAGTCACCGTCCATCTTCTTCGCGGACATCATGGACAAGAATGATGCCTACCTGGAGAAGTGCGTCGAAGGCTTCGTCATGTTCGCGCTCAACCAGGGTGAGGTCTGCACCTGCCCATCGCGCGCGCTCATCCACGAGGACATCGCGGACAAGTTCCTGGAGCTGGCCGTAGAGCGCGTGAAGAAGATCAAGATCGGCCACCCGCTCGATACCGAAACAATGATGGGCGCGCAGGCTTCCCAGGAGCAGATGGACAAGATCGCCGAATACCTCGAGATCGGCCCGAAGGAAGGTGCGGAGACCCTCATCGGTGGACATGTGAACAAGGTGGAGGGCCTAGAGAACGGCTACTACATTGAGCCGACCGTCTTCCGTGGCACCAATGACATGCGCATCTTCCGCGAGGAAATCTTCGGCCCGGTGCTCTCCGTGGCCACGTTCAAGGACTTCGAGGAAGCCATCCAGATTGCTAACGACACCAACTTCGGCCTGGGTGCCGGCGTGTGGTCGCGCCACCAGAACATCTGTTACCGCGCCGGGCGTGAAATCCAGGCCGGCCGCGTGTGGGTCAACCACTATCACGTGTACCCCGCGCACAGCGCCTTCGGCGGCTACAAGGAGTCCGGCATCGGCCGTGAGAACCACCTCATGATGCTCGCTCACTACCAGGAGACGAAGAACATGCTGGTGTCCTACTCCGAGGAGCAGGCTGGTCTCTTCTAAAAGCGTTGCGCGATGATGCCCAGGCCCCGCAGAAATGCGGGGTCTTTCCAATAGGAACCATGATCCCCCGGCAGGCCGTTCGCGTCGGGCAGAGGGGCGGCGCCAAAAGCAGGGGAGGAGGGATCAGGGCCGTGGATTCCGCCGCGCGGTCCGGTGGCAATCGCGATGGGGTCCTCGGTATTCCGCGCGCTCCACACCCGGCCGTGCAGCTGCGAGGCACTAGCCACGGAAGCGCCCGGGCTGCCGACGAGCACGATGTCATCCGCAACATAGTCTTGCTGCGCCGCCTTGCCCACCACCACAGAGCCATAGGAGTAGCCCAGGAGGATATGCTGCGCGTGCGGAAAGCGCTGCCGCAAAGCGCGCTGGAAGCGGCCCAGCTCAGCAGCCCCGCGGCGCGCCGGGTCCTCGTGTGCAGCGCGGGGCAGCGAGGCCGGGGCGGAATAACCAATCCACGCCACCGTGGGCCCATTGGTGGCGCGCGCGATGGCGCGGGCGCGCTCCACGGCGGTGGGCCAGCTCGCTGTCTCGGAAGAACCTACCCCACCCACAAAGGTGCTTACCTGGGCGGCGTGGGTCCCGATGCCTTCGGGGTCCACGAGTGCCACCAACCGCCCGGGGCCGGCCTCCAGCACGGTGATATCCGGGTTAGCCGCGGCCAGGGAACGAACCTCCTCGCTAGCCATGGTCAGCTGGACCTGGTGCAGCTCAGTGAGAGTCAGGTCGCTGAAATCCTCCAAGCGGCTCGGTGGCTGGGCCATCTCCGGGGTGCATAAGGCGTTTAATTGGCGGGCGCAGGCCCAATCGAGGACGTCGGCCAACGCATCTAACTGCCCAAGCGCCACGCTGGCGGGCTCGGCAAATACAGGGATCGCAGCGAGCTGCAGTGCGCGTGAGCGCAGTTGTTCAATTCTCTCCAGCAGTGGCGCATAGAGGCTCAGGATCCGCGCGGCCAGGCGCATCTGTTGCGCGGGTTCTAATAGCGTGTCGGTGGCGCGCTGCAATGCGTGCCGTGCGGCATCGGAAGCAGCTCCGGATAGCGCTAGGCCCGCCCAATGATGGTGTGAGTCAGTGACATAAAGTTCGAGTTCAGAAGCAGAATTTACCATCCAGTCAGCCTCCGTGCGTAGTTCTTCCGCCGCGCTCATTCGCTTCCCTCCAGGCGTGCGGAAAGGTTTACATCAAGACTCTGGGTCACACCCACGAAGCGCTCCAGCTCTCCTAGGCGCGCCCGTCGATCCCCTTCGCTGGCTCTTCGCACCTCCTCCCACCGCGCGCCGAGAAGAGCTAGTGCGCGAGCCGTACGGGGAGGCTCTTTCAAAGAAGGCGTGGCGGCGGGCGAGACGTGCCCGAAGAGGGAACGGATCTGCTGAAGGGCAGCATGGTCGATGTCGAGGTGGTTCATAGCATCGAGACTGCGCTAACTGTCCAATCGCCGTAAAGAGCAGCAACCGCGAATCCACGAAATCTGTGGATAACTAGTCCGGGCTCGTCTACCGTGGGCCGCATGAAGGTAGCAGCAGTTCAATTGACCAGTACCGGAAACGTCGAGGAGAACCTCGTAGTAGCGCTCGACAAGATCCGGGAAGCCGCGGCCAACGGCGCGCAGCTCATCGTCCTGCCGGAAGCTACCACCCAGAGCTTCGACTCCGGGCGCCTCGATACACACGCAGAAGGGCTTGATGGCCCCACCGCCACTGCCGTGCGCGCGCTGGCAGAAGAACTCGGCGTGTATGTGGTGCTGGGAATGTTTGCCCCAGCGGATACCGTCCAGCGTGGGGAGAAGACCATTAATCGTGTGGCCAACGTTGCGCTCATCGCCGGGCCTGGTGTTCTCGGCGGCTACGAAAAAATCCACACTTACGATGCTTTCAAGTACAAGGAATCCGATACCGTCCGGCCGGGCGAGTCACTCGTTGCCTTCGATGCCGGTGACCTCACCGTGGGTGTCGCCACCTGCTATGACATCCGCTTCCCTGAACAATTCAAGGAGCTCGCCCGCCAGGGTGCTCAGCTCATCGTCGTGCCCACCAGCTGGGCAGATGGCCCGGGCAAGCTGGAGCAATGGCGCCTGCTCAGCGCGGCGCGCGCGCTTGATTCCACGGCTTATATTCTGGCCGCAGGCCAGGCCCGCCCCGGTGGGGAGGCGAAGGCGGGGCAGACTTCCGGCCCCACCGGCATTGGGCACTCCGTCCTCGTGGCGCCGGATGGCACACGTCTTGCCGAAGCCAGCTATGAGCCGGAAATCCTCTACGGCGAGGTGGAGCCAGACTCCGTGGCGAAGGTCCGCGAATCCCTCCCCGTCCTAGACGCCTAAGCCCCGATTGCACGCCTAGGCTCCGATTGCACGCCTAAGCTCCGTTTGTACGCCTAGGCGCTCATAGCGCTTAGGCCCATTGGGATTTCTTCCATGCCGCCCAAGCCTCCCAGTCATCGCCCCAGCCGTCGAGCTCCGCGGCGGAGGCCGCCCACTCGTGGCCACGCTGCCAGCTATCCATGGTGATAGCCTCCTCCGCGACGCCACCCGCGAGCAAGGCCGCACGCGCTAGTTCCACGCGGTCGGCCGGACCGATGAGTACAAAGCGGCGGTCAGTCCCTTCAGCGAGCACCGGTTCTATCGGTTCCTTGGCCACCACAGGCTTAAACCCGTGGGCAGCCGGCTGCGCCCCCAGCAACCACGGGTCCTGTCCCTCCCGCACGATGTGGCGCAGCTTCAGCTCCGGAACCAAGGCCTGCAGGTTAGCCTGAAATTCCGTGTCATAGTGCTCGCCCGGCGAAGGTGCTACGGCATAGACCTGGAGACCGGAGGGGAGGGTGTTCTCCAGGGCGTCGAGAAGCAGCGCCCGGGCGCCCGCCCACCCGGTGCCGAAGGAAATGAGGGTGGTTCCGGAATCGAGTTGCGGCGGCTCACCGGCGGGCATGCCCAACGTCCACCAATCACCCGGCTGCGCCTTTGCCAGCATGGAGGAAGCTTCACCGGCCAGCGCGAGGTGGAATATCAGTTGCCCGGAATCGCCAGCAGGCGCAGCCGGGGTCAACGGACGCCAGGTTCCCGGCGTGAGCTGCGAGGTCACCGGCACGTGCTGGCCCGCGCGGTAGTCCAGCGCCATACCGGACTCCAACCGGACCACAGCGGTGTTCCGGTTGGGCTTTTCCACCGCCACCACCTGGGCGCTATGAGCGGGAGGAAGACCGGCGACATCCGCCTCCTGTGCGGCGGTACGCATGATGGAGCACACCTGGGAAATGGTGCGCGTGGCGACGTCATGCTGGTACGGCGTGAGCCCCAGAACCCCCAGCCCGTGAACAAGTGATGCCTCAAATTTCGGATAGACCTCAGGCGGGAAACCGAGGCGGCGATGATCACGGCCCATGCGTACCAGGCGCTGGGCCACGTCCCCCTGTACCTCATCGCCCTCCACATTCTCCAGCACCCACGCCAGCGCCGGGGCCATGGAGGGGTGCGTGTCTTTCATCGACAGAGCAAAGACCTGGCGGGACTCGGCCACGGTGGCGAAAAAGTGCCCGTGTACTGCGTCGCGATAGTCTTCCGCGTGCTTGCGTAGGTGCTCACCCAGTTCCCTCATGCCCGCCCATCCTAGCCCTTGGGGGTAGAGCCACATCACCCTCGGGTTATATGCCAGGGGTGGAAAAGCGGGAAGGGGGTTATAGTGTAATCAACGGTTCATTTCCCGAAAGAGGGTGAGTCTCGTCTCAAGGACGCCGCCGAGTGCGGCATGGAAGGAAGTTTTCGCATGGAAGAATTCTCTGCGTTCACAATCATGACCGACGTGGGCTGGATTTCTTTGCTCATGGTTATCGGCAACGTTCTGCGCCACCAGATCAAGTTCGTGTTCCAGGACTTGCTCTTGCCTGCCCCCATCACGGCAGGCCTACTCGGCTTGCTCTTAGGCCCTAATGTCTTGGGTTGGATCGGTTTCTCCGACAACCTCGGCGATTACACCTCACTGCTCATCGCTGTGGTCTTCGCCTCCATGGCCTTCTCCATGGAGATGGGCGGCAATATGGGCAAAGGCGCCCGCAACATGTGGGGCTATTCCACCATGATGTTCACCGGCCAGTGGGGCCTGTTCATCGTTTTGGGTCTTCTCCTGTTCAAGCCAACCTTTGATACCCCGGACTGGTTCGGCATGATGCTGCCCGTTGGCTTCACGGGTGGCTTCGGTACCGCGGCGGCTGTCGGCAGTGCCTTGGAAGGTGTGGGTGCTGAGGCGGCGTCCTCCTTGGGCTTTACCTCCGCCACCGTGGGTACGCTGGCCGCCATCATTGGCGGTATCGTCGCCGGTAACTGGGGCATCCGTAAGGGCAAGGTTTCGCATGTGCCGAAGCAGCTTCCGGAGGAACTGCGCCGCGGCTACATCTCGCGCCTGGAGGATCGTCCTTCCCTGGGCCGTGCCACGACGAACCCCTCTGCCATCGAGCCCATCACCCTGCACGTTGGCTTTATCGCTTTGACCGTGATGACCGCTTATGGCATCAACAAGGGAATCTCCTCTGTGTGGGAGAACGTGTCCATCCCGCTGTTCGCTATGTCTATGGTCGTGGGTCTGCTCTTCCGTGCGGTGATGAACATGGTGGGCGCCAAGGATTACCTGGACAAGGACACGGTGAGCTCGGTGTCCGGTGCGGCCACCGACTACCTCATTGCCTTCGGTGTGGCGGCCATCGTGCCGGCTGCCGTCGCGGCCTACTGGCAGGCTCTTCTCCTGCTCTTTGTCCTGGGTACCATCTACTGCATCTTCTTCCTCATGTGGTTCCCTGCCGAGTTCTTCGGCGAGCGCTGGATTGAGCGCGGCATCTTTGGCTGGGGCTGGGCGACGGCTACCGTGGCCACCGGTATTGCGATCCTCAAGATCGTCGATCCGAAGCTCAAGTCCGGCACCCTGTCGGAGTACGGCATGGCCTACATTGGCTTCGGACCCTTTGAGATTTCTTGGACCATCATCGCGCCGCTGGCCGTCATGTACGGCTTCACCGCTGGCTTCGGCTGGATCTCCCTGGGCATCGCGGTGGTTATCTACCTCGTCTTCAAGTTCACGGGAATGATGCCGCCGCGCGGCACCATCTTCAAGGAAGGCATCGGACACGTCGGCTCAGAGAAGTAGACGCTGACCTTTCCCGCGTGAAACCCCCAGGCCGTGGCCTGGGGGTTTCTTCGTTCACAGGGTGGCCCGCATTACGGGAGTCAGTGCCTAGTAAACACATTGCTCTTTAACCAAGAATGGGGATAAAATTCAGGAAGTTGTTAGCGTGGCGCTCTCCCATTCTTTCTTTTTATTCTTTCGTCGGCAGCGCAATCTTAGGAATCCATATGCATATTCTTTATGAAGGCTCACCTCGTGAGGTCATCCTCGAGTCTGCGCTTCATATCGGAGCAGCCGAGGGCGATGAGGCTATTACCATGGAATCCGTGGCCAAGCTGGCGGAGCTTCCCGTCGCTGAGGTACGCGCGGAATTTCCTGATCGCGAGGCAATCGTGCACGCGCTTCCTGATTACGTAACTGACCGGAAAGTTAAGTTCCTCGAGGAAACGCTCGACGCTGCTCTTGGTTACGCCGATCTTTTTACTAAGCTGACCACTTTTACTGAGGCCTACTACGAGTACGCCGAACGTGAGCCGGAGCTGTTCCGCTACCTCTTTGAGAAGAAGGCCTATGTCTCCGAGGATGAATGGCGTGCTCTTTTGCAGGGAAACTTATCCCACAATCGCACCTTGGACCTGATCTATGAAAACATCTCGCTCATCGCGGCCGAGGAGAAGCTTAAGGTAGGAAGCGATGTGTGCTTTCAAACGGTGGCGCGGCTGAGCGCGGCCACCTTGGCTACCGTCCACGGTATGGCGCACCTGAGTGTTTTGGGTGTGCTGCGGCACCAGCACTCGGTGGTGCGACGCTTTAACCTCCGTGAGGTATGTAAAGCACTCATTGGAACCCTGTTCAAGGCTGCGGAGTTCTTGGAGATTCCGGATGTGCGTAGCCCGATGCAGGAGTACCGCGCGTTGCTCGCCGGGTTTGTTCCGGACCGCGATATTTCGTTGGACATCTCTGCGATTGAGGACGTGCAGGAACTTTCCACAGAGCGGGCACGCATGGCTGTTAAGGAACGTGCCATCCAGCTGGCAGCGCGGGAAGGGCTGCAGTGCGTGACCATTGAGAACGTGGCCGAGTATTTCGGTGTCTCCGATGTTTTCGTTGCTTCGCTGGTGGACAATGACTTCGTGTTGCGTGAATCCGTTGAGTGGGAAACCGACCGCGAGCTTGAAGCCCACAGTCTCTACCTGCTGGAGCGGCTGCCGGAGGGTGCATCGGCCGTCGACAAGCTCCTGTGCGTTGCGGTGGCCTATTTCCACTATGCGGTGACCTTCCCCGAACGCTATAGCGCCTGCATTGCTGCTGCCTCCGGCTCCGTGGTGCCGTTGAGTGAGGACGGTGAGGAGCAAACCCAGATGGGTGAGTCCTTCGCGCTGCTGATGCGGTTTGCCCGTGAGGCGCTGCGAGAGGCCGGCTATGCGCCGGAGGACCGCTTGGTCTACATCAAGAACCTCACCCTGTGGGCTGGCGCTGACGGCATGTGCCACCTGGCGTCGATGGGTGAGTTTCGAGATATCGACCTCGAACAGAAGTGGTCCCTCTATTGCTTTGTCACGGCCGTGGTTCTCGCTTCCTTTTCCTACGACCTTCCAGAGGAGCAACCACAAGCCTCTCAGTCGGCTTAAGCATTTAAGGCACCGGCCCCTCCGCACCGTTGCACCCAGCAGGGCGGTGGGGCTGGTTTTCTTATGCCTATGGCCTGCCAAGCGGGCAGAAGAAAAAGTTGAGTGAAGCCCTATCAACCCGGTCGGGGGTGGTTGGTTTAAAAACTTCTAGTTGAGTGGAACAGACTCAAGTTCTGTAGCGTTATAGACAGTGAAGCTACCTTCCCTGCTGTAGCCGCAGGGAGGTTTGGATAAATAGTAGAAACGGAGAAACACAACAATGAGTTCTTTTAACCCCACCACTAAAACTCAGGAGGCCCTGCAGCAAGCACTGCAGACGGCCTCCGCCAACGGTAACCCGGACATCCGCCCGGCACACCTCTTAGCAGCCATCCTCGAGCAGCAGGACGGCATTGCCGCCCCGGTGCTCAAGGCCACCGGCGTGGACCCAGATACGGTGCTGAAGGAGGCGCGCCAGCTTATCGACGCCCTCCCCAAGGCCGAGGGTGCCAACATGGCGAACCCGAACTTTAACCGCGACGCCCTCAACGTCCTCACCCGCGCCCAGGAGCTGGCCGGCGAGCTTGGTGATGAGTACGTCTCCACCGAGGTTTTGCTTGCAGCTATTGCGGGCTCGAAGACGGATGCCGCGGAGCTGCTGACCTCCCGGGGTGCCACTTACGACGCGCTCAAGGGCGCTTTCCCCTCCGTGCGTGGTGCAGCCAGGGTGACCTCGGAGAACCCCGAGGAGCAGTTCCAGGCTCTGGAGAAGTACGCCACGGACCTCACCGCCCGTGCCCGCGAGGGCAAGATTGACCCGGTAATCGGCCGCGATCAGGAGATCCGCCGCGTGGTCCAGGTTCTTAGCCGCCGCACGAAGAATAACCCGGTGCTCATCGGTGAGCCCGGCGTGGGTAAGACCGCCATCGTGGAGGGCTTGGCCCGCCGCATCGTGGCGGGTGACGTACCGGAATCCCTCAAGGGCAAGACGCTGCTGAGCCTGGATCTCGGTTCCATGGTCGCCGGCGCGAAGTACCGCGGCGAGTTCGAGGAGCGCCTCAAGGCCGTGCTCGATGAGATTAAGGCTTCCGATGGACAGATCATCACCTTCATCGATGAGCTGCACACCATCGTCGGCGCTGGCGCCACCGGTGAAGGTTCCATGGATGCCGGCAACATGATTAAGCCCATGCTGGCCCGCGGCGAGCTCCGCCTGGTCGGTGCTACCACCCTCGATGAATACCGCAAGTACATCGAGAAGGACGCCGCCCTGGAGCGCCGCTTCCAGCAGGTCTACGCCGCTGAGCCCTCCGTGGAGGACACCATCGGTATCCTCCGTGGCCTCAAGGAGCGCTACGAGGTGCACCACGGTGTGCGTATCCAGGACTCGGCCTTGGTCTCTGCCGCTGAGCTCTCGCACCGTTACATCACCAACCGCTTCCTGCCGGATAAGGCCATCGACTTGGTCGATGAGGCAGGCTCTCGCCTGCGCATGGAGATTGACTCCTCCCCGCAGGAGATTGATGAGCTGGAGCGCATCGTGCGCCGCCTCGAGATTGAGGAGTTGGCTCTGAAGAAGGAATCGGACGCCGCCTCGAAGGACCGCTTGACTGCCCTTCAGCAGGAGCTGGCTGATGAGCGCGAGAAGCTCGGTGAACTCAAGGCCCGCTGGGCCAATGAGAAGAAGGCCATCGATGATGTGCAGACCATCAAGGAACAACTGGAGGACCTGCGCCGCCAGGCAGAGATTGCGGAGCGCGATGGTGACCTAGCACTGGCCTCCGAGATCAACTACGGCAAGATGCCGCCGCTGGAGAAGGACCTGGCTGCCGCCGAGGAGAAGGCTCAGCAGCAGCACAACACCATGCTCAGCGAGGAGGTCACTCCGGATACCATCGCGGAGGTTGTCTCCGCTTGGACCGGCATCCCAGCCGGCAAGATGCTGCAGGGAGAGACCGAGAAGCTGCTCAACATGGAGTCCGTGCTGGGGCAGCGCGTGGTGGGCCAGAAGGAGGCCGTCACCGCGGTCTCCGACGCTGTGCGCCGCGCCCGCGCCGGTGTGGCTGACCCGAACCGCCCAACCGGCTCCTTCCTCTTCCTCGGCCCGACGGGCGTGGGTAAGACGGAGCTGGCGAAGGCTTTGGCGGACTTCCTCTTTGACGATGAATCCGCCATGGTTCGCATCGATATGTCCGAGTTCGGTGAGAAACACTCCGTCGCTCGCCTCGTCGGTGCCCCTCCGGGATACGTGGGCTATGACGCCGGTGGCCAGCTCACGGAGGCGGTGCGTCGCCGTCCGTACACGCTGGTGCTTTTCGACGAAGTCGAGAAGGCCCACCCGGATGTCTTCGACGTGCTGCTCCAGGTGCTCGATGAAGGCCGCCTGACCGATGGCCAGGGCCGCACCGTGGACTTCCGCAACACGGTCATCATCCTGACCTCGAACCTGGGTGCCGGCGGCACCAAGGAGGAGGTCATGGAGGCAGTCAAGCGCAGCTTCAAACCGGAGTTCATCAACCGTCTTGATGATGTGGTGATGTTTGAGCCGCTGACCTCGGATCTGCTCTCCGGCATCGTGGACATCCAGCTCAAGGGCTTGGCCGAGCGCCTGTCCGGCCGCCGCCTGACGCTGCAGGTCTCCGACGCGGCCAAGCTGTGGTTGGCCGAGCGCGGTTATGACCCGGCCTATGGTGCCCGCCCGTTGCGCCGCCTGATCCAGCAGGCCATCGGTGACCAGCTGGCCAAGAAGCTCCTGGCCGGTGACATCGTGGACGGCGATACCGTGCACGTTGACGTCGCCGACGGTGGCGAGCGCCTGGAGCTAGCTGCCCGCACCGCCTAAGGCACCGACTAAACCGGTGAGCGCGATTAGCGCTCACCGCGCTCACCGCGTTCATCGGTCGCCACTCTTCGCTCATGCCCCTATGATCTAGGGACATGAGCATTTTGATCTCCCCTCACGAGTTGAGTGAGAAGATTTACCGCGGTGATAAGACGACCATCCTCGCTTCCCTCTGGGCACCAGGGGAAGGCGAGGCCTTCAATCAGTTTTCCTCCCTCCACATTCCGACTGCCCAGTACGCCGACGCCGCTTCAGCCTTCGTGGGCCTGCCCGGCTCCAAGGTAGGGCGCAACCCACTCCCGCAGACCGAGAAGATTCAAGAGTGGATCGACCTCTGGGGTCTAGAGGAGGACAGCGAAGTCGTTGTCTACGACGAAGGCCGCGGACTCTTCGCTGGCCGTGCGTGGTGGACCCTGCGCTGGGCCGGCATCCGCAACGTCCGCATCCTCGACGGCGGCCTGTCCAACTGGCGTGCCCAGTCCCTGCCCACCCTTACCGGCCCGGGTAACTTGGGCATGCCCTCGGACTTTGAAGTGACCACGGGGTCGATGCCCACGGCCACCATCGATGAGGTCAAGGAGCATAAGGGCCTGCTTCTCGACGTTCGCACGCGCAACCGCTTCGCCGGCCGCCGCGAGAACCTCGACCTGAAGGCCGGCCACATCCCGGGTGCAGTCAACCTTCCGGAGCGCCTCTTCCACACACAGGACGTCACCGTGTGGAAGTCCAAAGAAGAAATCCTCGAAATCCTTGAGCAGCACGGTGTGACCAAGGAGAACGTGGACGGCGCCATCATCTACTCCGGATCCGGTAACCACTCCGCGCTTACCATCGCCGTGCTGGAACACGTGGGCTTTACCGGCTTGCGCCACTTCGTGGGCGGATGGTCGCAGTGGTCAGCCAACCCGAAGAATCCGGTGGAGCGTGGCGACCGCGAGCACGTCTAGAATCCGCGCGTGACCAGCGCGTCAGCGCAGATCGAGCGCGCCGGGCGATTAGAGTCAGGCAGTGATGCCTTTTGTACTCTTATCCCTCGCCGCCGTCGCGCTCGCGGCTGGTCTCATCGTGCTCTGGCTGGACCAGCGCCAGCGCGCCGCGCTCTCCGCCGACGAAACCACCACAGCGGCCGATACCGCTGCGCCTGAACTCACCCCTGACTCCCCCTCAGAGCCCGCGCTCGCCGAGGAACCTGAGCCTGCTCCAGAGCCCGACATCATTACCGAGCCGGAGCCAGACCCCGTGGCTGAGCCGGCAACCGAGCCAACTGCGGATGCCGCTGAAGAACCGGCCGCCGCTGAGCCCAGTGAGGAACCGGCCGCCGAACCGCAGGCTGCCGCACCCAGCTTTGCGGAGCGCGCAGAGCGCGCCAAGTACCTCGTGCCGGGCAGTGCCCGCCGTGAGCGCAAGGCCTTTGGCCAGCAGCGCGGCTGGGAATACCTCAAGCATGATTCCTACCTGGCGGATGAGTGGACCCGCGGCGCTGCCGCCCGCGGCCACGAACCCCGCGACATCGTCGCCGGAACTGTCCGGGGGCACGAGACGCTGCTCTTCGATATGGGTGCTATCCCCGTTATGGCTATGCGCACCGGCGCGGCCTCCGATATCGTGGTGGATTTCCGCCGAGCAGGCGAGGAGATCGAAAACCTCTCCGAGGATCTGTTGTACGTGCGTGAGGAGGAAGGTTTCGAGGTTTTCTCCTCCGATGCTGGCGTGGGCCAGCGCTTCATCGATACCCGAGTGAGTACGGCGTTGAATCATCTACCCGCCGCGGTGACTGCCGTGTGGCTGGAAGGGGAGTGGGTGCTGGCCCAAACTACCCGGCAGGCCCGCAGCGCTGAGTGGGAAGAGCTGCTCGAACCGCTGTCGCTGCTCGCCGATGCTGCTCGCGTTCTTCCACCGCGCTCCGAAGCCGCTCAGGTCCTGCGCGTCGATGAGCTGGACCCCAGCCGCGACATCCCGGAACCTCCGCAGCCGGAACCCACCGGGCCCACGGCGGTTCCGGACCGCGATGATTCCCTCGACGCCCCCACCATCCAGCGCCCCACCGAGCCGGTGGTCATGCCGAGCCGCACCACCAGCGAGGCCCGCGGCACCATTGACCACTCCAGCCTGGGTGCGGATGAAGTCGACGCGATTGCCGATGGCCATGAGCGCCCCACCCACGAAAACAATCAGGCCCGCCTGCCGCGCCGCTTCGATGGCGGCTCCTCCATCTTCGACTAGACCCGCCAGCCTGCCGCCGCGGCGAGGCGCCGCAGCCAGGTGTCACAGCCGAGCACCAGCACTAGTCGCGGGCAACCGTGCGGGAAGAGGGTAAACTACAGAGCGGATTTTTCACGGCCGAACAGCCACAGACTTTAAGGAGCGAGCGATGAGCCTGGATCAGCAGAAGAAGCAACGCCTAGCAGAACTGGTGAAGGAGCTGGCCGTCGTCCACGGCAAGGTCACGCTGTCCTCTGGCAAGGAGGCTGACTACTACGTGGACTTGCGCCGCGCCACCCTGCAGCACGAGGCCTCGCGTCTTATCGGCTCGCTGCTGCGTGAGCTCACCGCTGACTGGGATTATGCTGCCGCCGGTGGCCTGACCATGGGCGCGGACCCGGTCGCGCTGTCCATCATGCATGCCGATGGCCGCGATATCGACGCCTTCGTTGTTCGCAAGGAAGCCAAGAAGCACGGCATGCAGCGTCAGATTGAGGGCTTCAACGTCGAGGGCCAGAAGGTGCTCGTTGTCGAGGACACCACCACGACCGGCAACTCGCCGCTGACCGCCGTGAAGGCTCTTCGTAAGGCAGGCGCCGAGGTCGTCGGAGTGGCCACCGTGGTGGACCGCAACACCGATGCCGGCGCAGCCATTGCCGCCGAGGGCCTGGAATACCGCTACCTGCTGGGCCTTGAGGATCTTGACCTTGCCTAAGCCCGAGGAAGAGGCGGCAGCCAAAGGCCCCACCGAGTGGAACGAGGGCCGCCACGGTGTTGGCCCGTGGGAAGGCCCGCTGCCCGAAGGCCCCGAAGCGGAGAAATACGATCCCGAACTGCTCGCGGAGGGGGATCGCCGCAATGTCGTCGATGCCTACCGTTACTGGACACGCGAGGCGATCCGGGAGGATATCGATAAGCGCCGGCATGCGCTGCACATCGCCATCGAGAACTTCGAAAACGATTCCAACATCGGCACCGTGGTGCGCACTGCCAACGCCTTTGCCGTCGACACCGTCCACATTGTGGGACGCCGCCGCTGGAACCGGCGCGGCGCCATGGTCACCGACAGGTACCAGCACCTCATGCACCACGCGGATGTTACTGAGCTGATGGCCTGGGCGGCGGACCAGGAACTGACCGTCGTGGCCATCGATAACACCCCCGGGTGTGTCCCCCTAGAAACCGCTGAGCTGCCTGAGCGCTGTCTGCTCCTCTTCGGACAGGAAGGCCCAGGCGTCAGCCCGGAAGCCCAGGACGCAGCAGTAATGACCTGCTCAATCGCGCAATTTGGTTCTACTCGCTCCATCAACGCGGGCGTGGCCGCAGGCATTGCCATGCATGCATGGATTCGGCAGCACGCCGATTTATCAAAAGCTTGGTGAGATCCCGCGCACTGTGTTTACATCTAGGTAACGAATTCACATTGTGAGAATGATGAGACAAAAGTGTTAGAGAAATGGTCCCACCGCGCCGACCTTGCGGAAACAGCCATCAATGAGCGCCACGCGCAGGCCGTGTGGGGCTTGCCCCGTACCAACCTTGCCGTGGTGAGTTGGCCACCCACCACCAAGGAATCACTCTTTGTGCATTGGCATTATTGGTGGCAGGCGCATTATCTGGACTGTCTCGTTGATGCGGCCCTGCGCAAAAACACCAAAGCCCGCCGCGCGCGCATCGCTGACACCATCCGCGGCATCCATGTGCGCAATCTCCGTGCGCTGACGAAGAACCGCTACTACGACGACAAAGCATGGCTCGCCCTAGCCATCGCCCGGGCCGGTGAGCTCAAGAAGCAGCGCCCCTACAAGAAGTTGGGCACCCTGCAGCACAACATCCGCGATGGCATCGACACCCAGGTCGGCGTGCTGCCCTGGCGCGAAGGCGAGACCTTCCTCAACGTCCCCTCGAACGGGCCGGGCGCCATCATGCTGGCCCGCATGGGGCGCGTGGACGAGGCCCGCCACATCGTGGACTGGATCTACGATCACTTGATTGACGACGATGGCTTCGTCATGGACGGCATCCGCATGCGTATGGATGGGCAGGAGATCGTCCGCAACATCCACCCCTACTGCCAAGGCGTGGTGCTCGGTGCCTGCTTGGAAATCGTGCTGGCGCTGCGGGAGAAGACCGGCCTGCGCTCCGTGGAGGATATCGACTCTGTCCACGAGGCCGAACTCGCCGCAGACATGATGGACTACACCACCCGCATCCGCGGCCTGGTCCAAGCGGTGGCCACGGGCATGGCGACGTACACGGGCGTCATCGATTGGCAGACTGGCGACGGCGACGGCGGCCTCTTCAAGGGCATCCTTGCTCGCTACCTGGCGGACGTAGCGGTGCGCCTGCCGGGCGATTCCCCGGCCAACCGCGCAACCAAGAAGCTGGCCGCTCGCCTCGTGACGGCCTCGGCGGAATCCGTGTGGGAACACCGCCTAGAGGTAGACGGCTTGCCCATCTTCGGTTCCGATTGGACCGCGGATGCGAAGCTTCCCCATAACTACGGTTTCGGCCCCTCGTCATTGAGCCAGAAGATGGGCATTATCCGCGTGGCTGAGCGCGATTTGTCCGTTCAGTTGTCCGGTTGGATGTTGTTGGAGGCCTGTACCCGGATTGTGAAGTACAAGTCAGAATCCAAGAAATAGCAGCGTTTCCCCAGGTGGTCGGGGGATTCCTGCCCATGCGGAGCGGTGTTTAAGTGAGGTCACATCGCATCTCGCGGCGGAAAACCACAATAACAGGCATACTTGGGTGTTGGAACGTGTTGTTTCGCTGGTTTGTGAGACGGCACGGCTTACTGCACAGCAACTCCAAAGGATGGAATTTCATGCCTATTGCAACCCCTGAGGTTTATAACCAGATGCTGGATACCGCCAAGAAGGGCGGCTTCGCATTCCCGGCAATCAACTGCACCTCCTCCGAAACCATCAACGCCGCTCTCCGCGGCTTCGCCGAGGCTGAGTCCGACGGCATCATCCAGTTCTCCACCGGCGGCGCGGAGTTCGGTTCCGGCCTGTCCGTGAAGAACAAGGTTGCCGGCGCCAAGGCACTGGCTGCCTTCGCTCACGAGGCTGCACAGCACTACGGCATTAACGTTGCGCTGCACACTGACCACTGCCAGAAGGAAGTTCTGGATGAGTACGTGCGCCCGCTGATCGCCTTCTCCCAGGAGCGCGTTGACCGCGGCGAGCTGCCGCTCTTCCAGTCCCACATGTGGGATGGCTCCGCTATCCCGATCGATGAGAACCTCGTGATCGCTCAGGAGCTCCTCGAGAAGGCCCACAACGCCAACATCATCCTTGAGGTTGAGATCGGCGTCGTCGGCGGCGAAGAGGACGGCATTGAGGCCAAGGCCGGCGCTAACCTCTACACCTCCCCGGAGGACTTTGAGAAGACCGTCGACGCCCTCGGTACCGGTGAGAAGGGTCGCTACCTGCTGGCCGCTACCTTCGGTAACGTCCACGGCGTGTACAAGCCGGGCAACGTGAAGCTGCGCCCGGAGGTCCTCGACGAGGGCCAGAAGGTTGCTGTCAAGAAGCTCGGCCTGGAGGAAGGCTCCCAGCCCTTCGACTTCGTCTTCCACGGCGGCTCCGGCTCCGAGAAGGAGAAGATCGAGGAGGCCCTGCGCTACGGCGTCATCAAGATGAACGTTGACACCGATACCCAGTACGCCTTCACCAACCCGGTTGCACGCCACATGTTCGCTAACTACGACGGCGTCTTCAAGATCGACGGCGAGGTAGGCAACAAGAAGGTCTACGACCCGCGCTCCTACCTCAAGAAGGCTGAGCAGGGCATGGCTGACCGCGTGGTTGAGGCCTGCCAGGACCTGCACTCCGTGGGCAAGACCGTTTCTAAGTAGCGGTTCCACGCTGCGGTTGACGGTGCCGTTCTTGTAGCGGTACCTCGCCGTTCTAGCACTGAGGCACGATAAATTCTTCCATTCTTTAAAATGGGGAAGCCATCGTGCCTTTTGTGTTCTCTAGCCGTACCTGTGGGTTGTTCCTGGCTGCGACACTTACCGCCGATGCTTGTCGCCGCTCACTGGTCCTAGCGTAGAAAAATTCTTCCGTTTGTGTGGGGGCGTTTCGAAGGGGCAATCAATTCGAAACACTGTCGTTGCACAATTCCCAACGGTTACCATAAAAGTCATGTCCGAGTTCTATGCTGAACATACCCCACCTGCTCGCTCTGCAGCTTGGCGTCAGTACGTCTACGACATCGGTTCATACCACTACAATTGGCATTCGCCCATCGAGCTTCTCACTATCCTTGGCGGAAGCGTTGAAATTAACCGAGCCTCGGGAACCCGGGTACTCTCTCGCGGAGATGTCGTCCTATTCAATTCCAACGAAGGACACGCCACGATGTCTCTGGAGCCTCGCGAAGGAACAGCCAGCGCGCAGGCGCTTTTAATTCATCTCGACACCTCCTACGTAGCCAGCTTCAATCGCGGCTTCATCCCCCAATTTTCTTGTTGTTCCACTGATTTTTCGGGCACTCACCTGGGGATTAGTGAACTACGGAAGCTGTCGTCGCAGATGATGTTAGAGGCGCAGAAGGTCGATTCTCTAAGCAAAGAGGTTGCGCAAGAATCGCGTTTAGCAGCCATATGTGCAGTTCTTTATCGGGACTTTTTTGAAGGTGACGCGCCAGCAGCACGATCGGCTGATGCAGAGCGACTCCAGGAAATGCGGCGAGTGATTGAATACGTGGATGAGCATTATCAACAGAAGATAACGCTGCGAAACCTTGCTGACTTCGCCGGCTATTCACCGGCCTATTTCTCAGATCTCTTTAGCTCCGTTGTAGGGATTCCAGTTAGTGAGTACATCACGAGGGTGCGGTTAGCCGAAGCCGTACAGCTTTTACGCCGGACCGATTGGCCCATTACTGACGTTGCTTTGGCCGCAGGATTTCCAGATAACAAGGCACTCAGCTTGGCTTTTAGAAGAGCGTTTAGCAAAACGGCGAGCCAGTACCGAAAGCAGCTGCGTTCGGTAGAAAAGACTGGTGTCAATGTGGCAGCGGTGGATGAACGATTTCACGAATATTTTGTGAGCACCACCGATTCCTTTGTTCGCGATACTCTTTCCGAGTTCGCGGGTGAAAGCGCAGAAGGGCGTGTGGCAGCTGAACGCGAGCAGCTCCAGTCTCTGCTTGCAGAAGTGTCACAACAGGCCGAAAATCTGGCAGACACGGTGCGGAACGGGATGACGCGGTAGATCCGGTAAAAGCGGTAATTCTTTCGGAGCGCTACTGGAATTGGGGGTAAATATAACGTTTGTACTGCATAAACGCAGCGTAGAGTCCCAAAGTTTTGGGATGCCGGGTGCGTAGGTATTGGGAGATTCTGGAGTTGTTCAGTCCCCTGGATAGCAAAGGAAACTCACCATGACGACCACTGAATCTGAAGTACTGCGCGGTGTTCCACAGCGCGCTACCCGGCGTGCAGAGACTCCGAGCACGTCGACAGTGCCGGTAGAGATTGAGTTCGCTCCGTCCACCAAGAAACCTTCCGAGCTCGGGCACCAGTTCAGCCCTGAAGTTCAGCTTCTGATCGATCGTGTTGCCAAATTCACCGACTTGGTATCGAAGCGTCTTCCAGACGACGTCACTGAGCGTCTTCGCCAGCTGGCAGAGGAAGAAGACCAGCCCATGGCAAAGATGATCTACAAGACCATGCAGCGCAACCAGAAGCTTGCGCTCGACCTGGACCGCCCGTCATGCCAGGACACCGGACAGATCCAAATTTTCGCACGTGTAGGTACCGAGTTCCCGTACCTTTCGGAGCTCGAGCCCGCGATGAAGGAGGCGATTGGTATCGCCTCAGAGACGGCGCCTTTGCGTCGCAACTCTGTTGAAACATTCAACGAGTACAACCCTGGTACCAACATCGGCACCAAGTCCCCGTGGCTCTATACCGAGCTGATATCTGGTTCGGATGAACTTGAGCTCGACGTCTACCTCGCCGGTGGCGGATGTTCTCTACCTGGCCAGGGAAAGACTCTGATGCCAGGCGAGGGCTATGAGGCGGCGATGAAGTTCATTCTGGATGTCATGACGTCCTACGGCGTCAACGCCTGCCCACCAATGCTGATTGGTGTTGGTATTGGAACGTCCATCGATACGGCTGGTTTCATGTCCAAGCTCGCGCTGATGCGCCCGGTGCAGTCCCACAATCAGAACGAGGTTGTCGCCGAGTTGGAGAAGAACCTGGAGACCGCCATTAACGACTTGGGGCTCGGACCACAGGGTCTGGGAGGTAAGCGTTCTGTCATGGGCGTCAACATCGAGAACTCTGCTCGTCACCCGTCCGTCCTTTCGGTCGCCGTCAATACCGGTTGCTGGTCTCACCGCCGTGGCACCATCCATTTGGACCGTGATCTCAACTACCGCCTGCTGACGCACTCCGGCTTCGAGCTTTAAACACCGTATTCTCTGAAAGAAGGATTCATCATGAGCGAGAACACTACTGCCAAGACTCTCACTACTCCCATCTCGCAAGAGGACCTCCAAGACATCAAAGCTGGCGATGTCATCTTCCTCGATGGCTACATCGTGACATGCCGCGACGTAGGCCACCGTCGTGTCGTCGAGCTGGGCCGCGAATTGCCTATTGATTTGAAGGGCGGCGCAATTCTTCACGCTGGGCCCATCATGCAGAAGGTGGAAGGCACTGACCGCAACGGTGACGAGAAGTATGAAGTGGTTTCCGTGGGCCCCACGACCTCCATGCGCATGGAAATGTTTGAGTATGACTTCATCGAGCAGACCGGTGTGCGCCTAATCGTCGGCAAGGGCTCTATGGGGCCTAATACTGAGGCAGGCTGCAAGGAATTTGGTGCGTTGCACTGCGTGTTCCCCGCGGGAAACGCGGTCATCGCGGCAACTGAAGTTGAGGAAGTCGAAGAGTCTTACTGGCGTGAGCTCGGGATGCCTGAGGCCCTGTGGGTAATGCGGGTGAAGCAATTTGGGCCACTCATTGTGTCCATCGATGCCAACGGCAACAACTTGTATACCCAGAAAAAGGAAGAGTACAACGCACGCAAGGAGACGATCCTCGAGGATCTGTACGAAAAGGTTAGGTACATCAAATGAGTGCCGTGCTTCCTACGGACACACCTCCGGAGGATCATCATGCGGTAGCGGAGCGCCCACCTTCTGCTGAGGTTCACCCCATCGGTCTTGCCATAGCGGTGGGGGTAGGCGTTGCCGTATGGCTTGTGCCCACTCCTGAAGGACTTCAGCCGAATGCATGGCACCTTTTGGCAATATTTCTCGCGACCATCGTGGGAATCATCATCAAGGCAGCTCCCATGGGTGCGTTGTCTGTTGTCGCTATCGCGTTATGCGCGGGCACTCAAGTCCTCGCACCAGGGGAGCCTGGCGAGTCAATGTCGTTGGCGTTGTCTGGATTTTCCAATTCCACAATTTGGCTCATTGTATCCGCGTTCTTCGTCTCCCGGGCAGTGATTACCTCGGGTTTAGGCACACGCATGGCCCTGTGCTTCGTGCGGTTGTTTGGTAAATCGACGTTAGGCTTGGCCTATGGGCTCGGGTTAACGGATCTTGCTCTCAGCCCATTCATCCCTTCAAACACTGCCCGCGCCGGCGGAATTGTATATCCCATTACCAAGTCCATTTGCTTGAGTTCAGGCTCAGACCCAAACGATCCGAGTACGTTCCGCCGCATCGGCAGCTATCTCGCATTGACCGGCTACAACATGAATCTCGCGGTGTCCGTTGTCTTTTTCACCGGTGCTGCTCCCAACGCAATGGCAGCGAAATTTGCAGCAAATGACAACGTGTCGATTACGTGGGGCGGCTGGTTCCTCGCGGCTGCAGTACCGGCAATGGTAGGCGTGTTGCTCGTACCGCTTGTGGTCTATGCCATGAACAAACCTGAGCTGACCAAGACCCCGGAGGCCCCGGCAGCAGCCGCACGGGACCTGGCGGCGCTTGGGCCTATGCGGCGTTCAGAGTGGGTCACGCTGGGAGTTTTCCTCCTCATGATTGTCCTGTGGATCTTTGGCGGGCGTCTTGTCTCTGCTACGGCAGTAGCTTTCTTAGGGCTCGGCATCTTGCTCTTGACCAGTGCCCTGACCTGGAAGGACATGAAATCTGAGAAAGCAGCGTGGGACACGCTCGTATGGTTCTCTGCCTTAGTCATGATGGGCACGCAGCTGAACGAGCTTGGCTTTGTTGGCTGGTTTGGAGACAACGTCGGTTCGTGGGTAGAGGGGCTTAACATGGGGACGCTGGGCACGTTTGCTCTGCTCACAATTCTGTACGCACTGGCGCATTATATGTTTGCCTCTGGTACAGCGCATACCGCAGCCATGTTCACAGTCTTCTTCAGCGTCGGCTTAGCCCTGGGCCTTCCTGGGGTGCCATTGGCCGTCTTCCTCGGAGCGATTCCAACGATTTTCGGTTGTCTTACTCACTACGGAAATGGCCCTGCACCGATTTATTACGGCTCCGGTTATGTGGATCTGGGCCTGTGGTGGAAGGTCGGCGGCGTCCTCGGAGCCTTGTACGTTCTAATCTGGCTCTGTATCGGTATTCCTTGGTGGATGCTTTTAGGCCTGTGGTAGTTCGCACAGCCATGGTTTTCAGTTATGAGTAAAATACGGAAACCATGGCTGAGGAAACGTCGAGTTCGTCAAGTACCGTCAAGCGCGTTCGCAAAACTACCCGCGAGCAGCTGCGGTTGGTGGATAAGTCACTCAAAGCGCGCCTCACGCGTATCCGCAACCGGCTCGTGTTTATGCTTCAGTGCACCCTCGGTGCGGGCTTGGCCTTCTACGTGGCACACGACTTCTTCGGCCACGATCAGCCTTTCTTCGCACCGATGGCCGTGATCATCATCCTGGGCCTATCTGGCAACGATCGCCTCAAGCGCGCCATCGACATGTCCATTGGCGGCATCGTGGGCGTGCTGGTGGGCACGCTGCTTGTCGATGCCCTCGGGACCGGGCCTATCCATATGACCATCATCATCGGGTTGGCCCTGATTATCGGCTCCTTTGTCACCAGCTCGCAGCTGGTGAGCAACCAGATCGTCATCGCGGCCATCCTCATCGCCACGATTCTTCCACCGGAAGAAATGGGTGGGCTCTCCCGCGCCATTGACGCCATCATCGGCGCGGTCATTGGCCTCACAATGATCGTGTTGATCCCCTCCTCGCCCCTGCGCGCAGGGCGCTCGGAAGTCTCGAAAGTCTTGGGCATTACCTCACTGGTCCTGTCTGATGTGGCCAAGGGACTAGAGGAGAATGACCCCGAAACCATCACTGAGGCCCGCGATGCCGTGCGCGGCACGCAGGATGACATCAACAACATGCTCAACGCCACCAAAGGTGGTGCGGAGACTGCACGGCTATCACCCTTCCTGTGGAGCACGCAGCGCACCGTGCGCTCCCTGGAGCGCATCCTCACTCCTGTTGACAACATGGTCCGTGGCACCCGCGTGCTCTCCCGCCGTGCGCTTGTTCTCGCCGAGGACGGCGACCAAGCCACCGCCGAGCAAGTTGAGATCATCGACGAACTTGCTGAAATCACGATGGAGCTCTCCGACCTCTATACCCACCAAACAGCGCATGAGCGCCGCGTGGATGAAGCGCAAGCCATTCCGGAAATAGTCAACCGCCTGCGCCAGCTAGGTGCCCGCTGCTCGATGGACATCGCCGGCGAGGAAGCAGTGCTCTCCGCCTATGCCGTACTGGCCCAGACTCGCTCCATCATCGTGGACCTGCTCATGGTGTGCGGCATGTCCCGCGAGTCAGCCGTGGCGCAGCTCGTGCCCACCTCCAAGCACCCGGCCTATCCGCCGGAGGTCTGGGAAGAGGATTAGGGTTTGAGACTCGGGCAGTGAGAATTTTGGAGGAAATTCGAGCTATTTGCTCGGTGAGGGCAAATCAGAAGTGACTCTGGCGGCCAATAGCGAACTGCTTTGGAAGTACCGAGGTCTCTTCACAAATGCGGATCCACGACCGCTAGCTTCGTGCACGATGTCTTGCTTTTCAGCGGTAGTGAGAGTTGAGGGATGCTTGGACCCACTGAGATGATAAACCTTGTACGTATTCTCTGGAGGGTAGCTTTTAACGAATGGATCAGAGAGCGCGTGGCTCATAATTTTCCCGAGGCGTTTTTCCTCGGGGTCGGATGATTTCTTAAGCGCATCTGAAGTCTTTTTATTCCAGCTGGAAGCGATTTCAATGTCTAAGACCTTTGGAAAGATTCCGACGATTTTCTGGCTGAAATAGAAGCCAATGTAATCCACTTTCGCAAGAGGCGTGGAGGCTTCCAGGATGACGGCACCTACCCTTTGATAAAAGGTGAAAAGAGAATCGTCGGCGGCGGAATCAAGCGGTGGATGCGCCACGCTTGAATAGTTCGTTAAGTATTTCACGTGGGGTTGCGCCGCCGAGGATTTGTCGGGGTGTTTCGTTGAGCTCATTTTGTACCCACGCGACATGTTCGGGTGTGACGGTGGCAAAGTCGGTGCCTTTTTTGTAGAACCGGCGCCTGATCTCGCCGTTGGTGTTCTCGTTGGTTGGTCTCTGCCACGGTGAGTGCGGGTCGCAGAAAAACACCTGGCAGCCGTCTTTGATCTGGACCTGTGCTGTGACAGCCATTTCTGCCCCTTGGTCCCATGTGATGGTTTTTAGCTGCTCGATGTTGAGGTCTTTGACCATGTCCTGCAAGGTTGCGACCACGGTTTGTGAACTGTGCTCATCGGGGAGGTGTCCAAGCAGGGTGTAGCGGCTGGTGCGCTCTACTAGGGTAATCAGTGCGCTTTTGCCGCCTTTACCAATGACAAGGTCGCCCTCCCAGTGCCCGGGGATAGCCCTGTCATCAGCTTCCGGGTTGCGGTGGGTGATCTCAGCACCTTTGATCCAAGGGCGACCGGTTAACACGCCAGCGTTTCGGGCACGACTCTTGCGTGTTGCGCCGCCGCGGATAAGTACGTCTTTAGTCTTCATGACTTCTTCAAGCTCGGCTCGCAGGCTGCCTTTACCTTGAATGTATAAGGCACTGTAGATCGCTTCGTGGGAAATACGCATGCTTTCATCATCGCTGAAAGCATGCTCAAGCCATGCACTAATGCGCCCAGGTGACCACCTGCGGGCAAGGCAATCGATCACTACACCCCGAAGCGTTGGGCTTTCATCGAGCTTGCGTAGTTTTGGCCGCACCATCCGACCAGCAGTAGAAACAGCAGCGTTGTGGGCGTTATACCGCAGCTGCTCTGTGCCGTCCTCATCGATAATCTTCCAACCATTACGGGTGATTTCACGGGCGACGACACTGTGGTGCCTATTTATTTTCTGTGCGATAGCACGTGCCGAATCACCGACACGACATCCCGCTTCAATAGCAACACGGTCTTCAACAGTAAGCCTGCGACCACGCCCTACTAAGGCGTGTTTGTCGAATACGCCGCTAGGAAATCCATCAATGGCTTGAGCTTTCATCGGTGCTGGCATAACAGTATCTTTACCCAGCTTCTTGCCGGTATCTGGCATAGACACCACCGCCTCATCAGGCGTTCGACGGTGTCGCTGCCGGCGTAATTCCGCATACCGTTGCTTCCTTATCCACTGATACACCGTGGAAGGATGCACACCGACCGCATCAGCCACCGTCTGACAGCTCTCACCAGCAAGCACTCGCTCCACGGCCTGGACACGTTCATCAGGTGACAAGCGGGCGCGTCTAGGCCGTACTTCGATTACACCAGCTTTCTTTAACCTACTGTGAAGCACGCCAGTCGATAATCCAACAGTCTGTGCTGCTTGATTGATCGACATACCTGCACACACCAACCCAACGGCCTCACGGACAAACGGATCACGCAGACGACTCGCACGCCTGCCAGGAGGTTCGACACCTCTTACCCTCAACCATCCGTAAACAGTTTCAGGGCCCACACCGACATCACGCGCGACCAGGCTAACTGCCTCGCCCGCAGCCACTCGCTCAACAGCAGCATCCTTAACATCCTTCGGAGTCCAACGCGTCACAACTACCTCCCGGTCGAAGTGGCGCATTCACCCCTTGACAGCACGGGCATGTCCCAAGATGGCGGTGTTGAGTTTTGGTGTGCGTTGAGCAGCCAGCTTGGTAACACGTTCGAGGTTTTCTAGCCATAGCCTTGCATCTTGGTCTATCCAACTGGCGAGTCTAAGAATTTTCTTTAATTCTACGGTTGGATCCACGTTGAGAAGTGAGTCCTGATGCGCACACCGGTTTCGAAGGACATTGAGGTCTGTCAACAGGGCTGCAACTATCTTTCTGCTGCCTTGGCCTGGAAATGCGTTGCGAAGGTATTTTCTCCAGATTTCCTCATTGGCATCGGATTTCGTGGAAAGAAGTGAAGCCCAGTACCCCATGTTCAGATGCGCGATGATGTCGTCTTTGGTGACAGGGCGCTTGTATTTCTTAGCTAGCTTCGTTGATAGTGCTGAAATATCGAAAGAATCTTGGTTCCAGCCGAAGTCAAATGGGTGAGCGTTGGCAAGTGAATCGCTCATAGCGTTTCGAAGCAAGACTTCTGTGTGATGAATTACTTCAGACAGCGCAGCTGCGATTTGTGCGTTCAGTTCATAGAGCTTCCATGCCTCTTCCACCGTTCCGCATTCTTCGAGGTATGGGGCGAATCTGGCATCAGATACCCAAGAAATTTTGTGCGTTAGTGGCATGGGTTTGTTCTTTCGGGAGTTGAGAGTGGTAGAGTCTTCCGCAGACCGCCTAGGTGCATTGCACAATGCGCATGCGGTGAGGATTCGGTTTCGAGCCTAGTGCCGAAAAGGTAATGCTGGCCGAATCCTCCTTTCGTTTTACATTCAACCCGAGAATCGTGCCCGCTTTCCCAGATAGTGGCGCTGCAGTTGAGGGCAGTTGTTCGAAGGCTGGGAAGTGAATTAGGGCCGCACTATCTGTAGGTCCCGCAGGTGACGGTAGAACGTCACGCGCTTGACCGGCCGCTTGGCGCGGACTCCATCGACGCTCACGCTTAGTGACGGCCCCCCGGCCTGCACCGCTCGGCCCTGTATGACGCTGGCGGGGTCGAGCTGGCCCGGTTGGGCAGGCTTGCGCAGGCGGGCGAAGAGTCCACGGCGCGGTGCTGCGTCCGCCTCAAAACTGGTAACCGCCTTCGCCGCCACGATGCCCGGCGCATCTGTCATTGGTACGAGCTTTGCGCCGAAGACATTTTTCTTGCGGTCAGCACGCAGTAGTATGGCATCGTCGACGATAATTTCCCCGGTTATTTCCTCATTCGACCATTCCGCAATCGTTGCCGAACCCGTCACGGCAAGGCCCGCATCGTTGCGGATAAGCGGCACCGGCTTGACCGGTGCGGTCAGGGCAAAGGAGAGCGCCTCCTCGACAACCGCGACCTGGTCGGCAAGACCCTGGCCGGTTTCGTGTGTTTTCAGGCCCCAATTCATCGCCGCGGTGGAGTACTCGCCGGTGGGGACGAAGCCCACCTCGGCCCACAGGTAATCCGCTCGCATCATGCGGGTCAGTACGGCGCTAAGAGCGGCATCGTTGCCGATCACCACGATGCGCAGCGACTCGTTCAGGAATGGGGCTTGCGGTGCTGGCCCCGGTGCGCCGAGGTGGCTCACGTCCGGTTGCGCGGCAATCTCATCCAGCGATGGGGTGGGGTCCTCCGGCAGGATTTCCTTGGCCAGTGCATCAATAGTCTTCAGCTCTTGCCGGCTGGGAACCTCCGCGACGCGGAAGTACTCGATACGTACTCCGTGCCGGGCAGTCTCAGTGAGTGCAGTGGTATGAGCGTCGGTGAGGTGGCCGCCGCAGTCTAAAAGTGCACAGATCATACAAGAAGCATAGAAGCGTTGGAAGGGCTTGGCTAAAAAGCTCCTTCAGTGACGCACAAACAGCGGAGCTTTCCCCAGAAAAGTAGTGCGCGTCACATTCTGCCAGTAGGCTCCAAGGCAACGCCAAACTTCTTAATACTCAACTCTTCCACTCAATTCTTCTTTGTCTAACAGCTGGAGGTAATCACCATGTCCGCCCGTATGACAACCCTTGCGCTTGTATCCACCGCTGGTCTCTTGATGAGCTCGTGCAGCTTCATGGGAGGTTCGCTAATTGAAACCGAGGAGCCGGCATTCACTGAGGCCGCCGCTGAGTCGACGACGAGTTCTGCGACGACTACTTCTTCTAAGGCCACCTCGACGTCCAGCAGTGCATCCTCCTCAAGCGTCAACGCTGACTGCGACGAGAAGCAAGAACTCGAGGACACCAAACTCAGTAAGGTCCTAGAGAATGAAGAAGCCTACGTGAAGGGATCCACTGAGAAATTTGAAGACGTGAGCGTCGGTGAGGATGAATATGATCCCTGTAAGTTCCTCAGCTATGTGGTGTTGGAAGGCAAGTTTGATGGGAAGGATGTCAAGGTTCCCGTCTTCTTTTCCAAGGGTGCTCTCAGGGACGAGGATGCCCTCTACATCACGTCCTCTTCCTTAGAGGTGGAAGAGGATGGTGAAGGCTATACCTATGAGTCCGAGACCGATGGCGACATCGTCGGTGTCGAGGGCAAAGTAAACAAGCGTCCGGGCACCGAAGCCACGTCGATGGAAAATTCCTTCGACGGCGTGAACTCGGACATCTTCTTCATTGACGTCAAGTCAGAGACCACCGACTCGGCGGATCTAGCCCAGGATGAGGAGGATCTCCGCGGCGAAACGCTCTTCGATATTTCCGCTGATGGCTGGAACTTGGTGTGCGGTATTGATGCGTCTGAAAAATCCATTGACTGTGCACATGGCGATGACGGAGCCTGGGTCGTCAAAAGCGATAAGACTAACCTGCCGGAAGATATGGAATTCGATGTGGTGAGCCTCCGTCCGCTGGAGGGAGAAACCAGTTTCAACCAGGGCGGTGTCGACAACCTCCCAACTGATGGCAAGAAGATCGAAAGCAACGGTCTCTACCGAATTGGCGTCGATGACATCGAAGCCCAAATTGCCGTTGTTGACGATGGCGTCATTATCAGCACCCCAAACAATTCGAGGCTGATGTTCACCAATGACGCTATCTTCATCGAAGAGAAAGACAAGGGCGACGGTGCTAATTCAAACACCGAAACCGCTTAGGAGGGCTTAAAGGAGATTCGAGACGAACCTCTCCCCGGTGTGACGGCGCATCATTTCCTGACGAGCTTGTCACAAACTCAACACTGCACCAATATGGCGGGTAAAGTAGGTGCGTATTTGACTTCAATAAATAGGAAGTGACACCAAACATGGCAGCGATCGTCATCGTCGGCGCCCAATGGGGCGATGAAGGCAAGGGCAAGGCTACTGACATTCTCGGCGGCAAAGTCGATTACGTAGTGAAGCCCAACGGCGGTAACAATGCCGGCCACACCGTCGTGGTCGGCGGCGAGAAGTATGAGCTGAAGCTCCTTCCCGCCGGCATTCTTTCTGAAAACGCCACCCCGGTCCTGGGCAACGGCGTGGTGATTAATCTGGAGGCCCTCTTCGACGAGATCGATGGCCTCGAAGCCCGCGGCGCTAACGCGTCGCGCCTGAAGATTTCCGCCAACGCGCACCTCGTGGCGCCCTACCACCAGACCTTGGACCGCGTGCAGGAGCGCTTCCTGGGCAAGCGTGCCATCGGCACCACCGGCCGTGGTATTGGCCCGGCCTATGCCGATAAGGTCGCGCGCATCGGTATCCGCGTGCAGGACATCTTTGATGAGTCCATCCTGCGCCAGAAGGTCGAGTCCGCCTTGGACATTAAGAACCAGATGCTGGTGAAGATGTACAACCGCAAGGCCATCGAGCCGGAGCAGGTTGTGGAATACTTCCTGAGCTACCGTGACCGCCTGCGCCCAATGGTTATTGAGGCCGAGCTGGAACTGAACCAGGCCCTGGATGAAGGCAAGCACGTTCTCATGGAGGGCGGCCAGGCCACCATGCTGGATGTTGACCACGGCACCTACCCGTTCGTTACCTCCTCGAACCCGACTGCTGGCGGCGCCGCTGTGGGCTCTGGTATTGGCCCGACGCGCATTACTACCTCCCTGGGCATCATCAAGGCTTACACCACCCGCGTCGGCGCGGGTCCTTTCCCCACGGAGCTTTTCGATAAGTGGGGCGAGTACCTACAGACCACCGGTGGTGAAATCGGTGTCAATACTGGCCGCAAGCGCCGCTGCGGCTGGTACGACTCTGTGATCGCCCGCTACGCCACCCGCGTCAACGGCTTCACGGATTACTTCCTGACCAAGCTGGACGTGCTCACCGGCATCGGTGAGATCCCCATCTGCGTGGCCTATGACGTTGACGGCAAGCGTTACGACGAGATGCCGCTGACCCAGTCTGAGTTCCACCACGCCGAGCCCATCTTTGAGACCATGCCGGCCTGGGATGAGGACATCACGGGCTGCCAGACCTTTGAGGAGCTCCCGCAGAAGGCTCAGGATTACGTTCTGCGCCTGGAAGAGCTCTCCGGCTGCCGCATCTCCTACATCGGTGTCGGCCCCGGACGTGACCAGACCATCGTGCGCCACGACGTCATGCAAGATCAGTAAGGCGCCGCCTAGTCCAGGGCGCTCATCGTCCCACCCCTTCCAAAACCATCGCATGGAGAGGGATGGGACGATTTTACTGTTTTGTTGTTGCTAAAGACTCTAGAACCGGATGATGGGAACGAGACGGGACGTCGCCAAGCAATGCAGTGCTAAAAGTATGCGATAATTCGAGAATGACTACCGTAGGCGACATCGCAGGCCAGATCGGAACCCCTCTAACAGGAAACGCCACCAAGGTGCTGCTCCTAGGAGCAGGTGAGCTGGGCAAGCAGTTGGTAATTGCCTTTCAGAACTTAGGGCTTGAGGTTCACGCCGTGGACCGCTACGCAGGAGCACCCGCGCAGCAGCTTGCGCACTTTAGCTACATCGCAGACATTAGGGACCCGTACAAGGTGTGGGAGCTGACCGAGCGCATCAAGCCGGACTACGTGGTCCCAGAGGTGGAGACTGTCGCGGTGGAGGCGCTGAAGCGCATTGAGGAATTCGGCACCACCGTCGTGCCCTCGGCGCGGGCGTGTGAGCTGACACAGTGTCGGGAGAGCGTGCGTGAGGTAGCTGAAAGCATCGGCCTGCCCGTCACTGCCTATCGCTTTGCTGAGTCCGCTGAGGAGCTGCAAGAGGCAGTGGGGGAGTTGGGACTGCCGTGCATCGTGAAGCCGGATATTACGACCTCCGGGAAGGGGCACGTTCTTCTAAAGGATGAGGAGGACGTGGAGGAGACCTGGTCCATGGTGCGACACGTGTCCTCGGAATATAAGCGCGTCGTGGTGGAGCGCTTCGTTGACTTTGATTATGAGGTCACGCTGCTTGCTGTGCGCTCCATTGACCCGGCTACGGGCAAGATGGCTACGTGGTTCAGTGAGCCCATTGGCCACCGCCACGAGAAGGGGGATCTGGTGGAGTCCTGGCAGCCTATGGCGATGAGTGAGGATGCCCTGGCGAACGCACGCTCCGTTGCGGCGCGTATCTCCAATGAATTGGGCGGGCGTGGCGTCTACGGCGTTGAGCTTTTTGTTGCGGGTGATGAGGTGTATTTCTCCTCCGTCTCTCCGCGTCCTTTGGACACCGCCATGCTGACTGGATATACCCAGCGCTTCTCTGAATTTGAGCTACATGTCCGCGCGATTCTGGGCTTCCCCATCGACGTGACGTTGGTCAGCCCCGGTGCTGCGGTTATTCTGCACGCAGACGCGGAGCTTGATGACGTTACCTTTACCGGCCTCGACACCGCCCTCTCCTACGAGGAGACGGATGTGCGCCTGTTTGGTAAGCCGTGGGCCTATGCCGGCCGCCGCATGGGCATGGTGGCCACGACTGCCGAGGACGTTGAGACCGCCCGTGACAGGGCGGCGCTGGCGGCGGGAAAGATTACTGTCGGGCCGAATGCTGATAGAACCGTTCACGGTGACTCGCAGCCCGTGGAGCCGACCGCCACGGTCGTCTCCGACATTGAGGTCATTGAAGTGCCAGAGCCGGTTATCGACGTCGACCCTAAACTCATGCGTTCCACCGATGATTAAAGAAACAGTGACGTTATAAGTTAAGGGGAATGTTACCCCACGCCTTGACTGCGAGTGGGGTGCTGAATGTGATTGGAGTGGCCGTGCGATACGTGCGGCCACTTCTGCGTATTTTTGGGGGCTATTTACCGGCGGGCCGGGGTGATGCGTGTGGGGTATCTTCCGTGCGGGAAGTTAGTCGGCGCAGCACCGCCTTAAGAAAATGCTTATGCAAAAATTAAGAAAGCTTAAATGAGCTAGCCTAAGAAAATCTAAGCTATGTGTCGTGTCAACATTAAGGGGAGCATAGTGGCGAAAAACGGACCAAAGGCGGTGTGCATAGCACGTTTTCCTGCTAAATTATTGCCCGATGGGGGTATAGGGAAAGCTTATGCAGAAATCAACTATCTTGCAGCTAGCTGTGAGCGATGATAGTATCCTGAGCGGGCTATAAGATTATGTGAGATTCTTAAGGAGAATCGCCCGTAAGGGCATAAAACCCTACGTCCAGATTTCAGATTGTCTCAGCGGAAACTTGCTGCTGTGCAGAACAGCTTGTAGACATTCACATCATTCTAAGGGGAAACAATGGGTAAATTAAGCAATATTTCCAGAGAGGGGTGGATGGTCCTTACTGCTGTTTTCACAGCAATAGCAGTGATTGCGGCCATGGTCACCGTTCCCTGGGCTAAGGCCAATGCGGCTGAGCCAACTGACTTCGTACCGAATATGACGCTGGGAGCGCAAGCAGAGAATCCTTATGTTGACCACTCGTGGGGGGAATTGGTCTGGGCGGGAAAGCCGCCGCGTGTAGCCGGTAATGCCGAACGGGGGGAACGAGGCTAACGATGTTGGATGGGCATGGTGTATCGATACGACTATTTATGGGCCCATGAATACCTACAGCGCCTACAAAGCTGAAACTGCCGGTAAGGCTCCCATTCCTGAAGGCTTCCGTGATGCTGCGATCAACTTAGCCGTGAAATTGCGGGATGCCACCGAGCGTGAAGACAAGGGCGCGGCCAGTCGGTACTCGGTGTATTTGGCTGCTGTTCTTGGTGCAGACCAAAAAAGCCAAACTGCCGCAGTGTTAACAATCACTGGTGAGGACCGTGCCTACAAGGCGCCCGGAGGTTTTGAATGGTATCCGTATTTCAATGGGTCTCCCGAGGAGTTTAAACAGCTTACAGGCTATGGGATCGAGACTTTCAGAATCACTGATGATTACGGATTTGAAACTGATGATTACGGATTTGAATTTGTAGCTGACCCTACAGTCGATATCCCGGCAGCTCCTGCCGATTCATTTATTACGATTGTTGGCCCGGACGGAAACCTCGAAAGGGGCGATCTCGATGCACAGCGTGTCATGCCGCCGGATCAGCCGGGACTGCCGGATGACGAGGGGGAGTCTGTTGAGCCGAAGATTTCGACGAATGCTGACTTTGCGAATGGTGCAACTGAGGTTGTTGCTGGTGCGCAGGTTAACGATACGGTGAAGTATGAGGGTCTGGTTCCGGGTAAGGAGTACACCCTTAATGCTGAGCTGATTTCTAAGAAGGACGGCAAGACCGTTCTGGGTGAGGGTGAAGAGACCTTTACTCCGGATGCTGCTAACGGCGAAGTTGTCGTTGAGATTGTTGTTGATGAGTCTGTGACGGAGCCGGTTGAGGCTGCGGTTGCTTTCGAGGAGTTGACTTCTGTTGAGGTCGACAAGGATGGCGAGGAGACCCCGGATGCTACTCCGGAGAACCCGAACCCCATCGCTGAGCACAAGGACATCAACGATGAGGCTCAGACTGTGACCTCTGAGAAGAAGCCTGTTGAGCCGAAGATTTCGACGAATGCTGACTTTGCGAATGGTGCAACTGAGGTTGTTGCTGGTGCGCAGGTTAACGATACGGTGAAGTATGAGGGTCTGGTTCCGGGTAAGGAGTACACCCTTAATGCTGAGCTGATTTCTAAGAAGGACGGCAAGACCGTTCTGGGTGAGGGTGAAGAGACCTTTACTCCGGATGCTGCTAACGGCGAAGTTGTCGTTGAGATTGTTGTTGATGAGTCTGTGACGGAGCCGGTTGAGGCTGCGGTTGCTTTCGAGGAGTTGACTTCTGTTGAGGTCGACAAGGATGGCGAGGAGACCCCGGATGCTACTCCGGAGAACCCGAACCCCATCGCTGAGCACAAGGACATCAACGATGAGGCTCAGACTGTGACCTCTGAGAAGAAGCCTGTTGAGCCGAAGATTTCGACGAATGCTGACTTTGCGAATGGTGCAACTGAGGTTGTTGCTGGTGCGCAGGTTAACGATACGGTGAAGTATGAGGGTCTGGTTCCGGGTAAGGAGTACACCCTTAATGCTGAGCTGATTTCTAAGAAGGACGGCAAGACCGTTCTGGGTGAGGGTGAAGAGACCTTTACTCCGGATGCTGCTAACGGCGAAGTTGTCGTTGAGATTGTTGTTGATGAGTCTGTGACGGAGCCGGTTGAGGCTGCGGTTGCTTTCGAGGAGTTGACTTCTGTTGAGGTCGACAAGGATGGCGAGGAGACCCCGGATGCTACTCCGGAGAACCCGAACCCCATCGCTGAGCACAAGGACATCAACGATGAGGCTCAGACTGTGACCTCTGAGAAGAAGCCTGTTGAGCCGAAGATTTCGACGAATGCTGACTTTGCGAATGGTGCAACTGAGGTTGTTGCTGGTGCGCAGGTTAACGATACGGTGAAGTATGAGGGTCTGGTTCCGGGTAAGGAGTACACCCTTAATGCTGAGCTGATTTCTAAGAAGGACGGCAAGACCGTTCTGGGTGAGGGTGAAGAGACCTTTACTCCGGATGCTGCTAACGGCGAAGTTGTCGTTGAGATTGTTGTTGATGAGTCTGTGACGGAGCCGGTTGAGGCTGCGGTTGCTTTCGAGGAGTTGACTTCTGTTGAGGTCGACAAGGATGGCGAGGAGACCCCGGATGCTACTCCGGAGAACCCGAACCCCATCGCTGAGCACAAGGACATCAACGATGAGGCTCAGACTGTGACCTCTGAGAAGAAGCCTGTTGAGCCGAAGATTTCGACGAATGCTGACTTTGCGAATGGTGCAACTGAGGTTGTTGCTGGTGCGCAGGTTAACGATACGGTGAAGTATGAGGGTCTGGTTCCGGGTAAGGAGTACACCCTTAATGCTGAGCTGATTTCTAAGAAGGACGGCAAGACCGTTCTGGGTGAGGGTGAAGAGACCTTTACTCCGGATGCTGCTAACGGCGAAGTTGTCGTTGAGATTGTTGTTGATGAGTCTGTGACGGAGCCGGTTGAGGCTGCGGTTGCTTTCGAGGAGTTGACTTCTGTTGAGGTCGACAAGGATGGCGAGGAGACCCCGGATGCTACTCCGGAGAACCCGAACCCCATCGCTGAGCACAAGGACATCAACGATCAGAACCAGACGGTTCCGAAGCCGACCGAGGAAACGACCCCGAACAACCCGGGTGAGGAGACCACCCCGAACGAGCCGGATGAGGAGACCACCCCGAACCAGCCGGGCGAGGAAACCACTCCGAACAACCCGGGCGAGGAGACCACCCCGAACCAGCCGGGTGAGGAGACCACCCCGAACCAGCCGGGCGAGGAAACCACTCCGAACAACCCGGGTGAGGAAACGACCCCGAACCAGCCGGGTGAGGAAACCACTCCGAACAACCCGGGTGAGGAGACCACCCCGAACCAGCCGGGTGAGGAGACGACCCCGAACGAGCCGGGTGACGAGCCGTCGGAGTCCACGACCGAGACCCCGGATAAGGGCGACGGCAATGACAAGGACGACAACGATGGCAGCTCGAAGAAGTCTGACCTGCCGTGGTGGCTGCTGCTCATCCCAGGTCTGGGCCTCATCAAGCTCATCATCGATGGTGGCAACGGTGGCAACGGTGGTGACCACGATGGTGGTAAGGGCACCTCTGAGGTCGTCGAGGAGAACGGCCGTGGCGGTGACCATGGTGAGTCCACCGGTGACAACGCTGGTGAGCCGTCCGAGCAGACTGGTGACAACACCGGTCGTGATGACCGTGAGGTCACGGTCCTGGACGCTACCCCGCCGGAGGACGCTGGCATGCCGCTGCCGTCCAATGCTGAGCGTGTCGAGATCAAGCACGTACCGTCCGGTGCGACCAAGCTTGAGCCTGGCATGAAGGACTTCATCAAGTAGTCCGCCTCATCTGCCGGCCCCTAGCCCCACAGGGCAGGGGTTGGTAAGGGCAGAACTTGTGTAGGGCAGTCCCCTCCAGGGTTCATCGTGAACGCTGAAGGGGATTTGTCATCTATTGTTTAATTAGAAAAATTATTACTGAAGTGTGTTAGAAGCGCGCTGTCAGCTGTTTGGTGCTGTTGACTGCAGGTGTGATTTAAGGAGTTAGGAAGTTATGGCTGATTCGGAAGAGCCAAACGGTATCCCGGAGTACCCCGCGCAGGGCTCTGGTTCAGAATCGGAAACCGAGCCGACATCGTCGTCCGCGGCGGTGCCATCTGGTGGTGCGCACAGAAAGCCGGAAGACGGTGAGAAGAAGGGCGGTAAGAAAGCACTCTGGGCCATTCTGGCGTTGATTGCTATTGTTCTGGTGATCGTCCAGTTGGTGGTGTACTTCGGCCGTGGTGGCGACGATGACGATGCTGGCGATTCGGCGGCATCGTCCACGGTGGCTGAGCAGTCGGAGGAAGCCGCACCGACGACGAACAATGATCCCTTCGTGGATGACTCCGGTGAGCAGGATAAGGAGATTGATGCGGCACCGGGTGAGTTCCGTGGCTTCGGTGCCATGTCCTTGGGCATCAACGATGAGTTCGCCGCCGTGGACCCGATTCAGGTTACGGATACCGGCATGCTGATTCCGCCGCGCGATGTGCAGCGCTTGGGTTGGTACTCCGCCTCCGCAGTACCGGGCGAGGCTGGCCCGGTGGGGTCCAGCGTTATCACCGGGCACATCAACTACCAGGGTCAGGGAACGGGCTTTGCGGAGAAGTTCACCA